>JBIJAC010000060.1:0-7595 GCA_044345935.1 Polynucleobacter sp. | reverse complement strand
GGTTCCGTCGGCTAAGGCCAAAACGGCTGGGGGAAAAGAAGGAAGCAAGGGTGACAAACCATCTCCAATCCCTGCTGCCATCCAACGCTCAACACCCCCAAATAGCCTACCCGGAAGTGGTTGCGGGAGGTGAGTGTTTTTAAGCGCTAGGGTAATTTATTGAGTTACGAACCCAACAATAATACCAGTTCGCGGACAGGCTTTGCGCCAAACCAGCCGCAGCCTTACTGGGCGGTGCGGCTGCCCAGTCCCTGCTTTAATTTCCCTGTAGTTTCGGCTTTTTAGGGCTAGTTTTTCCTAGCTTTTTTTGGCGCTTTCCTGAATCACCGTTTTAATGTGCGCCAGTACCGATTGGTCTTCCATCGTACTGATATCGCCAGGATCCCGCCCTTCGGCAACCGCTTGCAAGGCGCGTCGCACAATCTTCCCAGAACGGGTCTTGGGTAAAGCCGTCACAATGTAAACCCGCGCAGGCCTCGCAACCGCGCCCAATTGCGAATCCACGGTTTTCATGAGTTCTGCTTCGAGCGTGCTTACGTTGGACGCATCTTTTGGAATTGCAAAGCCAATCGCAACTTGACCCTTCAATTTATCTTCAATGCCAACGACTGCCACCTCGGAAACATTGGCATGGCTGGAGATACTCTCCTCGATTTCACGCGTACCCAAACGGTGGCCAGCAACGTTGATGACGTCATCGGTACGACCCAGAATGAAGTAATAGCCATCTTTGTCCTTAATGCCCCAATCGAAGGTGGAATACATCATCTTGCCGGGAATGGTGCTCCAGTAGGTTTTCACATAACGATCGTCATCGCCCCACACGGTTTGCATGCAGCCCGGAGGCAGCGGACCTTCAATCGCGACCACCCCTTTTTGATCGGGGCCCAGCTCCTCGCCAGTAGCCTCATCCAATAGCTTCATGTTGTAACCAAATACCGGCAAACCAGGAGAGCCGAATTTATGGGGCATGACTTCGACGCCGCGCTGAATCGCCAAAATAGGCCAGCCGGTTTCGGTTTGCCAATAGTTATCCACCACCGGCTTGCCAATCGCCTCATGAATCCAGGTTGCGGTTGGCTCGTCCAGCGGTTCACCCGCCAAAAATAAAGTACGCAAGCTCGATAAATCGTATTTCGTTAAGAAAGCAGGATCTTGTTTTTTTAGCACCCGAATTGCAGTGGGGGCCGAGAACATTACCGATACCTTGTATTTCTCAACCAGACTCCACCAAATTCCACCATCCGGACGCAATGGGGTTCCTTCGTACATGATGGTGGCCGTGCCATTAATCAGCGGCCCATAAATAATGAAACTGTGCCCAACCACCCAGCCAATATCGGAAGTGGTGAACATGGTTTCACCTGGCTTGCCGCAAAAGATCAAGCGCATTGCCGATGCCAGCGCTACCGCATAACCACCGGTATCGCGCTGCACCCCCTTGGGCTTACCGGTCGTGCCGCTGGTATACAAAATATAAGAGGTGTGGGTTGCATCCACCCACTCTACGGGTACCTCTGCATGGAGGTGGGCCAAGCGCTCGGCGGTGTAATCGAGATCGCGCCCATCCACCATGACAAACTCGGTTAAGCCACGATTGACGATCAAGACCTTTGCGGGTTTGTAGGATGAGAGGGCAATGGCCTCGTCGAGCAGCGGCTTATATGGCACTGCTTTACCGCCACGCATTCCGGCCTCGGCCGTAATAATCATTTTGGGTGTGGCATCTTCAATGCGCGATGCCAAGCTATGCGATGCAAAGCCGCCAAACACCACCGAATGAATTGCACCAATGCGCGCGCACGCCAGCATCGCAAAGCTGGCTTCCGCGATCATCGGCATGTAGATCAATACACGATCCCCTTTACCTATCCCGTTGGCCTTCAAAATGGCAGCCATGCGATTCACTTCCGCATGTAACTCCTTAAAGGTGTAAGTCTTTTCAATATTGGTCTCGGTAGAGACCGCCACTAAGGCGAGTTGATCACCGCGCTCGGCCAAATGCCGATCCACTGCGTTGTAGCAAAGATTGGTTAGGCCGCCCTTGAACCAGTGCGCAAATGGCGGCTTACTGTATTCGAGTACCGTGTCAAACGGTTTTTTCCAGTAGATGTGTTTTGCTTCCTCGCCCCAAAAGGCATGGGGATCTTGAATGGATTGGGCGTGAACGGTTTTGTAGGACATGATTTACCTAAAAGGGCTACTTCAATGGATTTGCTACTACTAAAGCATAAAAGCTAAATTTACCCTATTGCGGGGTAGCACCGGCTTTTGGAGTAGTTGTTTTCGCAGACTTGGCGACGTCTGTCGATGTGGGCTTTTGCTGATTAGGCGGCTTGGAGGCTGTCTTGACGCTCGATTTTGTCGCACTTTGCGCCGTTTTAGAGGGTGCAGCATTGGTTTTCTTGGCGGCAGTGGCGGGTGCTGCGGCCTTTTTCGCGGGGGCTGGCTTGACTAACTTGAGGGTCGCATTTTCAGCTAGGTGCTCTGAAACGTCAGCTGACTTGGTACTGGGCTTCGGAATCAACACCGTTGATCCAGACCGTATACGCATTCCCGGGGGGATGGCATTGACCTCACGCAACACGGCGACACTCACACCCAAGCGCTTTGCTAGCTGGTCCGCTGACTCTGTGGATGGAACGCTGACCGCAGTCCACGTAGAGAGTGGCTCAGTGTAGTTTTTTAGATTTTCCTGAAAGAGTTCGGCGCGACCAAACGGCAATAAAATTTGTTGATTGGCCGCACTCAAGATGACAGGCTTATTAAAAGATGGATTGAGATTACGAAAATCGTCTGGCGTTATATCAGCCAACTTAATGACTAGATCGACATCAATGTCACGCGTCACATCGATGGCTACAAAGAAGGGGTGATTTTCCAGTTCTGGCAGAACAATGCCGTACGCCTTCGGATCCAAAACGATGGCTTTGTACGCCATCAGTTTAGGAACGTATTCTCGGGTCTCTTTGGGCATCTTCAAACTGAGGTAATCGGTTGGCAGCTTAGCGGCCTGATTGCGCTTAATTGCTTTGGCCACATTGCCCTCGCCCCAGTTGTATGCGGCTAAAGCGAGTTGCCAATCGCCGAACTGCCGATGCAAGCGTTGCAAGTAATCCAGCGCAGCATTGGTTGACTGCAGCACATCACGACGCTCATCACGAAATACGTTTTGCGTTAACTTGAAATCTTTCCCAGTCGCCGGCATAAATTGCCAAATGCCCATCGCTTTGGCAGTGGATTTTGCTACTGGGTTAAAGGCGCTCTCGACAAAGGGTAAGAGCGCGATTTCAGTCGGCATGCCACGGGAATTTACTTCTTCAACAATGTAGAACAAATAGCGCGATGAGCGCGCCATCGAGCGGTGCACGTAATCGGGTCTCGCTGCCAACCAGCGCGTCTGCGTTATCACCAGCGGACTATTGAGCTCAGGCATCACAAAACCATCTTGTATGCGAAGCCATAGGTTGCTTGAGGGCGCCATTAGACTGCTTACGGATTGCTTGCTGAGATCAACACGAGGCGCTTTAGCTGCACGTGGGTTACGAACCCCGCTCCCATCCACATCAGAAGACCAATCGCTACCCGTACTGGCGCAGCCGGATACAGCGACTGCAATAGCTGCCATCGCAATGGGTCGTAAAGCCGTAATCTGAAGCCATGCGCTGAGTTGGCTCCAGCGCATCAGAAGCGATCCTTCCAAGCCCGAATCGCTGCAAGTACATGTGCTGGGCTCGGTAATGCAGCAGCGCCAGATACCTGCAATGCTGCCGCAATCACGTCGGGTTGATTTGAGCGCATAAAGGGATTGACCCGCAACTCATGGCCAATGGTGGTTGGCACGGTCGGCTGATTCGCTTGGCGCAAGGCCTGTGCCGTATTCGCCCAGGTGATGAGATCGGCATTATTCGGCTCTACCGCCAAGGCAAAGCGGATATTGGAGAGCGTGTACTCATGGGTGCAATACACCGTTGTTTCAGGTGGTAAGGCCGCAAATTTCGCCAAAGACTGCGACATCTGGGTAGGCGTTCCCTCAAACAGGCGGCCGCAGCCAGTTGCAAATAAGGTATCGCCGCAAAAAAGCTTGGGCGCATTACCAGCGGCAAAGTAGGCAATGTGCCCCAAAGTGTGGCCGGGCACCTCCAAGACGGTGAACGCAATCGCGGGTGCAGCGCATTCCACCCGGTCGCCCTCCATTAAGGCCTGGGTTCGCCCCGGAATGGCTTCTGCTGCAGGGCCATACACTGGAAGGGAATCCGTGGCGACGTAGGCCAACAAATCCTGAATGCCGCCTGTGTGGTCTGCGTGGTGGTGGGTAATCAGAATGCCGGTCAACGTCAGCCTCTGGCTTTCTAAGTAGTCCAATACCGGGCCCGCATCACCTGGGTCAACCACCAAGGCAGACTCGCCATCGTGAATGCACCAGATGTAGTTATCGTCAAATGCCGGAATGGGCCAGACTTGCAATGCAGTTTTCGTTACCATAGGCACATGATACCAACCCAAGCCTCCCCCGAAAGCCCTATTTTGTCAGCGGATGGCTCCTGGGATGCGTGGCTTGCCTCGCCCCCCGGTCAATATGTTTTGCATCAAGAGCAGGCATGGTTTGATAAAACGGTCGTCGATGTGTTTGGGTTTAATGCGGTTCAAATTGGCTTGCCGCAACTCCATTGTTTGCGCGAAAACCGGATGCCGATGCGTGCCTTAGTAACGCATGCAGATCAATCCTTAGGTACGCAGTCAACTATGCCGGCAGCGCCGACTTGGCACGTCATCGAAGGCTTACCCGACGAGCTACCCTTTGCGGCAGAGAGCGTAGATCTATTGGTATTGCCGCATGTATTGGAGTTTGCGGATGATCCCCATCACATTCTGCGCGAAGCAGATCGCGTCCTGGTACCCGAGGGACGACTCATCTTGTCTGGATTTAATCCTGCCAGCCTATGGGGTGCGCGGCAATACCTTGGCCGCTTAATTGGTAAACCATTTTTACCGAGAGAGGGCCAGTTTATTAATCTACTGCGCATACGAGACTGGTTAAAGTTACTGAATTTCTCTTTGGACCGTGGCCACTTTGCCTGCTACAAACTCCCCTTGAAGGGTGAGTTAGCCATTGAGCGCATGAATTACCTGGAGCCCATGGGCAATCGGTGGTGGCCTATTTTTGGCGCCGTTTTCATGGTCTCTGCGGTCAAACATCATCCCGGCATGCGCCTCGTGGGTCGCGTAGCCCAAAAACGGCCAGCGCCACTGCGTCAACTCAATCCCGTGGTGGAGAGCAAAATACAGCCTACTACTCCCCACAAGCAACATGACCGCCATGAGCCAGCCTGATCCTTCCCTTCCCCACATCACCATTTATACCGATGGCGCCTGCAAAGGCAACCCCGGCCCTGGAGGCTGGGGTGCAGTATTGCGCTCTGGCGAGCATGAACGGCATATGCATGGCGGCGCTGATCTAACCACCAATAACCGCATGGAAATGAGTGCAGTGATTCATGCGCTGCGCGCCCTTAAGCAACGTTCCAGCGTTGCGCTGTACACCGACTCGCAATACGTGCAAAAAGGGGTTACCGAATGGCTAGAGGGTTGGAAAAAGCGCCAATGGCGCACCGCCAGTCGCGAGCCTGTAAAAAATGCGGACCTCTGGCAAGAGCTCGATGCCCTCCTGCCCGATCACCAGATATCCTGGCATTGGGTGCGCGGCCATAATGGCCACCCCGGCAATGAGCTCGCTGATACCTTAGCCAACCGCGGGGTGGAAGAGCTCCTAGCGAAAAAAGGTGTTTAGGTCCCTATAGGCGGGCTGTTTTCGCCTTTTAAGTCAATCTGGCTTTCGGTGGAATACAAGGGCTTATGAGAGAATGGGGCATCCAAAAGCACCCTATAGCCTCGTTGCTAGATACCTAAGAAAAACTGAGATCAATTGGCTGAAAACGCTCCCAAAACACCCTGGTTAAGCAAAGTTGCCTTGTCGCTATCGCAAACCATTCAACGGCTCAGCAATGACCTGCTGTCAACGATTGCCAGGCTGTGGTCGAAAATTGACTTTGCCGGCATATTGGCGTTTGCCATCCGCCGCAAATGGTGGATCCTTGCACTTGCAGTAATTCTATTTGCGGCTAATAAGGCCTACGATCACTTTTACCCGCCTGCCAGTAAACGAGGTGGGCCACAAACGATCAGTAGTGTGATTGTGGAACGCAAGGATGTGCCCTTTGTGATTGAAGCAACCGGCACCATTGTTGCCGCCAGCATTGTTGATGTGCGCCCCCAAATTACGAGCATCGTTACCAAGGTCAACATCACCGAAGGTCAAATCGTTAAAAAGGGTGACTTACTTTTTACCCTTGATGACCGAACCGACAAAGCCAATTTTGATCGTGCACAGGCTCTAGCGAACGACGCAAAACGTCAACTCGCGCGCGCCAAGGAATTGGTAGCCAAGAATTTCATATCCAAAGCGGGGCTCGATACAGCAGAAGCCAACGCCGCATCAACTCAGGCCGCAGCTCGCGCTACTGAAGTGCAGTTGTCGTATAACTATTTGCGCTCCCCTATCGACGGACGCGCCGGAATTATTAATGTATTTCCAGGGTCTTTAGTCCAAGCCAGTAACGTCGTCGTGTCATCAACGAGCTCGACGGCCACCTCGACTAGTGGCGCGATGGTTACCATTACCCAGCTCGACCCAATTAATGTCCAGTTCACGGTTCCTGAGCGGGATATTCCCTTGTTACTAAAATCACGTAAGGACGATGCGCCTCTTCCAGTCAGCGTAAGCATCGGCAATGTCGAGACCACTCAGTATCCAGGTCTGGTCTATGTGATTGATAACCAAGTGGATCCCGTGATTGGTGCGGTACGTTTAAAGGCTCGTCTAGAGAATAAAAATGGTGCATTGATTCCGGGGCAATTTGCACGGATTAAATTAGAAGCCAGTACCTTGCGCGATGTCATGCTCATTCCATCGCAGGCAGTTGTTATCAACCCTAAGGGTCGCTTCGTCTACGTAGTTGAAAAGGACGACGATAAGGTGGCGATGAAGCCAATTAAAGTACTTTACGAGTACCAAGGCAATGCGGTGATTGAGGGCATTGATGTAGGCTCACGCGTAATCGTTGAAGGTAAACAAAACTTGCGGCCCGGCAGTAAAGTGCGCGAAGCAAAGCCCGCCAACACACCAAAAGCACTGGCTAAGCCAGCGCCCACCGCCCCCGCGGCGCCTGAGAAAAAATGACGCTGTCTGAGCTGTGTATTCGGCGGCCGATTATGACCACTTTGCTGTCGCTGGCGACAGTAATTGCAGGGATCGTCGCCTACACCAAAATTCCGGTTGCCGCCTTACCCAGTTTTAATACGCCGGTCATTTCAGTCAGCGCGAGTTTGCCTGGCGCTTCGCCAGAAACCATGGCATCAGCAGTTGCGCTGCCACTTGAAAAAGAATTTTCTACCATCGATGGCATCAAGCTCATTAGCTCGGTAAATTCCCTCGGCAGCACCAGCATATCTCTGGAATTTAATAATGATCGGGATATTGATAAGGCTGCAGTCGATGTGCAGGCCGCATTGCTGCGAGCGCAGCGACGTTTGCC
>JBIJAC010000028.1:0-27019 GCA_044345935.1 Polynucleobacter sp. | reverse complement strand
AGTTGGCAGTCAAAACATTGTTGGATACCATGACGCAAGCTCTTGCCGAAGGCAAGCGCATCGAGTTACGCGGTGTTGGTAGTTTTGTATTGCATCACCGACCAGCACGCACTGGCCGTAACCCGAAGTCGGGCGAAAAGGTCATGATTCCTGAGAAACGTGTACCGCATTTCAAGCCAGGTAAAGAGTTGCGCGAGCGGGTTGACTATAAACCCCTCAATCAAGCACATAACCAGAATCAGTCTGGCAAGAAGGAAGGCTAATTTGCCTCGCTTGCGAGCAAAAGCCTTTGGGTCAATACCGACCTGAGTTTGATACCAAACTGCCTTACGTAAACGAACCCCATGATTCAAATTGAAACCGCGTGGCTTCTGCTGCTCCCAGTTCTATTCGGGCTTGGATGGCTTGCCTCGCGTTGGGATCTGCGCCTTGAGAATCGAATGGATGAGCGCGAGCGCATGCTGCAGCAGCGCTCCACGTTTAAGGGGCTCAGTCTTTTATTAAACGAGCAGCCAGATCAAGCGATTGAAGCGCTGGTCAAGGTAGCTCAACTCGATCCCGAAACAGTCGACCTTCATTTTTCATTGGGAAATTTGTTTCGTCGCCGTGGTGAGACCGAACGTGCGATCCGCATTCATCAGCACTTGGCCAGTCGCGCTGATCTCAAGCCCCGCGACCGTGATCATGCCGCCTATGAATTAGGCCGTGACTTTTTGCGCGCAGGTTTACTCGACCGTGCAGAGGCATCCTTAAACCAAGTAGGCGAAGGCAAATACAGCGTTCCAGCCAAAGAAAGTCTCTTGGAAATGTACCAAGTCGAGCGTGATTGGAAAAAAGCGATTGTGGCGGCGACTGAGCTAGAGGCCTTGCAGGGCAAGGATCACCAAACGGAGATTGCGCAGTTTTATTGTGAATTGGCGCAAGAGGCCTTGCGGCGTAAAGACATGACGGACTCTGAGCTGTCGATTGAGCGGGCCTTGCAGGCGGTCCCAGCGCAGGCCAGAGCATTAATTTTGCAAGGCGACTATTTGCTTGCGATGGATCGTCCAGGCCAAGCAATTGAGGTATGGAGCCAAGTGGCAGAAAAACACCCCGCCTACATGCACTTGGTTGCCGATCGCTGGATGGCAGCCCATGCTGCGGTGGATAAAACCGATGCCGGCCTCGATCACCTGATTGCCCTGTTAATTACGCAATCGGCTGGGGAGCTATTGGATATAGTGCACAAGCACCTAATGTTAATTCGTGGGCCTGCAGCGGCCGAGGTGATGTTGGTTGGGGTGATGCAACATACCCCCAGCTTGACAGCGCTTTCGAAGTTGGCAGAAACGCGTTTGGCTTTAGCGGAAATAAATGGCAGCCCTGAGCGGGTTGCCGACTTACAAGCAACCTTAGGCCTTTTAAAGCAGCGTACAACCGCGTTGGCACGCTATACCTGCGGTAACTGCGGTTTCAGAGCAAGGCGCTTTTACTGGCAATGTCCAGGTTGTAATCATTGGGAGGCATACTCCCCAAGACGCAGTGAAGGGGCCGCCGCAAGTGGCCCATCCATGTAAATCATTTGTTTAAGAACGGTTAATATCCCATGAAAGTCACCATCATTGGCAGCGGCTACGTTGGCTTAGTCACTGGCGCCTGTTTAGCTGAGCAAGGTAATAATGTCTTTTGTTTGGATTTGGATCCGAAAAAAATTGCTATTCTGAATTCTGGTGGCGTACCCATTTATGAGCCTGGCCTCAAAGAAATGATTGAGCGCAACCGTACAGCAGGGCGTTTGCAGTTCTCTACCGATATTGCGGCATCGGTAGCCCATGGTGACATTCAATTTATTGCAGTGGGCACACCGCCCGATGAGGATGGCTCAGCAGACTTGCAGTATGTTGTTGCTGCGGCTCGCAATATTGGGCGTCACATGACCGCACCGAAGGTGGTGGTTGATAAATCAACAGTACCTGTAGGTACAGCAGAAAAAGTGACAGCGGCTATTGCAGAAGAATTGGCTAAGCGTGGCCTCGCAGCTGAGCTTTGCTCGGTAGTCTCGAACCCGGAGTTTTTGAAAGAGGGTGCCGCGGTCGAGGATTTTATGCGGCCTGACCGCATTGTGATTGGAACGGATAGCAATCCATCTGGATTGCGTGCCAAAGAGCAGATGCGCAAACTGTACGCGCCGTTTAATCGCCACCATGAGCGCACCTATTACATGGACGTAAAGAGTGCTGAGCTAACCAAGTACGCAGCAAACGCGATGTTGGCAACGCGCATTTCATTTATGAACGAGTTGGCCAATCTTGCAGACGTTGTGGGTGCCGATATTGAGGCAGTAAGGCAAGGTATTGGCTCGGATTCTCGGATTGGGTATGGGTTTTTATACTCCGGGACCGGCTATGGCGGATCATGCTTTCCAAAAGACGTTTCGGCCCTCAGTAAAACCGCCCTAGAGCACGGGCGCGACTTAAAAATACTGCAAGCAGTTGAGGTGGTGAACGAGGCGCAGAAAACCATCCTGGTTGAAAAGATGGAGAAGCGCTTTGGCGCGGATTTATCGAATAGGAAGTTTGCCATTTGGGGTTTAGCGTTTAAGCCCAACACCGACGATATGCGCGAAGCCCCCAGTCGCGTCATCATTTCTGAGTTGGTTAAGCGCGGCGCGTCTGTAGTGGCCTATGACCCTGTTGCCATGCCTGAAGCGGCCCATTGTTTTGAGGTTGATTTTGCAAATAATGCAGAGGGGCGTAAGCGCGTCTCGATGGTCGATCAGCCAATGGATGCCCTCGATGGCTGTGATGCCTTAGTTATCGTTACCGAGTGGAAGGCCTTCCGCAGCCCTGATTTTGATTTACTGAAGCAAAAACTCAAGTCCCCCATCATTTTTGATGGCCGAAACCTCTATGAGCCTCAAGCTATGCAAGAATTGGGTTTTGAATACCAAGGCATTGGCCGCCATAATTGAGCACGATCATGACCGTAGAAAAAGCGAACCGCACGCAATTTGCTAAGACCAACTTACTGGTGGTTGGCGACGTGATGCTGGATCGCTATTGGTTTGGCGACTCGGATCGGATTTCGCCTGAGGCGCCAGTTCCAGTGGTACAAGTTTCTAAAGTCGATGAACGCTTGGGCGGGGCCGCTAACGTGGCCCGCAACGTTGCTGCACTCGGAGCCAATACAACTATCCTAGGCGTTGTAGGCGAGGATGAGGCAGGTAATCGCATTGGTGAGCTGCTCAGGCAGAGCGGCGTCAACAGCCAATTGGAAATTGATCCTAAGGTTCCAACTACAGTGAAGTTGCGGGTGATCGCACGCCAACAGCAATTGATCCGCTTGGATTTTGAAGAGACGCCTAGCCAAACTGCATTGGAGCAAAAGTTGGCGCGGTTTGAGAAGGCTCTAGTGTCAGCCGATGTGCTTGTATTGTCGGATTACGGCAAAGGAGCCTTGAGTCAGGTTGCCACCATGATTGAGACCGCGCGGGCGCAAAATAAAGTCATTTTGGTTGACCCTAAGGGCGAAGACTACGAAAAATACCGTGGCGCAACCCTGATCACTCCCAATCGCAGCGAGTTACGTCAAGTGGTGGGTCGATGGGTGGACGAGGACGATCTAACCCAGCGCGCTCAAGACCTACGGCGTTCACTTGGAATTCAGGCTTTACTGCTCACCCGCTCTGAGGAGGGAATGAGTTTGTTCACAGATCAGGGCGTTTCTCATGTGCGCGCACAGGCGCGTGAAGTATTTGATGTTTCTGGTGCGGGCGATACCGTGATTGCGACCCTAGCCGTTGCCCTAGCGGCGCAGTGGCCGCTCGACCGGGCCATGGCATTAGCTAATCGGGCTGGTGGTATTGTGGTGGGCAAGTTAGGCACCGCAACCGTAACTTCGGAGGAACTGCAGTGACGATTATTGTGACCGGCGCTGCTGGATTCATCGGCGCTAATTTAGTGCAGGCCCTCAATGCGAGAGGTGAAAAAAACATCATCGCGGTGGATGATTTGCGCCCAGCGGACAAATACCGCAACCTGGCCGACCTCGACATCATTGACTACTTGGATAAGGATGAGTTCCTTGAGGCTTTCGCTAGCGGACGGCTGGGCAAGGTCAAGGCGGTTTTTCATGAAGGGGCTTGCTCCGATACGATGGAAACCGATGGTATTTTTATGATGGCGAACAACTATCGCTACTCCATGGATTTACTCGATATTTGTACCGAAGAGAGCGTTCCATTGTTGTATGCATCCTCGGCAGCCACCTATGGTGGATCCGACACCTTTGTCGAAAGCCGGGAGCATGAAAAGCCGCTGAATATCTATGGCTACTCAAAGTTTCTATTTGATCAAG
The DNA here is from genome assembly GCA_044345935.1 of Polynucleobacter sp. Lineage (GTDB taxonomy): Bacteria > Pseudomonadota > Gammaproteobacteria > Burkholderiales > Burkholderiaceae > Polynucleobacter. Next base: position 22,684 of record JBIJAC010000028.1, on the reverse strand, counting down.
TGATGCGCAAGCGCTTTGCTGAAAAAGTAAATGCTGCGCAGGTAGTCGGATTCCGTTACTTTAATGTGTATGGTCCACGCGAGTCGCACAAGGGCCGGATGGCATCGGTTGCATTTCACCAATACCATCAGTTTAAAAACCACGGCGTGGTTAAGCTCTTTGGTGAGTATGGTGGCTTTGCTGCGGGAGAACAGAGCCGTGACTTTGTTTCCGTTGAAGACGTTGTCAAAGTCAATCTCTTTTTCTATGATCACCCCGAAAAGAGTGGCATCTTTAATTTAGGTAGTGGCAAAGCCCAGCCCTTCAATGATGTTGCGCATGCCGTCGTAAACTCCATGCGGCGCATTGCAGGACAAGCGCCTGCCAGCTTAGCTGAATTGGTCAAGCAAGGCTTGATTGAATACATTCCCTTTCCGGATGCCTTGCGTGGCAAATACCAATGCTTTACGCAAGCAGACCAAACCCAACTCAGGCAAGCGGGCTATAGCGATGCATTCCTCAATGTAGAGCAAGGTGTTGGGCGCTACATTGATTGGCTTTCTGCCAATGCTGATTTTCTGAGTCAGCCCAGCGCCTGAATTGACGCGAGCGTCATCTCGATTTACACCACTCCTAGGCACTTACCGATTTCAGTGTAGTCACACTGTCAGCAGCCTTTTTATAGTCAACCACTCCATCGTTTGGCCGTTATGAGAAGTCCTTGTGCGCTACTCACGTAGCCCAAGGATTTTTTAACGATTAAAAGGGGTTGATATGATTCAAAAGTTTCGTTCGTATGTGCGTCAATATGCATTTCAAGTAGCGCTGATGTCTATGTTGGTACCTGTAATTGGAGTTGGATTGTCGGATGCAATGGCGTCACCCGTTAACGTCAATAGCGCAAGCCAGTCCGAGCTGGAGAGCATCAAAGGTTTGGGCCCCTCAAAAGCGCGCGCCATTATTTCAGAGCGAGAGGATGGCGGCTTTTATCGTGATGCCAATGACTTACAAAAGCGGGTGCGTGGCATTGGGATGAAGTCGGTTGAAAAGATGGTCGATAACGGCTTAACCATTGAATCTCCCAGTGCGTACCGTGAATCCCGCAATGGTTCCAAAGCAAGTTCAAGAGCACAAGGCGAGCCAACTGGGCGCGCGAGTCGTTCGCAAGGACGTTCGCGGGAAACGCAAGATCAGTACCCCACATCCAAGAGGGGGAAAGGTCAAAAAAACTGGGAGTAAACGCCGCCCCAATATGAAATAGCGCGATTGCGCTTAATTCACCGGATTGGCGGGCTTGTGGCTAAAATAGTTTGATGAACTCGCCCGCCAATCCCCACTCCTCCTACATGACCATCTCCCAAACGGTTGGGAATACACCGTTAGTGCGTTTACAGCGGATACCGGGTCCGGACATCATTGCGCGTGGCAATGTTGTTTTAGGCAAGCTCGAAGGTAATAATCCGGCGGGATCGGTCAAGGATCGGCCGGCACTATCGATGATTGTGCGCGCACAAGAGCGCGGCGAGATTCAGCCGGGCGATACCTTAATAGAAGCTACCAGTGGCAATACCGGCATTGCCTTGGCGATGGCCGCTGCCATGTTGGGGTACAAAATGGTGCTGGTGATGCCTGAGAATCAAAGTTTAGAACGCCGCCAAAGCATGGCTGCTTATGGGGCTGAGCTTATTCTGACGGCTGCAACGGGAGGCATGGAGCTGGCACGTGACTATGCCTTGCAGTTACAAAAAGAAGGGCGCGGGCGTTTACTGGATCAGTTTTCCAATTTAGATAATCCCCGCGCGCACCTCGAGACAACCGGCCCTGAAATTTGGCGCGATACCCATGGGCAGATTACGCATTTTGTTTCGTCCATGGGCACTACCGGTACGATCACCGGTGTCTCTACCTATTTAAAGTCAATGAATCCAGCAATTCAGATTATTGGCGCGCAGCCGTCCGAGGGCTCGCAGATTCCGGGAATTCGGAAATGGGCTCCAGAGTACCTGCCTAAAATTTATCAAGCAGACCGAGTCGACCGCATTGAGTATGTCAGCCAAGGCGAGGCCGAGGAAATGGCTCGTCGTATGGCGGCAGAGGAGGGTATTTTTTGTGGCATCTCGGCTGCAGGAGCCCTCGTCATTGCCTTGCGGATTGCGCAGGAAGTTGAGAATGCCACGATTGTATTTATTGTGTGTGACCGTGGTGACCGCTACCTTTCCACGGGTGTATTTCCAGCCTAGTTTGCCTTGGGTTTTTTAGGCTTTTGTGCCTTTTTTGCAGCAGGCTTCTTGGCTTTAGTGCTTGGCGTTATAGGTGTTTTAAACGCTGCACTGTGGTTGTCGTAACCCAGTTCCTGTGCAAACTCAGCGACGCTCTGCGCATAAAAATAGCTGCGGTTGTATTGAACAATGCTGAGAAAGTTCTCCAAGCCAACAACATAACGCACCTCATCATTGCCTTGTGCATTGATGAATGGCAAATCGATAATGAGGGCTTTGCTTTGCGGCGCTACGCCACCGGTTTGTAGATCGCCATAGCGGCTATCCAATATGCCTAAGTCAATGAATTCCTGCACAGTGTGTTTGGCATCGGGCAGGCCATCTGCTAAGCGCCGTATGGCAACCTGGTTCTGTTCCGTTTCTGTAATCGGGAAGTAAATTGGCATGCCGGGCTGCCAACCGTGCATTCGTAAAAAGCGTGCCACGCTTGCAATCGCATCCGGACGGCTTTGCCGTAAATCAATCACACCATCGCCATCGCCATCCTTGGCGAAATTGCGGATACTGCCGGGCATAAATTGCGGCAGGCCAATTGCACCTGCATAGGAGCTGGTCTGGTTTAGGCAGCGGTTAAATGCATTGCCGCCGGCTTCCGCCCAACATAGCAGGATGAGTTGCTTGAGCTGATCTTGAAACAGGGCTTCGCGGCTGACACGGTTCGGCGTATCGGGGTAATTAAATGCAAGGGTGGATAAAACATCCTTGACTTTGAAGCTACCCATGTTTCGGCCATAGATGGTCTCCACTCCAATGATCGAGGCGATGACTGTTCCGGGGACGCCGGTCTCACGCTCAACCTGATCCAGGTAGGAGCGATTTTGTTCCATAAAAGCGATCCCTGCCTTGATTCGAACAGGCTCAATAAAGCGCCCACGATAGGCAACCCAGTTCTTTTTAAATCCAGGCGGGCCGGGCAGGACTAATTTTCGTACTTGGGCCAGATTTCTGGTGTCCGCAAACGCAGCCTCTAGGGCGCCGAGTGGGATGCCCTCGGCCTTGCTGATCTGTACCAGCATGGCTTGGAGATTTTGGCTGAGTTGTCGCTCTGCTGCCTCTCCACCCACTTGGTTTACGATAGATATATCAGGAATGGTTTTGCTAGGCTGCGCTACTTCTGGGTTGGGTGGAGCGGAGGCGCACGCTGATAGGAGGGCAACTGCGATACTGGCGAGCAGGAGGCAGATTCCCCTATTGGTAATGCAATAGCCAATGCGGGGAATAATTAAAATAAGGTTCACCAATTGATTTTATAGATAAATTCGATGGTACGGACGATAAAGAGGCGTGAAGAATGACAACAGCATATATAAGCCACAGTGATTTTTTAAGGCATGAAATGGGCAGTCATCACCCTGAGTGCCCAGAGCGTATTCAGGCAATTGAAGATCAACTCATTTTGAGCCGCGTCGATGGTTTTTTAAAACGGATCGAGCCGCCACTGGCCACTACCGAGCAAGTCGAGTTGGTTCATAGTGCCGATCACGTGGAGTATGTTACCGGCCATTCACCAACATCGGGATACTTCATGCTTGACGGCGATACCATCATGAACCCAGCAACCCTAACCGTGTCATTGCGTGCCGCGGGCGCAGCGATTGCTGGCGTCGATGCGGTCATGAAAGGCGAAGTTGAAAACGCATTTTGTGCCATCCGCCCACCCGGTCATCATGCTGAGCCAACACGCTCGATGGGTTTCTGTGTTTTTAATAACATCGCGATTGCTGCGCGCTACGCAATCAGTGCATACGGCATTGAACGGGTGGCGATTATTGATTTTGATGTCCACCACGGCAATGGCACTGAGGCGGCATTTTATGACGACCCTAAAATTCTGATGTGCAGTTTTTTCCAACACCCCTTCTATCCCTATAGCGGTTTAGAGCATTCCGACAATATGGTGAATATGCCGATGCCCGCCTCAACCAAAGGGGACGTGGTGCGCAAGATGATTACGGAAACCTGGTTGCCACGCTTAAGGGCCTTTCAGCCTGAATTAATCCTGATCTCTGCCGGCTTTGATGCCCATCGCGAGGATGATTTGGGTCAAATGGGCTTGGTAGAGGATGATTACGTTTGGATGACTCAGCGCCTCAAAGAGGTTGCTAAGGAATCGGCTGGCGGCCGTATTGTCAGCTGCCTTGAGGGAGGCTATAACCTTTCTGCTCTGGGGCGTAGCGTGGTGGCACACGTGAAAGCCTTAGCAGACCTCTAGGCGCTCAAGCCGAATACCCCGCGGGCGAGTAAAATAATATTTATTTACCCTAAAGAGAAGACAAAGAAATTGCCATGAAAATTCTGGTTGCGGTGAAGCGCGTTGTTGATTACAACGTCAAGATTCGAGTCAAATCTGACCAGTCCGGTGTTGATACCGCGAATGTGAAGATGAGCATGAATCCGTTTGATGAAATTGCAGTGGAAGAGGCCATTCGTTTAAAAGAGGCTGGCATTGCAAGCGAGATCGTGGTTTTTTCAGCAGGGGGTCCACAGTGCCAGGAGACGCTCCGAACCGCACTGGCGATTGGTGCCGATCGCGCTATTTTGGTTGAAACCGAGGTTGATTTGCAGCCCTTAGCAGTAGCCAAGTTATTACAGGCAGTGTGCGCCAAAGAGCAACCCGAGTTAATCATTTTGGGCAAGCAAGCGATTGATGACGACAGTAATCAAACAGGCCAAATGTTGGCGGCTTTGATGGATATTCCGCAAGCCACCTTCGCATCGAAAGTGGCTTTTGTAGATGGCGCGCTGAACGTGACACGCGAAGTCGACGGTGGTTTAGAAACCATTTCCATGGCTTTGCCAGCGGTGATTACCACTGATTTGCGCCTGAATGAGCCGCGCTACGTTACCTTGCCCAACATCATGAAGGCAAAGAAGAAGGTGCTAGACATCATGAAGCCAGAGGCGCTGGGTGTTGATGTGACGCCCCATCTGAAAACCATCAAAGTCGAAGAGCCACCAAAACGGACTGCGGGCATTCTTGTTGCAGACGTTTCTGCGCTGGTGGATAAATTAAAAAATGAAGCGAAGGTAATCTAAATGGCCGCACTTGTATTAGCAGAGCACGATAACCAGATCCTCAAGGCAGCCACATTAAATACGGTAACGGCGGCGCTGGCTTGCAGCCCAGAAGTCGATATTTTGGTTACTGGCAGCAATGCCGATGCTGTTGCTACCGCCGCAGCGGCGATTCCGGGTATTCGTAAAGTCATTTTGATTGATGATGCAGCGTTGCTGGATCAGCTAGCTGAGCCAGTGGCGGCGCAAGTGTTGGCCCTGGCCAATGGATATGAACATCTCTTGGCAGCGGCTACCGCCCATGGCAAGAATGTGATGCCGCGTGTCGCCGCCAAATTAGATGTGGCTCAGGCATCCGATATCACACAGGTGGTTAGCGCTGATACCTTTGCACGGCCCATATATGCTGGGAATGCCATCGCTACGGTGCAGTCGCTGGATGCAACTAAAGTGCTAACGGTACGCACCACTGGATTTGATGCGGCCAGCTCTACTGGCGGAAATGCTGTAATTGAAAAGCGGGATGCTACTCCTGTTGCTAGCAGTGCTACTTTTGTGGGCCGCGATTTAAGTAAGTCGGATCGCCCTGAATTAACTGCTGCAAAAATAATCGTATCGGGCGGACGGGGTTTGGGTTCGGGTGAAAAATACCAGGAGTTAATTGCTCCACTGGCAGATGCCCTCGGCGCTGCTTTGGGCGCTTCGCGTGCAGCAGTGGATGCTGGTTATGTTCCCAATGATTATCAAGTTGGTCAGACCGGCAAGATTGTGGCCCCCGACCTGTATGTCGCAGTTGGAATCTCCGGCGCTATTCAGCACTTGGCAGGCATGAAAGACTCAAAAGTCATTGTGGCGATCAACAAAGATGCTGAGGCACCCATTTTTGGTGTTGCTGATTACGGCTTGGTTGCCGATTTGTTTGCGGCTGTGCCGGAGCTAACCAAGGCCTTAGAAAAGTAAATCCGATCTTAGTGGGGCGTTGTAGGTGGCCCATTTTTTATTGCGATAACTTGCGCGCTTCAATCAGTTGAGAGATAAAGAATTGCTCAAATGCAATTGCAAAAAAACTCATCATTAAGGCGGCGCCAAACACTAAACAAAAAATGACTAGCAGAATGGTCGGCCAGCCCGTTTGCGTTGCCTGCTGCGGCGAAATCCCAGGATTGAATTCGGCATCCCAGCGCTCGCCACTACGAAGACCATATGCGATGGTGGTTAGAAAGCTGGCTTCAATCGAGATAAAGCCCAGGGTCAATAAAATCCAGCCGGCGAATGAGCCGAGTTCGGTTGTGCTTAAGATGATCCAACCGCTAATGCCGCCGATGATGGCTGCGAATTGCAGCCAGCCCCAATATGATTTTAGGCCTTGCAAATAAAGGCAATTGAAGCCTGCGCCGGGAAAAAAGAAACCCAATGCGCAAAATAAAAATTTAGACCGAATCATCGTATTGCATCCTTATGCTTATTTCAATTTACCACTTTGAACAAAACGCAGTACATTCTGATCGCGTCCAACGAGGAGAAGGCGATCATCATCGCGCACTAAGCGTTGATAGTCATTGAGCTGATACAAAAATGCACTTTCCAGTTCCATGCGATCGGCCGAGCAGGCCATGCGGGTGCTGGCAATCTTATCAATGCTGATACCACGTGGATCTTCCGTTATTTGCGCTGTAAAACGATTGCATCCAGAAAAGCCGCTCACTGAATTACTGCGGGCATCGAATTGAATTGCAATTGGCTGCATTCCACTACCCGTCGGTAAAGAGCGGGGTCGAATTTCCCCTTTGGAATTCGGCGCCAAACTCCAGCGCTCCAGAATCCAAGTGCCGCTGAGTTCAACAGCTGGAGGGCTGGTTCGTGCATTGCAGGGCGGCAATACATGGGCGCAGCCAACTAAGAGGCTGAGGACCGCAAGGCCAGAAATGCGAGCCAGGCGAGAAAAATGTAAATTCCGCATTTGTGCCATCATTTTCATTTAACTCATTGTTTTTATTGACATTTTTGTATATTAACGCTTTGCTTGCTTGTTATCACCTAGCGCGGGGTGGATCGAGGACCGCTTTTCGTCTAGAATATATGGTTTCCTGCTGATCATAGTGTCAGTAAGAGTTCACGATTTATCACCGATTTTAAGGAATAAGTATGGTCGTCATTCGACTGGCACGTGGCGGTTCAAAAAAACGCCCTTTTTATAGCATTGTTGCAACCGACAAGCGCAATCGTCGCGACTCGAATTTTATCGAGCGCATTGGTTATTTCAACCCATCCGCTGCTGAGTCCGAGCAGGCAATGCGTGTTGCGCAGGATCGCCTGAGCTATTGGACTGGCGTAGGCGCGCAAGTTTCGCCAACTGTGAAACGCTTGATTAAAGATCATCCTGCTGCCTAAACTGCTGCCCACGTTGCATTAGGACAGTTTTTACATAGCATTGTTTTTTAAGGGAGGGTGTTGAATGAGTTCAGCTCTCCCAGAAGACTTAGTCGAGCTAGGTCTCATCCAAGATGCGCAAGGCCTGAAGGGCCAGATCAAAGTAAGGCCCTTTTCATCTGACCCGGTTGCACTGCTATCTACTAAATCCATTTGGCTTTCCCTCTTAAGTCCACAGCTGAGCCATGGTGCCCGCACTCCTGAAGCACCAAGGCAATATGCGGTGAATGGCGCCAAACTCCACAGTGGGTTTGTTGTCATGGGGCTTGAAGGCATCGTTGACCGAGATCAGGCATTGGCTGTTAAAGGAGCTCGGCTTTTGTTGAGCCGTGCCGCATTCCCGCAAGCGGAATCGAGTTCGTATTACTGGGTTGATTTAGTCGGTTGTCAGGTCATTGGCAACGAGCAAGCGCCGCTTGGGCTTGTGACTGAAATAACCGAGAATGGCGCGCATGCCATCATGACGGTTCAGGATGGCGATCGTATTCACCTCATTCCATTTGTTCCCGAGATCATTCAGGATGTGGATTTGACTAAAAAACAGATAAGCGTCCAGTGGAGTGCCGATTGGTAATGGTTTTTTTGGAGGATAGGTGTGCGCTTTGACCTTGTAAGCCTTTTTCCGGAGATGTTCTCTGCCCTAACGGAGTGGGGCGTCACTGGCCGAGCCTATCAGCGCGGCCTGACTTCACTGCGTCTGTGGAATCCAAGGGACTATTCCCATGATCCTCGCAAAACTGTGGATGACCGAGCCTATGGCGGCGGCCCTGGGATGGTGATGATGGCAAAACCCTTGGAGGATACGGTGGAGGCCATTAAGGCCGATCACCAATCGAATGGCATTCAATCTGGACCGATTTGCCTACTCGCACCGCAAGGTGAGCGTTTTTCTCAAAAGATAGCAAAAGATATACTCAGTTACGGTAATTTAACGTTTATTTGCGGTAGATACGAGGCAGTAGACCAACGTTTTGTTGATCGGAGGGTTGATTTACAGCTCTCGATTGGGGATTTTGTGGTTTCTGGGGGCGAATTACCGGCCATGACCATGATGGATGCGGTTATTCGGCTCATTCCAGGGGTGCTGGGGGATGAGGATTCCGCCGCTCAAGATAGCTTTATCAATGGCCTTTTGGACCATCCGCACTACACCCGCCCGGAAATATATGCAGAAATACCGGTGCCGGACGTGCTTTTAGGCGGACATCACGCTAAAATATTGGATTGGCGTCGGCAAGAGTCGTTAAGGCTGACATCAAGATTGCGCCCAGACCTCATTGAGGCTGCGCGCAAGAATGGGTTGCTTAGTAAAGAAGATGAACGTTTTTTATTGTTGTTGAAATAAAAAATACTTCTGCACTAATCAAAATGAAATAACTGCATCCTCTGTCTGGTCCGATTGCCTTGGCAACGGGATTAACGCTGACACGATGTTTAAGGATAAAAAATGAATTTGATTGAAAAAATTGAGCAAGAAGAAATTGCTCGTCTCACCGCCAACAAAACGATTCCGAGTTTTGCTCCTGGCGATACCGTGATTGTGGGTGTTAACGTAGTTGAGGGCACACGCAAGCGGACCCAGGCATTCGAAGGCGTAGTGATTGCCAAACGCAATCGCGGACTGAACTCCAGTTTTATCGTGCGTAAGATTTCATCAGGTGAGGGCGTAGAGCGTACCTTCCAAACTTACTCACCATTGATTGCAAGTATTGAAGTGAAGCGCCGCGGTGATGTCCGCCGTGCCAAACTTTACTACTTGCGTGACCGTTCAGGTAAGTCAGCCCGTATTAAAGAAAAGCTGCAAGCGCGCGTGAAACCTAGCGCTCAGGCGGCTGCAGAGTAAGCAATCAACTGCTGATAAGAAAAGGCGGCCTTGGTCGCCTTTTTTCTTAAGCGCATTACCTATCTTGATCACCTAAAATAAGCCATGCCCTCTGACATTGCATCTCCATCCCGCTTTGATCCCACGATTGTGCCGATCGAGCGCTGTTGCGATACCGATCCGCGCATTGCGGAGCATGCCTTGTTAGTGGACGCTTTGCGGAGCCGTTTTTTGCAAACGCTGGACTGGTCTCCCGAGATTACCGATGAAAATCGCTATGCCTTGGCTGCCGATATTATTAGCACTCGATCGGCCAAAGGCCTGACAACCGATGCGGCAGTATTGATACCGGTTTTAAAAAAGCCCGAGGGCTTATCCATCCTGCTAACCCAGCGCACCGATCATTTGCATGACCATGCTGGCCAAATTAGCTTCCCCGGTGGCCGTATGGATGCTGGGGATATTGATTTACGGGCCACGGCGCTACGCGAAAGCCAAGAAGAAATTGGCCTTGAATCTGGGCGCGTGGAAGTCATTGGCACTTTGCCGGAATACTTAACGGTATCGGGGTATCGGGTTACGCCGGTGGTCGCTTTGGTCGATCCGCAGCCCCACTATCCGGTTGATGCGTTTGAGGTTGCCGACGTATTTGATGTCCCGCTCCCCTTTTTGATGGATCCGGCCAACCATCAGGTTCGGGTTTATATGAACGGCGAGGAACGTCGCCGTTTCTATGCCATGCCCTATCAAGACCACTTTATTTGGGGCGCCACAGCTGGCATGCTCAGAAACCTATATCATTTCTTAAAATTATGAGTTTTTTCTCCATCCTTCTCGCCTTAATTGCCGAACAATATCGGCCAGTCACTGCCAGCCATTGGGTTCGGCGGATGAGCTCCGGCTGGCTCGATTGGGTTGCAAAGGAGTTTGGTGCAAAAAAAGAGCAGGGTGCATCTGCAGTAGGCGCGCGGATGGCTTGCTTGATTGCCTTCATATTGCCTACAGTGATTATTTTTGTATTGCATGTGGTATTCATGCTGACCTACCCAGTGCTCGCCTTTTTCTTGAATGTCATTGTTGTCTATCTTTTCTTTGGCTTTCGGCAATTTAGCCATTCGTTTACTACCGTGCACATTGCGATTCAAAACCATGATTTACCGGCCGCTCGTGAAGCTTTAGGGCAGTGGTATGGGCCTGAGCTGGACGCTAGCCATTTGAGCGAGGTTGAAGTGATTTCCTTGGCATTGGAAAAGGCCATTATTGGCGCCCATCGCCACGTTCTTGGTGTGCTCTTCTGGTTCCTGGTTCCTATCGGCCCTGCTGGAGTAGTGCTGTATCGCTTTGCAGATACCGCATCGCAGCGCTGGACACAGTTGGGTGACTTTCATTTGAGCCAGGCAGCACGCCATTTCTTTTATGTATTGGATTGGGTCCCAGCGCGCATGACGGCTATGACATTTGCCATCGTGGGTAATTTTGAGGGCGCAGTGTACTCGTGGCGCTATCTGACGCAAAAGTGGAGCGATTCATTAACCGCAGTCATCCTTGCGGCAGGAAGTGGCGCATTGGGCGTGCGCTTAGGCGAACCATTGAGCGAGCCAGACAGCGACGAAGCCCTGCGCATGGCTGAAGCAGGCGAATCTGCAGTCTATGAGGTAGGACTAGAGCCAAGCGAGCGCACCATGCGGTCTGCCATTGGTTTAGTTTGGCGCACAGTTATTTTTTGCTTGGTTTTGTTGGCGATGTTGACCATCGCTCTTTGGCTTGGGTAATTCCTTGAAGCTGCACATCTGCAGTCTTGGAATCCGAGCGTAACTGGCGAAATAAATTGAGTCGTTCAGCGGTAATCTGATGTTGATCGACCGCATCGCGAATCGCACAGTCAGGCTCAGTCAGGTGGGCGCAGTTATGAAAGCGGCATTGACCCAATACGCTTTTAAATTCACGAAAAGCATGCTGCAGCTCGCTCACCGATAGGTGAGCCAAACCAAACTCCTGAAAGCCTGGCGAATCAATCAGCGCGCCTAATTGACCTTGTTGATTACGTCCCCATTCTGGTAAATCGTAGTAGCGGCATGCCGTGGTGGTGTGTTTTCCGGTATCGAGTCGAACCGAATACTCTTGCGTGACTGCAGCCGCATCGGGTACCCAAGCATTGAGCAAGGTGGACTTGCCCATACCGGACTGACCAACCAAAGCCGATACTTTCCCACACAAGGCGGATTGCAAGGATGCCATCGATACGGGATCAAACTTAGCCGAGACCTCCGTTACGGGGTACCCCATGCGTGCATAGGGCGCAACCAGCTTGCGCGCCATCGGTAGGCTATCTTGCAGATCGCATTTGTTCAGAATGATGTGTAGCCCAATGTCGTGAGCCTCGGCAGCAACCACTGCACGGCCAAGTAGGTCTGGCGAGAATGCGGGTTGGGTTGCCAGCACGACTAAGATTTGATCCACGTTGGATGCAATTAATTTACTTTTAAAGGCATCTGAACGGTAAAGCAGATTTCGCCGCTCTTCAATTCGAATAATGCGCGCCTGATCGGGTGAGGTGCTTTCTAACAGTAGGCGGTCGCCGACTGCGCCAACGTGCTGCTTGGCTGGGGTGCTAACCTGAATGAAGGGCCCACCATGCGAGCCATCAGCTGCTATTCGTTCGGCGAGGTAATGCCGGCCATAGGAGGCGATGAGAAGGGCACGAAATTGCTCCATGCAATCCGTTTAGGTCTGACTTAAGCGCTGCAGGTTCGCAATGCGTAGCGGTGCGGGCGGATGGGAGCTGTAGAACGCGGTATAAATCGGATCAGGCGTGAGGGTTGATGCATTGTCTTGGTAGAGCTTCACGAGGGCCGAGATCAAATCGCTCGCCGATGCCTTCTCTGCCGCAAAACCATCGGCTTCGTATTCGTGCTTACGTGAGGCAAGGCTGCTAACGGGGGTAAAGAAAAACCCAAATACCGGCGAGACCAGCATAAAGAGCGCAAGCGCTAAGCCGCCGTTATACCCTTCTAGGCTTGGCGTGACACCCAGGTCAATATAAAACCAGGCTTGTGTGCTGATCCAGCCAAGCAGCGCAAGCATCACAAAGCTCATCGCAAATGAAACCAATAAACGCTTGCGAATGTGATTGCGTTTGTAGTGCCCCAGTTCATGCGCAAGTACTGCCTCTACTTCGCCTGGATTTAGTTTCTCAATCAAGGTATCAAAAAAGACAATGCGTTTGGCTTTGCCAATACCGGTGAAGTAGGCATTGCCATGGGCGCTACGTTTACTGCCATCCATCACAAATAAGCCTTGGCTAGCAAAGTCACAGCGCTTGAGCAGGCCCTCGATCTGGGTTTTGAGGGGACCCTCTTCCAAGGCTTTAAATTTATTAAACAAGGGCGCAATAAACGTAGGAAAGAGCCAAAGTAGTAGGGCATTAAACACGGTCCATACCGCCCAAGCCCAGAGCCACCAGAGACTACCTGCTTCAGCCATCAGGCTAAGTACTACCCACAGCAGAGGTAGACCTAAGGCCGCGCCAAGCGCAACACCTTTGGCCATATCCAAAACAAACAGCTTTGGGGTCATGCGATTAAATCCATACGCCGCCTCAATCCCAAACTGCTTGTGCCAGGTAAAGGGCAAATCTAAAATCCCAGAAATCAAAAAGATCGAGCAAAGCAATGCCATTTGTTGGGCGATGCCATTACCTAACAGATCGGTTAGCGCTTGATTGAGGTATTCCAAGCCGCCCAATAAGGTAAAGGCAATGAGCACAACCGCGCTAAACGCGTTTTCGAGTAAACCCAACTTCAACTTGGCGATGGTGTAATCGGCAGCCTTTTGATGTTCACCTAAAGTGATGCTCTGCGCAAACTCTGCCGGAACCGTTTCACGGTGAGCAGCAACATGGCGAATTTGCCGCTGGGCAAGCCAGTGACGCACGCCAAAACTCAGAATAAAAAACAAGACGAAAGTGATTGTAAATAGCATCATGCGATTGTAATTTATATAAAACCCGCATAGGGGTTTGAGCTAAACTCAGGGTTTAAGGCCTGTAGACGCATACAAAGTGCCCGTTTTTTGACTGTAGGAATGGAGACCATGAAAAATACAATCGACATTAAATTTCTGGAAGATTTTTCAGCCGCCTGGAATAGGCATGATATTGATGCATTGATGTCATTTATGACAGAGGACTGTATTTTTGAAACGGCTGCAGGAAGCCATGTTTATGGCAATCGATTTACTGGCCATGAACAGGTTAGAAAAGCATTTGAGTCAGCATGGATTCAGTTTCCGGATGCGCAATGGCTTGACGCTAGCCATTTTGTCTTCGGAGATAATGGAGTATCGGAATGGCGATTTTGTGGCACTGATCTCAAAGGGATCAAGCTTGAGGCCAATGGGGTCGACGTTTTTACGTTTAAAGATGGCAAAATTTTCAAAAAAAATGTCTTTCGAAAGCAAATAATTTCTTAATTGATTTAGCCATGCACAAACAAGTAAACCCCCAAAAAAGACAATACGATCCGAAGTATGACCCCCTGACAGGAGAGCCTATTGGCCTGAATACTGCTTATTCGCCGACCTATTGGGTGGCTACAGCAGGTGAGCCACCCGAAGACGATGGACCCGTTTTGGCTGATATGGACGTAGATGTCGTCATTGTTGGCTCAGGGGCTACGGGATTATCGACTGCACTGTATTTAGCACAAGAACATGGAATAAAGGCAGTAATTCTAGAGGCGAATCAATTGGCTTGGGGGTGCTCTAGTCGCAATGGTGGGCAGGGTCAAAATGCGAGTGGTCGTTTAAGTCGCTCCCAGTGGATTAAGCGATGGGGCATGGATACTGCTAAGCGCCTCGATGCCGAGATTCGGCTCGGCTTTGAAAATTTCAAAGGATTAACGCGCGAATTGGATTGCGAGGCAACCGATACCGGCCACCTTTATGTGGCTCATCGCCCCGAAAAAATGGATTACTTGAGGCGCGAGGCTGAGGTTCGTCGCACTATTTTTGGATACGACACGCAGATCCTATCCCGCGAAGAAATCAAAGAACGGTATTGCGACGATCGTGATGCTCACGGTGCTTTGCTTGAGAGTGAGGGTGTGGGTATTCATCCCCTTAAGTTTAATTTTGGCTTAATGCGCAAAGCACGTGCTCTAGGTGTGCGTATTCATACAGCCTCTCCGGTATTACGCTCGGAGACTCAAGACGGAGTAAATATTCTGCATACTCCTGGGGGCATAGTGCGTGCAAAGCGCGTTGCCTTTTGTACGGGGGGATATATTGAACAAAAAGTGGAGCCCACGCTCAAAAACAAAATTCTCCCCATTTTGTCTAATTCTGTTGTGACAAGGCCGCTTAGCCCAGAGGAAATTGAAGCAACCGGCTTTAAGTCCAATATCTTTATTACCGACACGCGCACACTGCGTTTTTATTACCGCTTGTTAAAAGACAATCGCCTTCAAATTGGAAGTCGGAGCGCGGTGAGTGGGCGTGATGCAGAGGGCCCAACCCATCTTCAGTTGCTAACGGATGGTATTGCTCGAAAATTTCCTGCCATTGCCAATATTCCGATTGAGTATTCGTGGTGGGGGTGGGTGGATGTCAGTCACGATATGATGCCCAGAATTGTGCGGCCCGATCCGGATCGCGCGGTATGGTACGCCCTCGGATACGGCGGTAATGGAGTGTCTTTTTCAACCTGGGCTGGCAAAAGATTAGCTGAGCGGATTGCTGGCAAGGATGCCGATAACCCCGTATTTAATTTGCCCATTTATGCTACCCCACTGGAGTACCCCAATTTATTTGGTGTTATTAGATCCGCTATGTTGGCGCCGTTTAGACGCCTAGGCCAGCATATTTTGTATAAGTGGTATTGGTTACGCGATGAAAAAATCTAATTGCATGCCCATGCGGTTTAGCCCCCTTTTTTAATTTAATAGAAAGAATATTATTTCTACAGGTGAACATTTAATTTGGCTAGATATGGAGATGTCTGGATTAAAGCCCGACAGCGATCGTATTTTAGAGATTGCGATGATCGTGACTGATGCCAATCTCAACACCATTGCCACGGCCCCAGTCTGGGTGGTTCATCAAGATGATGTCGTTCTCGATGGCATGGATGCATGGAACAAAGGCACTCATAGTAAATCAGGCTTAATTGATCGTGTAAAGGCCTCGACGCTGAGTGAGGATGCGGTAGAAGACGCTTGCATTGCTTTTTTAAAGCAGTACGTTAAGGCAGGCATTTCGCCGATGTGCGGCAATTCCATTTGCCAGGACCGCCGCTTTATGGCGAATTACATGCCCAAGTTAGAAGCGTATTTTCATTACCGCAATGTGGATGTGTCCACCATTAAGGAGCTGGCTCGCCGCTGGCAGCCTGAGATCATGAGGGGTTTTGTTAAAAAGCAGGCGCATACCGCCTTAGCCGATATTGAAGAATCGATTGAAGAACTGCGCTATTACCGCAAAACCTTTTTTATTCCCAGCACAACTGCAGCGCCACTACCAACTGCCGCAGACTAAGAGCGCGGCTTGAGCGCACTTTTCGGCCGAAAGACCGAGATGACTTCGGGATTGGCCTCAATGTAGGGGCCGCCAATCAAGTCAATGCAGTAGGGCACGGAGGCAAAAATTCCGGCGGCGAGGATCTTCCCATCCGCATCTTTTAGGCCTTCCAGAATTTCTCGGATGGATTTTGGCTGTCCAGGCAGATTGATAATCAATGCGGCATGCCCCTCAATTTCACGCAATACAGCCACCTGCCTAGACAAAATCGCAGTCGGTACAAAACGCAGACTAATTTGACGCATCTGCTCCCCAAAGCCAGGCATTTCTCGGGTTCCCGCTTCCAGAGTTGCCTCTGGAGTGACATCCCGTCGCCCAGGACCGGTTCCGCCAGTGGTGAGGACTAAGTCGCAACCTAGCTCATCTACGAGCTCAATCAGGGTCTCTGTAATGGTCTCAGCATCGTCCGGGATTAGCCGTTCATGGGTACTGAGGGGGGAGCTAATTGCCAGCCCGAGCCAGTTTTTTAGGGCTGGTATGCCTTCATCTTGGTAGGTGCCCGCACTGGCGCGATCGGAGATGGAAACGAGGCCAATCCGCACTTCATCAGGATTGCTACGCTCGGGATTTTCTGTGTGCTTCATGGCTCTATTCTAGCTATCATTGAGGGATGTTTACATATACACCCAGTCAATTCAAAGTCATTGTCGAATTTATGCTCTCCGAGGCCAGCAAACTAGGTGCCTCAGACGCTGCGGTTGAGGTTTCTGAGGGGCAAGGACTCTCGGTGACCGTTCGCAAGGGGGCCGTAGAAACCATCGAACAAAGCCTGGATAAGCAAATCGGCCTCAGCGTATACCTTGGCCAGCGCCGCGGCAATGCTAGCACCAGTGATTTTTCCCCGGATTCCTTGCGTAAAACCGTCGAGGCTGCATTTCATATTGCCCGCCATACCGCCGAAGACGATTGTGCTGGCCTGCCTGATCCAGATCTCTTGGAAAAAAAGCCCAAAAATTTAGACCTCTTTCATCCGTGGATGATTGAATCTGAGGAGGCGATTGCCTTGGCTCAGCGTGCCGAGGCCGCTGCATTTGCAGTCAGTCCGCAAATCAGCAATAGCGACGGCGCCTCAGTATCGGCGCACCACGCGCATTTTATGATGGGCACCAGCAACGGTTTTATGGGCGGCTATCCATACTCGCGGCATTTTATTTCCTGCGCACCGATTGCCAGTGGCGGTAGAAAAAAATCCGCCATGCAGCGTGACGATTGGTATTCCAGTTCACGCATGGCACAAGACTTAGCAAAACCAGCGGATATTGGCCGTTATGCAGCGCAGCGCGCCTTATCTCGCCTGAATGCCAAATCACTCAGTACGCGCCGCTGCCCTGTCATTTTTGAAGCCCCACTGGCTGCAGGCTTGTTAGGTTCCTTAGTGCAAGCCGTTTCAGGGGGCGCACTGTACCGCCGTTCGAGTTTCTTACTTGATAGCCTTGGGAAGCCGGTATTACCAGCCCACATCAATTTGATCGAGAACCCGCACCTGAAGGGATTAACGGGCAGTTCGCCATTCGATGAGGAGGGCGTCAAGACCCGTGCACGCAGCATTGTCTCAAAGGGAATTTTAGAAGGCTATTTCCTATCAAGCTACTCCGCCCGTAAGCTTGGTATGAAAACGACCGGCAACGCAGGGGGATCGCATCACCTGAATTTAAGCAGTTCAAGAACGCCCAAAGGAGGTTTGCCAGCCTTGCTAAGGGAAATGGGAACGGGCCTGCTTGTCACCGAACTGATGGGTCAGGGCGTGAATTACGTCACCGGCGATTACTCTCGCGGTGCTTTTGGCTACTGGGTCGAAGGCGGCGAGATACAGTACCCCGTTGAAGAAATTACCATTGCCGGAAACTTGCGCGACATGCTAATGAACATTGAGCTGATTGGCAGCGATGTTTTAGTTCGCGGCACCAAAGAAGTGGGCTCGATCCTGATTGGGTCGATGACCATTGGCGGTAAATAAGACCCCTTCGCTTTAGTTAATCCGTTAAGCCATCACAGGTACTGAAGGGGCCTTGATGGGGAGCAAACGTGCAGTACAGCTTCAATAAAACACTGTAACAATCAAGCGCAAGGCGATCTCAGTTTGACTTACGCTCCAGGGTAACAAAGTCAAAATGAATGTCGCCCTCGTGTGCGGGGGTACGCTCTAGTTCGCGCCATTGTTCTGGATGGGGTATGGTAAAAAATGTGTCCCCACCGTCAACCGCAATATCAATTTCTGTAATGTAGAGCCGGTCAGCTAAATCAAAGGCCTGGGTAAACAGTTGCTCTCCACCAATCACAAAGACCCGCTCAAGATCGCTTAAGCGCTGCAGGGCATCACCTAAGGAGTTGGCTACTTCACCGCCAGTGAGTTGCAGGTCTGGATTACGGCTCACGACAATATTGCGCCTTCCGGGTAAGGGTCGTCCAATCGACTCCCATGTTTTACGACCCATGATGACGGGATAGCCCATCGTGACGCGTTTAAAGAACTGCAGGTCGGCAGATATTTTCCAGGGCATTTGATTGTCGCGGCCGATCACATTGCCCTGAGCGCGAGCAACAATCATAGAGATAGCAGGTTGAGTCATGGCAATCACATCAGTTAAATGGCAACGGGCGCCTTGATGTGGGGATGGCATTCATAACCCACAATTTCAAAGTCGTCAAAGGCATAGTCAAATAGCGAGGCAGGTTTACGTCCGATCACGAGCCGCGGAAGCGGGAAGGGCTTACGTGAGAGCTGCAGTTCTACCTGCTCGAGGTGATTGCTGTACAGATGGCAATCGCCCCCCGTCCAAATAAATTCACCCGGCTCTAAGTCACACTGCTGCGCAACCATGTGCGTCAGAAGGGCGTAGCTTGCAATGTTGAACGGTACCCCCAGAAAGATATCGGCACTGCGCTGATACAGTTGGCAAGATAATTTGCCGTCGGCGACATAGAACTGGAAAAAAGCATGGCATGGTGCGAGTGCCATGCGTGGAATGTCAGCCACATTCCATGCAGAGACAATCAGCCTGCGGGAGTCTGGATTGGTTTTGATGCTGTTAACGACTTCACTAATTTGATCAATGTGCTGGCCATTGGGCGCGGGCCATGAGCGCCATTGATAGCCGTAAATGGGGCCCAATTCACCATCGGGCGCTGCCCATTCATTCCAAATGGAAACGCCGCGCTCTTTTAACCAATCATTATTCGTGCTGCCATTGAGAAACCACAGTAATTCATAGATGATGGATTTGAGGTGTAACTTTTTCGTCGTCACCATCGGGAAACCATCGGCTAGATTAAAGCGCATTTGATAGCCAAAAACCGAGAGGGTGCCAGTGCCGGTTCGATCGGATTTTTTAACGCCCTGGCTTAGGACGTGCTGCATAAGGTCGTGGTATTGATGCATTCGTTTTATGTATTCGATCAAATGGGAATAGGTAGAGATTAACCCAATATTACGCAGGCTTCTGCAGACCAAGTAATTGCTGTAATTTGGGCGAAGTGGTGGTGTACTGCAACTGCACTGGCCGATCGGGAAAAATCCCCTCGGCGGCCGCAAAAGCCGCTAATGCCGCCTCATGAAAGCCCGATAGAATCAATTTCTTCTTGCCCGGATAGGTATTGATATCACCGACCGCAAAAATCCCTGGAATACTGCTTTCAAAGCGGGCGGTATCCACCACAATTTGCTTACGGGTCAGTGCGAGGCCCCAATCGGTAATGGGCCCTAATTTGGGGGAGAGACCAAAAAAGACGAGCAATGCATCCAATGGGAGGGTTTGGCTATGACCATCTAGATCTTCGACTTCAAGAGCCGTTAGCTGACCGTCTTTACTTTCGTAGCCAGTGGCTTGACCAACACAAAGGGTGATTTTTCCAGCAGTACATAAATCATGAAACCGATCGAGAATGTCTTTTTCTGCTTTTAATTCACTGCGGCGATGTACCAGGGTGACGTGCTTGGCGGTGGACGCAAAATGAATCGCCCATTCCAAAGCGGTCTCGTCGCCGCCACAAATAACGATGGTGCGCTGATTAAATTGCTCGGGCTCCTCAAGGTGATAGAAGAGTTGCTTGTTTTCAAATGCGGCAATGCCATCGAGCGCTAACTTACGTGCTTGAAACGCCCCCACTCCAGCCGCAATAAAAATAGTTTTGCTGATAAAGGATTGGTCTGCAGTGGTACGGATAAAAAAACGCGCATCCTGCCCTTGCCGTAACTCCATCACTGCTTGACCCAGGTGCATGGGCGGATTAAAGGGGGCAATTTGCTTAAGGAGGTTGGTGGTTAGTTCACGACCGGTACAAACGGGGATGCCTGGAATATCGTAAATGGGCTTATTGGGGTAGAGGGCCATGCACTGGCCGCCTGCTTCAGGCAGTGCATCAATGATGTGCGCTTGAATTTCGAGTAGACCCAGCTCGAAAGCCTGAAACAAACCGACGGGGCCAGCGCCAATAATGACGGCATCGGTTTCAATTGCCTGCACGCTGCCTCCGTTTGGATTGATGGCAATCCATCGAGCTAGTTGACCTACTTAACGAGTTGGTCTAATTTCGCGGTGACGTCTTTCCAATCGTCTGCATCGGGAAGGGCGCCCTTGGATTTGGTAATCGATGGCCAGCCCTGAGCAAGGTCTAAATTCATTTTGATGAATGCTTGCTGATCGCCAGGCACATCGTCCTCTGCATAAATCGCATTGACTGGGCACTCCGGAACGCATACAGCGCAATCGATGCACTCATCGGGATCAATCACTAAAAAGTTAGGTCCTTCGCGAAAGCAATCAACCGGACAGACATCAACGCAGTCGGTATATTTGCAGCGAATACAGGCTTCAGTAACAACGTAGGTCATGGCATTTAACGGGTTGGATTGCTAAAAGGACCAGAAGCGAGCAGCCCAGATGGGATGGCTTAGCAACTAGCACGTAATGTCATTTTAGCCGAATTGCCTTTATTTCCAAGAAAGCTGAAATTGGCTTGGTGTAAAGTGCCAAGGATGAATACCACCTCAAAACCTAAAATCCTTGTCTCCAGAGCTATTTTCCCCGAGGCGCTCGCTGAGCTAGAGCAATCCTTTGATGTTGTCTCCAATCAGGCAGATGTTGTCATGACGCCGGAGGCGCTTGCCTCCCAGCTGGCTGGGGTTTCTGCTGCATTGGTAACCGGTAGTGAGCGCATCGATGCCAAAGCCCTAGCGCAGGCCAAAGGCCTCAAGATTATTGCGAATATTTCGGTGGGGTATAACAATTTTGATGTGCCTGCGATGACGGCTGCCGGGGTGATGGCAACGAATACCCCTGATGTGCTCACGGATACAACCGCAGACTTTGGCTTTGCTTTATTGATGGCAACTGCGCGTCGTGTGACTGAGTCCGAGCGCTGGATTCGCGACGGCAATTGGAATCAGTGGTCGATTGTCACCAACCCTTTAGGTATGGATATCCACCACACCACACTTGGCATTATTGGTATGGGTCGCATCGGCCAAGGGATTGCGAAGCGCGCCTTGGGCTTTGGTATGAATGTGATTTATCACAATCGCAGTCGTTTGCCAGAGGCGGATGAAAAAGCCTGCCAAGCCCGCTACGTGGGTAAAGAAACCCTACTTAAGGAAGCCGATCACGTTATTTTGGTGTTGCCTTATTCGGCCGAGAGTCACCACACGATTGGCGCCAAGGAAATTGCACTCATGAAGCCCACTGCTACCTTGGTCAATATTGCCCGCGGCGGAATTGTGGACGATGTAGCACTGGCTGCAGCACTGAAAGCCAAGATCATCTTTGCCGCTGGCCTCGATGTATTTGAGGGCGAGCCCAAAGTGCATCCGGATTTATTGACGCTTTCGAATGTCGTGCTGGCACCGCATATTGCCAGCGCAAGCGAAAAAACCCGTAGAGCCATGATCGCGCTTGCTGTTCGCAATGTTCGGGCAGCACTAGCCGGTGATAAGCCACCAAGCCTGATTAATGCAGAGGTGTTAGCGAAGTAAGGCGGCGCTGTTGCTGGTAATGCCGTAGCAAAACCAGGTTAATCGGTTTCGATTTCGTCGGGTAAATCGCGGAGGGCGAGTTCAATACCGCCGAACTTATCGGCTACCCAGTTGTAGACTTTGCAGGCAATCCAAAGTAAGCCAAAGCCAAGCAGGGCATTCAGAATTAAAGCCGACACGACCGTAAATCCTGGAATCGATCCGTCGCGCACAAATGCGACAAACAAAGCCAATAAAACGATCGGAACCGAGAAGCAAAGGTAAACCAAAACCAAGGTTTTAGCGGTGTGTAGGGGGTCTAAATAGACTATTTCTTTTTTCGTGAATTTCATAATTGCTGCAATCTTAAAGCAGTCCCTCAAAAAGCACCACATTTACTAATTCGCCTGCCGCAACATTGCCTTGCTCGTGGCCCAAAACAATGAAGCAGTTGGCCTCACTCATCGAGCGCAAGATTCCCGCGCCTTGGCTGCCGGTTACCCGAACCTGTACCCTGCCATCCGGACCGATTTCTAAAATTCCCCGCTGGTATTCGGTTCTGCCGGGCTTCTTACGAATGGCTGCCGATGCGATTGCTTGGGTCAGCGGCGGCCTAAGCTGCGTTGCGCCGCCGAGCTG
>JBIJAC010000027.1:0-27050 GCA_044345935.1 Polynucleobacter sp. | reverse complement strand
CGCGCTTGAAAGAGTTTAGACATGTGTGCAAGCTATTGTAAAATCACGGAAAATAGTGGAAGAAATGGTGGGCGTCGGTAAATTGGCGTTATCCATGCACTCTTAGGAATTTTTGTTAAGGTAAACATAATGCGTCAATCTGTTCAAATCTCCAAATTAAACGGCTTTCGGTCTGGTTTCATGGTCTTTTTGGTGGCCGCTAGTTTTGGCTTTAGTGCCTCCAGCATTGCTGCGGGCCCTGCTACTAAACCAGCCAAACCCGATGCAGCGATTGGAGAGAAGTTGTATACCAATGGTGACCCACAGCGGGGTGTAATCGGCTGCGCAAGCTGCCACGGTGCAGAAGGCAAGAGTGCTGCCGGTGCATGGCCTAAGCTGGCTGCGCAGCACAGCGCTTACACCATCAAGCAGCTTAAAAACTACAAAGATGGCACACGTGCAAATGCGATTATGGCTGGCATGTCAGCCGCTTTAACAGAACAAGACATGGCCAATATCGCTGCGTACCTAAGCAAGCAGACGGTATCGCTGGGTGTCGCTCAGAATAAAGAAACCATTGGTTTAGGTAAGCAAATTTATGCGGGCGGTATTGCAGAAAAAGGCATTCCTGCTTGCGCTGCATGCCACAGTCCGAACGGTGCCGGTATCCCATCGCAATACCCACTTCTCAGTGGTCAGTGGGCAGACTATTCAGTGGCACAACTCGGTTACTTTCGTGATGGCACACGGAAAAATAACGCACAGATGACTGCAATTGCAGGCAAGATGTCGGATGTTGAAATGAAGGCAGTTTCAGATTACATGGCTGGTTTACGCTAAACCTGATTGCTGCATTAAAAAAACCCCGCATGCTGTGCGGGGTTTTTTTGTTTTAGGGCAGGGTGCGTTCACCCGCGAATAGATCGCTGATATTTTCACGATCACGAATCACATAGGCTTTGTCGCCATCTACCATGATCTCAGCGGGACGGGGTCGCGTGTTGTAGTTTGAGGACATCACAAAGCCGTATGCACCAGCAGACAGGATCGCCAAATAATCTCCTTCTGCAATCGCAAGCGTGCGATCACGGCCAAGCCAATCACCCGACTCGCAAACCGGACCTACTACATCATAGGTCTGATGCGGAAGTTTTTTTGCTTGAATCGGCACAATCGCGTGATACGCCTCATAGAGTGCTGGGCGCATTAACTCGGTCATTGCTGCATCCACAATACAAAAATTCTTTTCAGCGCCGGGTTTTAGATACTCCACGCGCGTGAGTAAAACACCGGCATTACCAACCAAGGATCTACCCGGCTCAAGGACCACATCCAGGTGCGCAAAGCCGCGCTTGGCAACGTGATTCAGGAGGGCGTTCGTAAATTCAGTAATGTCAGGCGGCGTTTCGGCTCCGTAAGAGATACCAAGGCCGCCCCCTAAATCCAGGTGGTGAATCACAATTCCCTCTTTTTTGAGGTGGACCACCAAGTCCAATACTTTATCAACGGCATCTAAGTAGGGCGCGATGGTGGTGATTTGCGAGCCAATATGACAATCAATGCCGACGACATCGATGTGCGATAAGAGCGCTGCCTCACGATAGGTTTTCAGAACCTCATGGTAAGCAATACCAAACTTATTGTCTTTGAGCCCAGTAGAAATATACGGGTGTGTTTGTGCATCGACATCGGGATTAACGCGCAAGGAAATCGGTGCGCGGCAACCCTGTTGTGAGGCGATGCGATTGATTTGATGCAACTCCGGAATCGACTCCACATTGATGCATTTAACACCCGCTTTCAGGGCCGCTGCAATTTCAGTGGCAGATTTGCCTACTCCAGCAAAGACGAGACTCGAAGGCTCGGCACCAATTGCAAGGGCGCGTGCCAGTTCGCCGCCGCTGACTAAATCAAAACCAGCCCCCAGCCTCCTTAGGCAATCCAAGACTGCTAAATTACTATTGGCTTTCATCGCAAAGTGGATGCGGGCACGCCGCTTCCCAGCTGCGTCTACACAGGCACGATCATAGGCTTGATAGGCCTCAGTGATTGCACGCTTGCTGTAAATGTAGAGGGGTGTTCCGTATTGCTGCGCGAGGCTCGCCAAGGAAACGTCCTCGGCATACCACTGGCCGCCACGCTCTGAAAAGCCGGATAAATTAGGCAGGGGGGTAGATTGGGAATCGACGGTCATTGCTTTGGTGGGTTGGCATTAGCTGGACTACTAGGCGGGTATAAAACGCCCTTGGGCTCAGCTTGAGTAGGAGGATTGGGAGCAGGCGGTACCGTAGGCAAGTACAGCGGACCCCTAACCCCGCATCCCGTGAGGGATATTAGAAGTCCAATACCCAGTGCTCTGATTAGAATGGCTATCATGGTTATCTTTATTACGAATGATTGAATATAGCATGCAGCAGCCCAATACCAAGCCTAGTAATTCAGCTGCGGAAGCAATTGATGACTCGCAATTTCATCAGTTGGGGGCGCACCTACTGCAGTCCATCGAGCTGGCATTAGAAGCCGCTGATGACCGCCTTGACCTTGATCTCGATGTGTCGCGCCAGGGGGGTAACGTCATTACCATTCAGTTTCGTGATCGCAGTATCATTGTGGTCAATACCCAGCCCCCCCTTCATGAAATCTGGGTAGCTGCAAAGTGTGGCGGCTTTCATTACCGCTGGGCAGGGAGCATGGCAAAGCCGCTGTGGCTCGACACCAAAACCGGCCGTGAGTTGCTCAGTGATCTATCCGAGTTTGCTAGTGCACAAGCAGGTCAGGCACTAACTATTGCGCTGAAATAAGCACGACTTCATTTCCTTATGCTGCGCCAGTAGCAAGGAGCGTTTCAATAACCGTAGTGTCTGGCACTTGCTGAATGCGCGCGGCGCCAACCGACTCTAATGTAATGTAGCGAATTTGCCCTGCCTCAGTCTTTTTATCGATCTGCATTAGTTCCATAAAGCGCTCTGCGCCTAGCTTTGGCGGCATGATCGGCAAGTGCATGGATTCAATAATTCGTTTCAGGCGCTCTGCATCGATCTGGCTAATGTGACCTAAGCGCGCACTCAGATCGGCCGCCATAACCATGCCACAGCCTACCGCCTCGCCATGCAGCCACTCGCCATACCCAAGTCCAGATTCAATCGCATGACCAAAGGTATGACCGAAATTTAACGTGGCCCTAATTCCTCCTTCACGTTCATCTGCAGAAACAACCGCAGACTTAATTTCGCATGAGCGCAAAACCGCGTGAGCCATCGCATCGGTATTGCATGCAAGTAAGGCACTCGTATTGGCTTCGATCCAATCTAAAAAATCAGCATCCGCAATCGCACCATGTTTAATCACCTCAGCTAAGCCAGCGGAGAGCTCGCGGGCCGGCAGTGTGCGGAGTGTATTTAAATCGGCAATGACGGCCACCGGCTGGTGGAAGGCGCCAATCATATTTTTCCCCAAAGGATGATTGATGCCAGTTTTGCCACCCACTGACGAGTCAACTTGAGCCAATAAGGTGGTGGGCACTTGAATAAACCGAATGCCCCGCATAAAGCTAGCAGCGCCAAAGCCGGCCATATCACCCACAACACCCCCGCCCAGTGCCACGATCATGCTTTGGCGATCAGCGCCATGCGCCAGCAGTTCATCAAAAATGAGCTGCAAGTGCTGCCAGTCTTTAAATGACTCGCCATCTGGCAATTCCAGTAAGCGAACGGTTTTACCCAGTTGGCTTAATGTGTTTGTTAGCGTCTTTGCATACAGCGGCGCAACGGTGGTATTGCTCACAATAAAAACAGTGGTGCTGGATTTGAGGTGGGGCTCGAATAGCGCCTTTTTCTCTAGCAAATCCGTGCCAATGTAAATGGGGTAGCTACGGCTAGCTAAATCGACGTGTAATGTTTTCATGGGGAGAGTTCAAGTTGCATCAGTAATGTATGGACCAGTTGATTGACACTGGGTTTGCCAGTCTCAATAACATGGTCTGCGATTTCGCGGTAGAGTGGGTCGCGTACCCGGTATAAATTCTCTAGGGTTTGACGCGCATCTCCGGTTTGTAAAAGAGGACGTCCTTCACCGCCTTTCGTGCGGTGCCAAAGTTCGGTTGGCCCTGCATGTAAATAAATCACAGTGCCTCTGCTGCTAAGTAAGGCGCGATTCTCTGGAAGAATGACAGCACCCCCACCGGTAGCCAGAACAATCGGCTCTTCCTGTACAGCCTCCTTAATGGCTTGCGCCTCCCGCTTACGAAAGCCGGCCTCACCCTCCATTTCAAAAATGACGGGGATTTTGACGCCACAGCGCTCCTCTATCAAGGCATCGGCATCAATAAATCGACGGTCTAATTTGCGCGCCAATAACTTACCTACCGTCGATTTACCGGCGCCCATCAGGCCAACAAGATAAATGTTTTTTGTTAAGGAATTCACCTCATGATTTTATTAGGGTTTGCCGAGAACGGTGGGGGTTATGAAGACCAATAGCTCGGTTTTATCGCGTAAGGTGGATTTATGTTGAAAAAAGTGCCCAATTAGTGGAATGTCACCCAATAAAGGGACTTTGACTACATCCTCGCGCTCCGTGGTTTGGTAGACGCCCCCAATAATTACGGTTCCGCCATTTTCAACCGTGACTTCCGAACTCAGATTTTTAGTGTCAATGGCATACCCTTGTTCGGTTTTCATGCCGACCGTATCTTTGTTGATGGAAACCAGCATGGAAATCCTGCCGTCCGGATGAATTTTCGGAATAACTTCAAGGCGTAAATTGGCCTTACGGAACTGCAGCTTACTGCCGGTTTGGCTTGACGTTTGATAGGGAAGTTCAGTGCCTTGCTCAATCGTAGCCTTTACCTGGTCTGCGGTCATGATGCGCGGATTCGACAAAATCTTCCCTTGACCATCGCTTTCCAATGCGGATAGCTCCATCTGTAGCAATCGCGTTGCTCCCTTGGATAAAAGGGTGGCTGCGAACGTGCTCGGATCAAAGCCAGCTAGCCCCGTTGCCCCCAAGTCCAAATTGCCGATCAGAGCGTTATCTGCATTGTTGCGTATGCCCTTGGCCTGTAATCCCAGTTTCGCACCTAAGTTACGGGCAAAACGGTGGTCTGCTTCGACGATGCGCGCCTCAATCAAAATTTGCTTTGGGCTACTGAGGTGGTCGCCGCCAAAAGGCAATGCGGCATCGTCTCTCCGGTGCTTTTGAAAACTCAGAATTTCGGCATGGGGAGCAATCCAATAAATATCGCCTTGCCGAATGATGCCTAAACCCCTGCTGGCCAAAATGGAGTGCAAGGCGGTATGCCAGGCCGTGTTTTTAAGGTCCAAGGAAATGCGCCCTTGAATCGCCTCACTTAATAAAAAGTTGGTGCCGCCAAGGCGTGCTAATTCGTGCAGAAGGGCGCTCACCTCAATATTGGCAAAGTGTAGGCTAATGGTCTTTTGCTGTGTGGGGTCGATTGCAGTTAGCCCCCGGTTGCCAGAAACCGCATGCACGCCATTGGACGGGGGGATCGCAAGCATGAGGAATAAAAGGAGGCAATATACCAATCCCATGCATTACTCCTTGCTGATGGAAATAGCGACAGACTTGCCGTCATTGGATGTGAGCATGGCCAGCTCGCGTGTGACGGAGGAAAGGCGCCACCCCTCTACTGCAGGGCTGTTTAGGACAATGTGCTGCGTGCCTTCCCCTGTATGAAAAAGACCGCTAATACCTGAGCTTGAGTTACTCATGCCCAAGTAGCGCCACCGCTTAAGAGATTGCTCGGCAGGGCTCATTTTTTGCGCTTGGGGGCCGGGGGCGCTGCGTGCTCGCGCTGCGTTGGCATTTTGCAGCGCCATGCTTTCCAGTGATTCCAGTTCGGATAACAGCAACTCATGGTTATCTTCAATCTGGTCTTTCAGGCTCAAAACAAGCGCCTTGACTTCATGGACGCTCTGCCCTGCCTCATCAGCTGCAATCGGCTGCATGCTGCTGGGCGAGCGTAATTCAAACAGCCAATAGCTATTCAATGATGTGACAGCCATAATGCAGACCGCCATTGCAAGCCAAATGGGTTTTTCTTGCAAAAAAGGATTCTGCTGCAGCTTTTGCATTAGCGGAGAAGGTATCCCTAGCATGGGGTCACCCTTGCGGTTTTTATGTTGTGGAAACTCTTCAGAAAGGCGATGGGCATCCGCTTCATAGGAATGGCGATTCATGGTTTGGCCCTCGAGTATGGAAGTATTGCTACGTAGCACGGGATGGCCGATAGCGGGGTCATCTCCCAGTTCACTCAAAATGGCATTAAAAGACTCGGGGGAAATGGATCGCTTCGGCACGCCATGATTTTTGCTGATCGCACAATCATGCGCTATCGGACAAAAGCCGCTCTTGTGTCGGCTAAATCTGATTTAGAGGGGGGTAAGTAGCCGACATATAATCCCCATATGGCGATCTCCCCTAAAGACAAGCCACCAGTCAAGCCATCGCTCAAGCGATCGCCTGACGGTCGGTCTTACCTTCCGCACCCAGATAATGTGTCGCTATCGAGCACCATTCGTGGGCCGCTGATTAAGGCCTTGCTGGTCATTGCTTTAGCGGGCGGAGCGATGGTAACCATGTTGATTGCCTACGCATTCATAATTGCGATCCCTAATTTGCCGCCAATATCAGCTTTGGTTGACTACAACCCAAAAGAACCGCTGCGGGTTTTTACGGCTGATAAAGTATTGATTGGGGAGTTTGGTGAAGAGCGCCGCACGGTAGTCCCCTTGGCTGAGATCCCGCTGCATATGCGTAATGCCGTATTAGCAATTGAAGATGATCGCTTTTATTACCATGGCGGCGTCGACTATTTAGGTGTTTTGCGGGCAAGTTTGGCGAATTTGCGGGGCCGTCTTTCTCAAGGTGCCTCCACCATCACCATGCAGGTGGCGCGCAATTTCTTTTTAGGTAATGAAAAAACATTTAGCCGAAAAATATATGAAGTGTTACTAGCCTGGGAGATTGAATCTAAATTATCGAAAGATAAGATTTTAGAAATTTACATGAACCAGATTTTTTTGGGTCAGCGGGCGTATGGCTTTTCAAGTGCAGCTCAAATTTACTTTGGTAAAGACATAAAAAGTTTGAGCATTGCAGAATCTGCCATGTTAGCTGGCTTGCCTAAAGCGCCATCGGCCTATAACCCAGTTAGCAATTTCCGACGCGCCAAGATTCGTCAAGAATACATATTGCAGCGCATGCGCGATTTAAATTACATCACGCCAGAGCAATATAAAGAGGCTATGGCAGAGCAGTTGCGAGTACGCGGCCTTGGTAATGAATTTGCAACGCGGGCAGACTTTGCTGCAGAGATGGTACGTCAGTTGCTCTTTAGTCAATATGGCGAAGCCATTTATTCACAAGGCTTGAGCGTTTACACCACCTTAATTAAAGCGGATCAGGATGCTGCCTATGCGGCAGTGCGCCGCGGTATTTTTGATTATGACTTACGGCACGCTTACCGTGGCCCGGAGGGCTTCATTGATTTACCGGAAGACGAGGTAAAGCGACAACGCGCAATTGACGTAGCTTTACTGGACTACCCGCCATTAGATGAGTTGCAGTCGGGCGTTGTGCTTCAGGTAAAGCCAAAAGAGTTGCAGGTCATGATTGCAACAGGCGATGTGATCTCCATTAAAGGTGACGGCTTAAAGTTAGCATCCGCATCCTTAACGGATAGCTCCCAACCTAAAAAACGTTTACGTCCTGGCGCGGTCGTTCGCCTTCTTTCCGACAGCGGTATCTGGAAGTTAGCCCAGCTACCCCAAGTCGAGGCAGCGTTTGTTGCATTAGATCCCGAGAACGGCGCGATTCTCTCCTTGGTTGGCGGCTTTGATTTTCGTCGCAATCAATTCAATCACGTTACTCAGGCGCAACGTCAGCCAGGCTCTGCTTTTAAGCCCTTCATATTCGCAGCTGCAATTGAAAAAGGCTTTAACCCCAGCACTTCAGTCAATGATGCTCCCATATCGATTGGCAGCTTAGAGACTGGCAGCCAAGCATGGGAGCCAAAAAACTACGATGGTAAGTTTGAAGGCTTTATGTCATTGCGCACCGCTTTATCTAAATCTAAAAATCTAGTATCGGTGCGTGTAATACGCAAAATTGGACCCTCGTACGCACAAGATTTCATTCAACGTTTTGGCTTTGAGCCGGAGAAGCATCCACCCTATTTGACAATGGCCTTAGGCGCTGGTTCGGTCACGCCCTTACAAATGGCAACTGCGTATAGCGTGTTCGCCAATGGTGGATACCGCGTGGATCCCTTTCTGATTAGTAAGATGGTTGATTCCAAGGGCGCCGTTCTCTTTGAGGCGCAGCCGGTGCGCGCAAGCGTCGATGCTACCCGAGTACTCGATGCGCGCACGGCCTTTGTCATGGATAGCATGCTGCAAGAAGTAACGAAGTCGGGCACGGCGGCCAGCACGAGAGGCAAATTAGGCCGTACTGATTTGGCTGGCAAGACTGGAACTACGAATGATTCCCATGATGCTTGGTTTGCAGGCTACAACCCGGATGTTGTTGCAGTGGCGTGGATTGGATTTGATCGGCCGCGCAGTCTTGGCGACCGGGAAACGGGGGGTGGATTAGCGCTGCCGGTATGGACCTCATTTATGGCAACCGCCCTCAAAGGGAAGCCCGAACAATCTCGATTGGTTCCTGCAGGTGTAGTGCAGTCCGGTGGGGATTGGTTTATTCCCGATTTTGCCCCGCCGGGTGGTATGAGTACGGTTAACTAAGTAGGTCGGTGTAATGGCTCGCCAAGCGCGCATTGTTATTCCAGGTCAAGCAATGCATGTGTTGGTGCGCGGAAACAATCGCGAGACCCTGTTTCATGCTCCGGCAGACTATGCCATTTACCTCGATTGGTTGCGCGCCGCAGCCAATCAATTTTCAGTAGCGGTTCATGCCTACGCGCTGATGCCCAATCACGTGCATTTACTCCTTAGCCCCAAAGAGCCCCAGTCGCTAGCGAAGTTAATGCAATCCTTAGGGCGGCGCTATGCGCAATTCTTTAATCAAAAGCACGGCCGAACCGGAACAATCTGGGAGGGCCGCTATCGATCTTCTTTAATTGACCCCGACTACCTTCTGCGTTGCCAGCGTTACATGGAGTTAAATCCGGTTCGCAGCGGCCTGGAATCCCGACCCGCCGACTACCCTTGGACAAGTTATGCCAGTCACGCAGGCGGAAAAGCGGAAGCCTGGTTACAAGACCATCCCCAGTTTTGGGGCCTCGGAAACACGCCCTTTGAGCGTCAAATGGCTTGGGCAAACTGGGTCAAAGAGGGCGCCCCCTACTCGGAGGACCGTGCAATCACAGAAGCCTTGCTTCGTTCAAAGCCATGGGTAAGCCCAGAGTACGCAAAAACCCTCTTTAAGGGTAATTTAGACGCTATGCAGATTCGCCCACGCGGACGGCCGACCAAAAGACCCTCCCTTACTACGGCCAACTGAATCAACCAACTCTAAGGTTAGAGACGGAGGAATGGGTGATGAAGGGATGACTCTGTCCCCATTAAAATAATCATCCTAGATATTCTCCTTATTTAAATGGGACAGAGTCAATTAAAAAGATTGCGCTTGAGGGGGTATTCCCCTATATTTGATCTCCCACGCGCCTAAGCGCTCTTTTTGTGCCGTTATTGAGACAGACCATGAATAGCAAAAGTAACCAAAATACTTCAGATACTCAACAAATAGAGACTGAAATAATTCGCCCAATCGCACAGGGCTTGTACGATCCGGCAAATGAGCACGATGCCTGTGGCGTAGGCTTTGTTGCGCACATCAAAGGTAAAAAATCCCATGCGATTGTGACGCAGGGTTTGCAAATATTAGAAAACTTAGATCACCGTGGCGCAGTGGGTGCAGACCCCTTGATGGGCGATGGTGCCGGTATTTTGATTCAAGTCCCCGATCTTTTGTATCGCGAGGAAATGGCCAAGCAAGGCATCACACTACCTCCGTTTGGCGAATACGGTGTGGGTATGATCTTTTTGCCAAAAGAGAGTGCATCCCGATTGGCGTGCGAACAAGAGCTTGAAAGAACGGTTCGTCTAGAAGGTCAGGTTGTACTGGGATGGCGCGATGTACCTATTGATACAAAATTACCAATGTCGCCAACGGTGCAAAAGACTGAGCCATTCATACGCCAGATTTTCATTGGGCGCGGCCGTGACATCATGACAACCGATGCTTTAGAGCGCAAGTTATACGTCATCCGAAAAACAGCCAGTCACGCTATTCAAGATTTGCATTTAAAGCACGGCAAGGAATATTTCGTTGCATCGATGTCAGCACGTACTATTGTGTACAAAGGACTTTTGCTTGCAAATCAAGTAGGCGCCTATTACTTAGACTTACAAGACCAGCGCTGCGTTTCCGCCTTGGCTTTAGTACACCAGCGTTTTTCCACCAATACTTTCCCAGCATGGGAGTTGGCTCACCCTTACCGCATGATTGCGCATAACGGTGAAATTAATACCGTTAAAGGAAACGTCAACTGGGTCAATGCGCGTACCGGAGCAATTAGTTCCCCAGTATTGGGTGACGATCTACAAAAATTATGGCCATTAATTTACCCAGGCCAATCGGATACGGCATGCTTTGATAACTGCCTAGAGCTAATGGTCATGGCCGGATATCCCTTAGCGCAAGCCATGATGATGATGATTCCAGAGGCATGGGAACAACACACTATGATGGATGAGAATCGCCGCGCGTTTTATGAATACCACGCAGCAATGATGGAGCCATGGGATGGCCCTGCAGCCATGGCATTTACCGATGGCCGTCAGATTGGCGCGACGCTCGATCGCAATGGTTTGCGTCCAGCACGCTATTACGTCACCGACGATGACCTCGTGATCATGGGTTCCGAGGCAGGTGTTTTACCAGTACCTGAAAATAAGATTGTGCAAAAGTGGCGTTTGCAACCCGGCAAAATGTTCATGATTGATATGGAGCAAGGCCGAATCATTGATGACGTCGAACTCAAAGATGCGGTATCCAAAGCAAAGCCATACAAGAGCTGGATTGATGCCGTTCGCGTCAAGTTAGATGAAGTAGATTTATCTAAGAAAGACAGCGTGGATGAGCAGGCCCATATTCGGCCAGCAGCGAAGTTATTGGATCGCCAGCAGGCATTTGGCTACAGCCAAGAAGACCTCAAGTATTTAATGGCACCGATGGCCTTGGCCGGTGAAGAGGCGATTGGCTCAATGGGCAACGATAGCCCCTTGGCTGTTTTGTCGAATAAAGACAAGTCCCTCTACAACTACTTTAAGCAATTATTCGCACAGGTCACGAACCCCCCAATCGATTCGATTCGGGAAAACATGGTGATGTCCTTGGTCTCGTTTGTGGGGCCAAAACCCAATTTACTGGACACCAATAACATTAATCCGCCGATGCGCCTAGAAGTAAGCCAGCCCATTCTGGATTTTGAGGAAATGGCGAAGATCCGCCACATTGAGCACTACACTAATGGTAAGTTCCGCACCTACGAATTAGACATCTGCTATCCCGCAGCCTGGGGTAAAGAAGGCATTGAGGCGCGCTTAGCGTCTTTGTGCGCAGAAGCTGCTGATGCAGTCAGCTTAGGCTTCAATATTGTGCTGATTAGTGATCGTCAAGTGGATGAAAAGCACGTTGCCATCCCAGCACTCTTAGCGACCTCTGCAATACATCTGCATTTGGTTGCCAAAGGCTTACGTACCAGCGTTGGTTTAGTTGTAGAGACCGGCAGCGCGAGAGAGACCCATCACTTTGCATTGCTCGCGGGCTATGGTGCAGAAGCAATTCACCCCTTCTTAGCAATGGAGACCCTAGCAGAAATGGCAAAAGGTCTGCCTGGCGACTTATCGCCAGAGAAAGCCATTAAGAATTTCGTTAAAGCGGTAGGCAAAGGCTTGCAAAAAGTCATGTCGAAAATGGGTATCTCAACTTATATGTCCTATACCGGCTCACAAATTTTTGAAGCCATTGGACTCAATCAGGAAGTAATTCAAAAATATTTCAAAAATACGCCATCAAATGTGGGTGGTATTGGCGTGTTTGAAATTGCCGAAGAGGCGCTGCACATGCACCAGCAGGCATTTGGAAATGATCCTGTGTTGACCAATATGCTGGAAGCAGGCGGTGAGTATGCTTACCGTGTTCGTGGTGAAAACCACATGTGGACGCCAGATACCATTGCAAAGCTACAACACGCAACACGCACTGGCTCTGATAAGGGCTACCAGACATATAAAGAGTACGCCAATATCATCAATGACCAAAGCAAGCGTCAGATGACCTTGCGCGGTTTATTTGAATTTAAAGTTGATCCCGCGAAGGCGATTCCACTCGATGAAGTGGAGTCTGCTAAAGAGATCGTTAAACGCTTTGCAACAGGCGCGATGTCCTTGGGCTCAATCTCGACCGAAGCACATGCAACCTTAGCAATTGCCATGAACCGCATTGGCGGCAAGTCCAATACGGGTGAGGGCGGTGAAGATCCCAATCGCTATAAAAACGAACTCAAAGGCATTCCGATTCGTAAAGGCGAAAGCTTGGCAAGCATTCTGGGCAGCGATGTGGTGGAAGCCAATATTCCATTGGAAGATGGTGATTCCTTGCGCTCGAAAATTAAGCAAGTGGCATCGGGTCGCTTTGGTGTAACAACCGAGTATCTGCGCTCAGCCGATCAGTTGCAAATCAAAATGGCCCAGGGCGCAAAACCCGGTGAGGGCGGTCAGCTGCCCGGTAGCAAGGTATCCGATTACATTGGTAAGTTGCGTTTCTCGGTGCCAGGTGTTGGTTTGATTTCTCCGCCCCCGCACCATGATATTTATTCGATCGAAGACATTGCGCAGTTGATTCATGATCTCAAGAACGTCAATCCAAAAGCCGATGTATCCGTCAAGCTCGTTTCTGAAGTGGGCGTGGGTACGGTGGCTGCTGGCGTTGCGAAAGCCAAAGCGGATCACGTGGTGATTGCGGGCCATGATGGCGGTACCGGCGCATCGCCCTTGTCGTCGATTAAGCATGCGGGTTCGCCATGGGAACTTGGCCTAGCTGAAACCCAGCAAACCTTGGTGCTGAATCGTTTGCGCAGCCGAATTCGAGTGCAGGCCGATGGCCAAATGAAAACCGGTCGTGACGTGGTGATTGGTGCCTTGCTTGGCGCGGATGAGTTTGGTTTTGCAACCGCACCGTTGGTGGTGGAGGGTTGCATCATGATGCGCAAGTGCCACTTAAATACCTGCCCAGTTGGGGTAGCCACGCAAGATCCGGAGCTGCGTAAAAAGTTTGCTGGCAAACCTGAGCATGTGGTGAATTTCTTCTTCTTTGTTGCAGAAGAGGCACGTGAAATTATGGCCCAATTAGGCATACGCAAGTTTGACGATCTGATTGGCCGAGTTGACTTGCTCGATACCCGCAAGGGCATTGATAACTGGAAAACCCATGGACTGGACTTCAGCAAGATTTTTGCAGTCCCTGCTGTGCCAGCAGATGTGCCGCGTTATCAAGTGCTCACGCAGGACCACGGTCTCGGCACTGCCTTAGACCATATTCTGATTGAGAAGAGCGAGCCTGCTTTAGAGCGCGGCGAGAAGGTATCCTTCATTGTTCCTGTGAAGAACGTGAACCGTACGGTAGGTGCAATGCTATCCGGTGAAATCGCTCAGCGTTATGGCCATGCTGGCTTGCCAGATGACACTATTCACATCCAGTTAAATGGCACAGCCGGTCAAAGTTTTGCAGCATTTTTGGCCCATGGCGTTACCTTGGATCTGGTTGGTGATGCCAATGATTATGTTGGTAAAGGTTTGTCGGGCGGGCGTGTCATCGTGCGCGCACCGCATGAGTTCCGTGGCGATACCGCCAAGAACATTATTGTCGGTAATACCGTCTTGTACGGTGCGATTGGCGGCGAAGCCTTCTTTAATGGCGTAGCTGGCGAGCGTTTTGCAGTTCGTAACTCTGGTGCTACTGCGGTCGTCGAGGGCACGGGTGACCACGGTTGTGAATACATGACGGGTGGTACGGTAGTCGTGTTGGGTGAGACCGGACGTAATTTTGCAGCCGGCATGAGCGGTGGTATCGCTTATGTATACGACGAAGATGGTTTGTTTGCAAAGCGCTGCAATACCAGCATGGCTACTTTAGAAAAAGTGTTGCCCCATGCGGAGCAGCTTGCCAGTATTCCGCAATCCCAATGGCATGCGCCAATCGATGTTAAGGATGGCGGCCAGCGCCTGAGTGATGAACATATTTTAAAGGCCTTAATTGAGCGCCATTTCCGGCACACCGGATCCGAGCGTGCAAAAGCGTTGCTTGCCGATTGGGATCATGCGCGTAACCGCTTTATTAAAGTACACCCCACTGAATACAAGCGGGCATTGGGTGAGTTGTGGGAAAAAGCACAAAAAAATGCAAAAGCAATTGCTTGAGTAACAACACGATATTGAAGGAGTAGTTGAGATGAGTAAGGTCACTGGATTTATGGAGTTTGAGCGTGTTAAGGAAACCTACGAGGCTCCTGTAACGCGCCTACACCACTACAAAGAATTCATTACAGCGCTGAGCGATGACGAAGCCAAGGTCCAAAGTGCACGCTGTATGGACTGCGGTATTCCGTTTTGCAATAACGGCTGCCCAGTCAACAACATCATTCCAGACTTTAATGAGCTTGTATTTCAGGGCGACTGGAAAAACGCCATCGAGGTGTTGCACTCCACGAACAATTTCCCTGAATTTACTGGCCGCATTTGCCCGGCGCCATGCGAGTCAGCTTGCACACTCGGTATCAATCGGGATGCGGTTGGCATCAAGTCGATTGAGCATGCCATCATTGATCGAGCTTGGGAAAATGCTTGGGTTAAGCCCATGCCAGCCAAAACCAAAACTGGCAAAAAAGTAGCCATCGTTGGATCGGGTCCTGCGGGCATGGCGGCGGCGCAACAATTGGCCCGCGTTGGTCACGATGTCACCGTATACGAGAAGAACGATCGGGTTGGCGGCTTACTGCGCTACGGTATTCCTGACTTCAAAATGGAAAAGTGGCTGATTGATCGCCGCGTGGAGCAAATGCAAGCCGAAGGCGTTGTCTTTGCTACCGGCGTTTATGTTGGTAAAGAGGCGGTTGGCGCAGAAGTAAAAAACTATTCCAATAAGACAGTCACGCCAGAGCAATTAATGAAGGAGTTTGATGCCGTCATCATTAGCGGTGGCGCAGAGCAGCCGCGTGACTTACCCGTTCCTGGGCGCGAACTAGAGGGCATTCATTACGCTTTGGAGTTCTTGATTCCGCAGAACAAAGAAGTGGCTGGCGATTCACAAAATGGCATTCGTGCAACGGGTAAGCACGTTGTTGTGATTGGCGGCGGCGATACTGGTTCCGACTGCGTTGGCACATCGAATCGCCACGGCGCGAATCACGTTACCCAATTTGAGTTGCTACCTCAGCCTCCCGAAGAAGAAAACAAACCCTTGGTCTGGCCCTATTGGCCAACCAAGTTGCGCACGTCGTCATCGCATGAAGAAGGCTGTGAGCGGGATTGGTCGGTAGGCACAAAACGCTTTGAGGGTAAAAACGGTAAGGTTGAAAAACTGATTGGTGTGCGTTTGGAGTGGCAAGGTGGAAAAATGACAGAAGTGCCAAACTCCGAGTTTGAGATCAAGGCCGACCTCGTTTTGTTGGCCATGGGCTTTGTATCTCCCGCTCAGCAAGTTCTCAATGCATTTGGCGTTGATAAAGATGCGCGCGGCAATGCGAAGGCCCACGTTGAAGGTCAAAAAGCCTACCAAACCAATGTAGCGAAGGTGTTTGCTGCCGGTGACATGCGTCGGGGTCAATCCTTAGTGGTTTGGGCGATTCGGGAAGGTCGCCAGTGTGCGCATGCAGTCGATTCGTATTTGATGGGCTCATCGGTATTGCCGCTCTAAAATCGAATAACTGACAACTACTTAAAAGACGCGCATTGAATCAATCTGAATATCCGCAAAGCCAGACTAGCAAAGATGATGTTGTTGTCTCGATTCAGGACGTTAACTTTTCCTATGCGCCGGGTGAGCGTCAGATTCTGTCGGGCCTCAATATGGAGTTTCGCCGCGGTAAGGTAGTCGCTGTGATGGGCGGTTCGGGCTGTGGCAAAACGACCGTCTTGCGTTTAATTGGCGGCCAAGTCACCACAACTGAAGGCAAGGTCTTATTCGAAGGTAGTAACGTTGGTCAAATGAGCAGTGCAGAGTTAATGCGGGCGCGCCGGCGTATGGGCATGCTGTTCCAATTTGGCGCTCTGTTTACGGACCTGAGCGTTTTTGAAAATGTTGCCTTTCCGCTGCGCGAGCATACCAACCTCAGCGAGGATTTGTTACGTAGCCTGGTACTCATGAAACTCAATGCAGTGGGCCTGCGTGGCGCTCGCGATTTGATGCCGGGGCAAATCTCGGGCGGCATGGCAAGGCGTGTGGCACTGGCGCGAGCAATTGCACTCGATCCCCCGCTCATCATGTATGACGAGCCGTTCGCCGGTTTGGACCCTATTGCGCTGGGCATTACAGCGCGTTTGATTCGCGATCTGAATACCGCACTCGGTGCCACTAGTATTGTGGTCACGCATGATGTCGAAGAGACATTTGCGATTGCAGATTACGTGTATTTCATCGCTAATGGACGCATTGGCGCCCAAGGTACGCCCGATGAACTCAATCGCTCAAGTGATCCATTTGTGCGCCAGTTCTTGGATGCTTCACCCGATGGACCGGTGCCATTTCATTATCCTGGCGCAGACCTCTTGAATGATTTTGCTGTTGAGGTAAGCGCGCGATGATCGTACGTAAAACCATTGATTTGCTTGGCGATCTTGGATTTTTTATCCGCAGCAATATTATTAGTCTTGGCCATGCAACGCGCATGTTCATTGCAGTGATGGCTCGCTCAGCTCCTTTACTAAAGCGCCCACGCTTAGTTTCGGATCAAATCCTCTTTATTGGTAATCACTCCTTTGTGATTATTGCGGTCTCCGGTTTATTCGTTGGCTTTGTACTGGGCCTTCAGGGCTATTACACCTTGAATCGCTATGGCTCAGAACAAGCATTGGGTTTATTGGTTGCCTTGTCGCTCACGCGTGAACTGGGCCCTGTAATTACTGCACTTCTTTTTGCAGGCAGGGCAGGCACTTCGCTGACCGCAGAAATTGGCCTGATGAAGGCGGGCGAACAATTGAGTGCGATGGAGATGATGGCCGTTGATCCTTTAAGCCGAGTGGTGGCGCCACGCCTATGGGCTGGCATTATTTCCATGCCGATTTTGGCAACGATTTTTACTGCGGTTGGTGTTATTGGCGGTTACTTTGTGGGCGTGCCACTAATAGGCGTTGATTCGGGTGCATTTTGGTCGCAAATGCAGGGTGGTGTTGATCTCTTCTCGGATATTGGGAATGGCTTAATTAAGAGCATTGTGTTTGGCGTAGTGGTGACGTTTATCGCCCTCTATCAAGGGTTTGAGGCCAAACCAACGCCAGAAGGGGTGTCCCAGGCGACTACCCGTACGGTCGTGATTTCATCCTTGGCGGTATTGGCTTTGGATTTCTTGCTGACTGCTTTGATGTTCTCCAACTAATGATGAAATGCAGAAGGATTAAACTGAGGTCCATATGAGAAAAAGTGCGATTGATGTTTGGGTTGGAATATTCGTTGCCATTGGCTTATTGGCAGCCCTTTTCTTGGCGCTCAAGGTCGGCAATATGAATGCCGTCTCATTTCAGCCAACTTATACGATCACCGCTCGTTTTGACAACATCGGCGGCCTAAAGCCGCGTGCACCAGTCAAAAGTGCTGGCGTGGTGGTTGGGCGTATTGCGGATATTCGCTTTGATGACACGACTTACCAAGCAACCGTCACGATGACGCTGGAGCGTAGCTATCAGTTTCCAAAAGACTCGGCCGCGAAGATTTTGACTTCGGGTTTATTGGGTGAGCAATACGTCGGACTTGAGGCTGGGGGTTCAGATCAAATGTTGGCACAGGGCAATATGATTACGCAAACCCAATCGGCTGTTGTTCTCGAAAATCTCATCAGCCAATTTTTGTACAACAAGGCAGCGGACGGCGGTAAAGATGAAGGCGCTAAAAAGTGATTTTTTGGCACTATTTCGATATCAAGCCGGCGATCAGGCGCGTTTTTCTAACTGTATTGTCCGTCAGCATGATTGGGTGCGCAACCATACCCGCAGGCTCGCAGCCATCAGCACAAGATCCTTGGGAGTCATTTAACCGCTCTGTCTTTAGTTTCAACGAAGTACTGGACGATTACCTTCTCAGGCCTGTGACTACCGGTTACCGCTACGTAGTTCCCTCAGTGGCGCGCGACGGCATCAACAATTTTTTTGGTAACTACAACGATATTTATTCTGCAGTGAATCAGCTGTTACAAGGTAACCCTGGCGTAGCAGCCAAAGGCTTGATGCGGGTTGTAGTCAATACGGTTTTTGGCTTGGGTGGTTTGATTGACATGGCCACTCCGGGCGGGCTGCCTAAACATAAGGCTGACTTTGGACAAACCTTTGGCGTCTGGGGTATTCCATCCGGACCTTATGTGGTGTTGCCCTTTTTTGGGCCTAGCTCAGTGCGGGATACTTTTGGCACTGCTGCGGATATAGAAGCCGACTATCTGCTTCGCCTATTGCCCGATGTGGCTTTACGCAATAGCCTGACTGGCCTTCGGATCGTCAATGCGCGGAATAATTTTTACCAAGCAGGCGATCTGTTGGAAGGTGCTGCGATCGACAAGTATTCCTTTGTGCGGGATGGATACATTCAGCGTCGGCAGTACCAAATTGACGAAAGTAAGGCGGGTTATGACGATGAAGAAACACTGCCGCCATTTCAAAATCCATACGAGTGATCTGAATTAAATAAACACGAGTCTGAACAAAATATGAATATCCGCCACGCCTTTTCCATCTTTGCTGCGCTCACCTCAATCTGCTTTGTCAATCCGGTTAGTGCTCAAAGTGCCTCCATCGATGAATCTACTCCGAATGGATTAATTCGTAGCATTGTGAGCGAGGTGATGGCCTCGATTAAAGCTGATCCGGAAATTCAGAAGGGCAATATTGCGCGTGTAGTCGATCTGGTTGAGAAGAAAATTGTGCCGTATACCGATATGCGGCGCACCACTGAGATGTCGATGGGCCCCAATTGGCGAAAGGCAACACCAGAGCAACAAACGCAACTCATTGCTGAATTTAAAACCCTATTGATCCGCACTTACTCGGGTGCATTAAGCCAAGTGCGCGATCAAACCGTTCAATACAAAGCCTTGCGTGCTGCGCCCACCGATACCGAAGTGATTGTGCGTACGGTGGTACTGGGTCGCGGCGATCCCATTCCGCTTGATTACCGTTTGGAGAAAACGCCCTCTGGCTGGAAAGTCTATGACATCAACGTTTTAGGGGTGTGGCTGGTAGAAAACTACCGCAACCAGTTTACGAATCAAATTAATCAAAATGGCATTGATGGCCTGATCGCGTTTTTAAAAGAGCGCAATAAGATGTTGGCGTCCGCTCGTCCAAGTAATTAAAAAAGCCATGCCCTATACCCTGCCGTCTACCTTAACCCAGCAAAATGCCTTAGCAGTCGAGGCAGATGGACTGCGCGATCTAGCGCAATTGGAGACGGTGGATTGTGCTGCGCTGAGCGATTTTGATTCCAGTGCGCTTGCCGTCTTGATCGCATGGCAAAAAAAATTACGGCAGTGCCAGCGTAAGCTGACCTTAGTAAGTCCACCACCAAAATTGTGCGTACTGGCCCAGGTTTATGGCGTTGCTGAGCTGTTGGGCACGCCAGCAGCATGACTTCAGCAATATCGATAAAAGGAATATCAAAACACTATGGCGCCTTACAGGCCTTAGATGATGTTTCTCTTAATATCCATGAAGGTGAGTTCTTTGGCCTACTTGGCCCCAACGGCGCCGGCAAAACAACCCTCATCTCCATTTTGGCGGGGCTGTGTAAGCCAGACCACGGCAGTGCTTCGATTATGGGCGTCGATGTGCAGTCCACCCACCGCGAAGCGCGCCGCATGCTTGGCGTGGTGCCACAAGAATTAGTATTCGATCCCTTTTTTACTGTGCGCGAAACCTTACGCTTTCAGTCGGGCTACTTTGGTATTCGCAATAACGATGCGTGGATCGACGAGATCATGGCCAACTTAGACTTGACTGGAAAAGCCGATAGCAATATGCGCTCCCTATCGGGTGGCATGAAGCGCCGGGTTTTGGTTGCGCAAGCGCTAGTGCATCGTCCGCCGGTCATCGTTCTAGATGAGCCAACGGCAGGCGTAGATGTGGAGTTACGCCAATCGCTGTGGCAATTTATTAGCAGACTTAATCACGATGGGCACACCATCGTATTGACTACCCATTATTTAGAAGAGGCTG
Source organism: Polynucleobacter sp. (assembly GCA_044345935.1). Lineage (GTDB taxonomy): Bacteria > Pseudomonadota > Gammaproteobacteria > Burkholderiales > Burkholderiaceae > Polynucleobacter. The sequence continues at coordinate 6,615 of JBIJAC010000027.1, read as the reverse complement.
AGGCCTTGTGTCAACGCATTGCGATGCTAAAGCAAGGCAAGGTGGTCGCATTAGATACCACGACCAATTTACTGTCTCGGTTTGGTGGTGCAAAAAAACAAAATGGTGAGGCAGCTGATTTAGAAGATGTCTTTGTGCACATCATGTCTGGAAACGCCGCATGAAGCATGCTCCATTCGACTATGGCAGCGGCTTTTCGACGCTGCTTCGTAAAGAAGTAAAACGCTTTTATAAAGTTGCGTTTCAGACGGTGGCTGCGCCAGTATTGACTGCAGTACTGTACCTGTTGATTTTTGGTCACGTGCTGGATGGCAAGGTAGAAATGTATGGCCAGCTTAGCTATACCGCCTTTTTGATTCCGGGCCTTGTGATGATGAGCCTATTACAAAATGCTTTTGCAAATACATCATCGTCACTCATTCAATCCAAGATCACGGGCAATTTGGTTTTTGTTCTATTGGCCCCGCTCAGTAATCTGGAGTTTTATGCAGCCTATGTGCTAGCTGCAGTAGTTCGAGGGATCGTTGTGGGCTTGGGTGTGTTCTTAATTACGGCATGGTTTGTGCAGCCCAGTGTTGAATACCCGATTTGGATTATCGTGTTTGCTTTTCTGGGCGCGGCCATTTTGGGCAGCATGGGTTTGATCGCTGGTATTTGGGCCGATAAGTTTGATCAACTGGCCGCCTTTCAGAACTTCCTAATCATGCCCGCGACGATGTTATCGGGCGTCTTCTATTCGATTCATACTTTGCCGCCTGTGTGGCAAACCATATCCCATTTCAATCCCTTCTTTTATATGATTGATGGATTTCGCTATGGCTTTTTTGGCGTATCGGATGTTTCCCCGTGGATGAGCTTTGCCATCGTCGGTGGATTTTTTGTGGCGGTGTCCTTTGCTGCCTTGCGCATGCTAGAGACCGGGTATAAATTACGGCATTAAGCTCTACCTAAATCCTATTGTTGTCCTTTATGGAGTAACCGATGTTCCCAACCCCAGAACAAATACAGTCCTATATTAAGCAAGGCATTGCTTGTAGCCACCTTGCGGTGGAGGGTGATGGCCAGCATTTTTATGCAACCGTAGTCAGTTCTGAGTTTGAAGGCAAGCGCCTGATCCAGCGCCACCAATTGGTGTATGCCGCTTTGGGTGATCGCATGAAGGCCGAGGTGCATGCCTTATCGATCAAGGCATTCACACCAGCGGAGTTTGCAGAAAAATCGGGTCAATAAGTCAGCAGCAACAAAAAGAAAATAAAGCGCAATGGATAAGTTAAAAATGATTGGCGGTACTCCGCTGCAAGGTGAAGTGCTAATAGCGGGCGCAAAAAATGCAGCCTTGCCAATTCTGTGTGCCTGCCTTTTAAGTAAAGAGCCGATCGAGTTACGCAATGTGCCTGATCTGCAGGATGTGCGTACGATGCTCAAGTTACTCAAAAACATGGGCGTGCAAGTGGAGTTCCCCAACCCAGACAATCGCACCCACTTGATCTTAAATGCAGCAAACATAACCAGCTTTGCGGCTACGTACGACATCGTTAAGACCATGCGCGCATCGATCTTGGTTTTGGGCCCCTTGTTGGCGCGCCTCGGTAAGGCAACGGTTTCCTTGCCAGGAGGTTGTGCGATTGGCGCCAGGCCAGTTGATCAGCACATCAAAGGTTTAAAAGCGATGGGCGCTGCCATAAAAATCAAGGGCGGCAATATTGAAGCGAAGTCAGAGCGCTTGCAGGGCGCATCGATTCTGACGGACATGATTACCGTCACGGGTACCGAAAACCTGTTGATGGCAGCAACATTGGCGAAGGGAATAACCACCTTGGAGAACGCTGCGCGCGAACCCGAGGTGAGTGATTTGGCTGAGTTGCTGGTCAAAATGGGCGCCAAGATTATCGGCATTGGTAGCGATAAGCTCATCATCGAGGGCGTAGATGCCCTGCACGGTGCTGAACATAGCGTTATTCCAGACCGAATCGAGGCGGGTACCTTCTTGTGCGCCGTGGCTGCAGCCGGCGGCAATATATTGGTAAAGCACTGCCGTCCGGATACCTTGGATGCGGTCTTGGTCAAATTGCGTGAAGTCGGTTTACACATTGAAACCGGACCCGATTGGATTCGGGCGAAGATGCAGGGGCGTCCGAAGGCGGTGAGCTTTCGTACGTCCGAGTATCCGGCGTTCCCAACCGATATGCAGGCGCAGCTGATGAGCGTCAATGCGATTGCACAGGGCAGCTCAACCATTACCGAAACGATATTTGAGAATCGCTTTATGCACGTGCAAGAGCTCAACCGCTTGGGCGCCGATATTGCGATAGAGGGCAATACCGCCATTGCTCAGGGTGTTGAAGCCTTGTCGGGCGCGACGGTCATGGCAACGGACCTTCGGGCATCAGCCAGCCTGGTAATTGCTGGTCTTGCGGCCCAAGGGGAGACGATCGTGGATCGGATTTACCACTTAGACCGTGGTTATGACCGTATGGAGCAAAAATTAACCCAATTGGGCGCAAACATCGAGCGCGTGAAATAATAGCTCCATGAAATTAACCCTCGCCCTGTCTAAGGGCCGCATCTTCGAAGAGACTGCAGCGATTCTGTCCAAGGTCGGCATTCGGCCGCTGGAAGATCCTGAAAAGTCACGCAAGCTCATTATTGAGACCTCGAATCCCGATGTGCGCTTAATCATTGTGCGCGCCTCCGATGTGCCAACCTATGTGCAGTTTGGCGGAGCAGATTTTGGCGTGGCTGGTTTGGACGTCTTAATGGAAAAAGGAACAGACGGTCTTTATGTGCCGTTTGATCTTGGTATTGCCAAATGCCGTATGTCGGTAGCTGTGCGTGCTGGTTTTGATTACGCCGAAGCCGTTCGTCAAGGATCGCGCCTGAAGGTAGCAACCAAGTACGTCAACTGCGCGCGCGAGCACTTTGCTAATAAAGGGGTGCACATCGATACCATTCATTTGTATGGATCGATGGAGCTTGCTCCCTTGGTTGGTTTGGCAGATGCGATTGTTGATTTAGTGTCAACGGGTAACACCTTAAAAGCCAATGGCTTAGTTGAGGTGGAAGCGATTGCCGATATCAGTGCGCGTCTCGTGGTGAACCAAGCATCCTACAAACGTAAGCGTGCTCAGCTACAACCCTTTTTTGAGCAGCTAAAGTAATACCCATGTCAGGCTCAATTAAGATCAAGCGCCTCAACAGCAGCGATGCGAACTTTAAAGCTACGCTGATGGCAAGCTTGTCTCTGCCTAGCGCCGATGACAATGCGATTGATTTAGTCGTTATGGAAATTTTGGCTGATGTGAAAGTGCGCGGTGATACAGCGGTGCTTGACTACACCAAGCGCTTTGATCGATTGAGTAGTGCCAATTCAGCTACGAGCGTTGCTGATCTGGAAATTGCCCGTAGCGATTTGGAGCAGGCATATCTGCAATTACCAGTAGAACAAAAAAATGCGTTGGATATTGCCGCAAGCCGAGTGCGCGCGTATCACGAACAACAGCGCATCGAAGCGGGCTGCCATTCTTGGGAATACACCGAAACCGATGGCACGCGTTTAGGCCAGAAGGTTACGTCACTCGATCGCGTCGGCATTTATGTGCCGGGCGGTAAAGCTGCTTACCCTTCATCGGTTTTAATGAATGCGATTCCAGCGAAGGTAGCTGGCGTGCAAGAAGTCATTATGGTGGTGCCAACGCCCGATGGCGCGCGCAATCCCTTGGTACTTGCTGCTGCCTGGTTGGCTGGGGTTGATCGGGTCTTTACGATTGGCGGCGCCCAGGCGGTAGGGGCTTTGGCTTATGGCACAAACACGGTGCCAGCGGTCGATAAGATTGTGGGCCCCGGCAATGCCTATGTTGCTGCCGCGAAGCGCCGCGTGTTTGGTACCGTCGGCATCGATATGATTGCAGGCCCCTCAGAAATACTCGTTCTATGCGATGGCACAACCAACCCCGATTGGGTTGCCATGGATTTATTCTCGCAGGCCGAGCACGATGAATTAGCGCAGTCGATTTTGTTAACACCCGATGCACAATTTATTGAAGCAGTGCAAAGTAGTATTGATCGGCTCCTGCCTGAGATGCCACGCCACGATGTTATTCGGACATCGCTAAGCAATCGCGCTTTGTTAATTCAAGTCAAAGACATGGCGGAGTCGTGTGAGATTGCGAATGCAATTGCTGCAGAACACTTGGAGATTTGCGCGCAGGAACCGAGAAAGTGGGCTGAGCTCATTCGCCATGCAGGCGCCATTTTTATGGGCAATTACACCAGTGAATCCCTGGGTGATTATTGTGCTGGACCTAATCATGTTTTACCAACCGCACGCACTGCGCGTTTCTCATCGCCACTGGGCGTCTATGACTTCATTAAACGCTCTAGCATGATTGAAGTCAGCGAAGCCGGCGCACAAACCTTAGGTAAAGTTGCCAGCACACTAGCCCATGGCGAGGGCCTGCAAGCCCATGCTCGGGCTGCTGAAATGCGGTTGAAGAAGTAAACGTCTATTTCGTTTCGTCTTTTTTAATGGGATAGCTTAATCAGGTTCGCCCATGATTGATTAAATCTTTAATCGTGGTGCCTTTCACGCGCGCTGCTACAGAATGGATTTGTTTCATCTTTGCCGCGGACTGATTTACATTCAATTTAGCATTTGCTTCTGTCGATACACGCTTCACTACTGCGGCATTACTTTGACTAATTTTGTTGGGAGTTCGTTTCTGCATTAAGCAATTTTAACTAAATCCTTTAAAGCCCCTACTAGGGATGCTGAGATGTACTTGAAGAAGTAACAGTCTTTTTAATTCCATGCTGTGAATGTTGGGATGTAGTTTTTTGTAAACTATATCACTTAGTGGTATAGTATTGCATGGGCAAAAAACGAATCTTTAAAACAAAAATATTCGCTAAATGGCTCAAAAGTTCTGAGCTCACAGATCAGGACCTAGTTGGTGCAGTTATGGAAACTTCAAAGGGGCTATACGATGCGGATTTGGGTTGTAATGTATTTAAGAAACGCATAGCCATTGGTAATCGTGGCAAAAGCCATGGGGTTAGAACGATCATAGCCACAAAGCTAAGCACTCATTGGTTCTTTATATTTGGTTTTGAAAAGAATGAGCGGGCAAACATTAATAATGTCGAGCTAGCTTATTTGCAGAAAAATGCGAAATCACTATTAGAGTCAACATCTTCAAAAATTGAAAAACTGTTAAACGACAAAATATTGATAGAGGTGAAATATGGCAGCCACTAGGACAAAAAGCCGCATCATTGATGAAATGACGGAAACCTTTGCTGACCTAAAAAAAGCAGGTGTAGTCAGCAAAAAGCAAATAGCTGAATTCGAGGCATTAAAAAGCCTAGAGGTAAAGGCCATAGAGCCTAAATCAATCAAGCAATTGCGAATGAGGGAGCGACTCAGCCAGGCTGTTTTTGCTCTGGTGCTCAATACCAGCACATCAACAGTACAAAAGTGGGAGACTGGTGAAAAGAAACCAAGCGGGCCATCACTAAAGCTGTTGTCTATTCTTAAAAATAAAGGGCTTGAGGCCTTTATTTAACTAACTCCTCCAAAGCCCCAATCAGTTCCTGATTCTGCTCATCTGTACCAATCGTGATGCGCAAGAAAGCATCAATGCGAGACGCCTTAAAGTGGCGCACGATGATGCCGCGTTCACGCAGTTGCTGATAGAGCGTTGCGCCAGCATGCTTGGGGTGACGTGTAAATACAAAATTGGCGGTGGACGGAAGGGTTTCAAAGCCGAGTCGGTCTAGTGCGTTGACAAGAACCTCTCTGGTTTTAACTACCTTGACCGACATTGCCTCGAGGTGTGCTTGGTCTTCAATGGCGGCAATAGCGCCTGCTTGTGCCAAGCGACCCAGGGGGTAGGAGTTAAAACTATTTTTGACTCGCTCTAAACCCTCAATCAAAGCAGGGTGACCTACAGCAAAGCCAACCCGCAGTCCTGCTAGGGCGCGGGATTTAGAAAGGGTGTGGCTGACCAATAAATTCTCTGGACAGTTTGGACCACGCAGGAGCGGAATACAGGACTCAGTGCCGTAGTCGACGTAGGCTTCATCCACCACGATGACGGAGCCGGAGTTTTTCTTGAGCAGTCGCTCAATCTCGGAGCGGGGGATGGATCTGCCAGTCGGCGCATTGGGATTCGGAAAAATAATGCCGCCATTGAGTTTGGCGTAATCATCCAGATTGATTGCAAAATCAGGATTGAGGGGGACGGTGTCGTATTCGATGCCAAAGAGTTTGCAGTAGACCGGGTAAAAGCTATAGGTGATATCCGGAAACAAAATCGGCGATTTTTGCTTGAGTAGCCCCTGAAAAACATGGGCCAAGACTTCATCCGAGCCGTTGCCTAAAAATACCTGTTTGGGGTCAAGGCCATGCAGCGTGGCGATGGCCTGTTTCAGGCGCGCACCTTCAGGATCGGGATAAAGGCGTAAGTCACTGGTGTTTTCTGCGGTAATTGCAGCAATCGCTTTGGGCGATGGACCGTAGGGGCTTTCGTTGGTATTGAGCTTCACTAGCCGCTCCATCTGCGGCTGCTCCCCAGGAACATAGGGGGTCAATGTTTGTACAACGGGGCTCCAAAAGCG
>JBIJAC010000059.1:0-7981 GCA_044345935.1 Polynucleobacter sp. | reverse complement strand
TATTGTCCAATATTAGCCGTAGTCTTGTTACTTAATCATCTTATAAGGTTCTATAAGATTTAATATTTATGGTGTCAAACCTCACACATACGCCCATTCAAATTAAAAAAGCGGAATCATTTGTTTACCGAGCACCTATAAATGAGCCCGTACAAACCTCTTTTGGAATAATGTACGATCGGCCAGCGATCGCAATACGGATTGAAGATAAGGAAGGCCATGTTGGTTGGGGAGAAATTTGGTGCAATTTCCCCAGCATTGGTGCTGAGCACCGCGCTCGCCTCTTTGACTCTGTAGTCGCGCCTATTCTGCTTGAAAAGACATGGACCACTCCAACTGCTGCGTTTCAAGAGCTTACTAATCGATTGCATATTTTGGGAATTCAATGCGGCGAGCCAGGCACGATCGCTCAAGCAATTGCCGGCGCTGATATTGCCTTGTGGGATCTGCTGGGAAGGAAGGTTGGAAAACCATTGTGGGAATTGTTTGGCGGCACACCGCAGATAGAAACCTATGCCTCTGGAATTAGCCCCACCAACCCCGAAGCGATTGCGGCAGAAAAATGGGCAGAAGGATTTCGGGCCTTTAAGCTTAAAGTAGGCTTTGGTCAAGATCGTGACTTCTCCAATCTACAGGCCCTTCGAAGCCTACTTGGGCCAGATACCAAAATCATGATCGATGCAAATCAAGCTTGGGACCTCGATTCTGCATCTCGTCACATCGAATATTTGGCCCCGCTCAACCCATTCTGGGTGGAGGAGCCGATTGCCGCAGACCGCCCTATCAAAGAATGGATCATGCTTGCCGCTCAATCCTCAGTTCCCCTTGCTGCAGGCGAAAATATGCGCGGTGAAACGCAGTTTTATGAAGCAATACAGAGCAAGGCATTTCAGGTGATTCAGCCCGATATTGGTAAATGGGGTGGGTTTAGCGGCTGTATACCTGTTGCTAAAGCAATCTGTGCCAGTAACCAGCTCTTTTGTCCACATTGGCTTGGGGGTGGCATTGGATTGGTAGCATCCATGCACTTAAAAGCGGCAGTTGGTCATGCCGGCTTTGTTGAGGTAGATTCCAATCCGAATCTATTACGGGAGGCATTGGCAATGCCTTACCCTGTCATAAGCGATGGATTGCTTTTGCTCAGCAATGAACCTGGCCTTGGGATCGCGCCAGACATGAAGCAATTAATTGATTTACAAGTGAAGCATTGCTATTAGTACATCACCTTAACGCAGTTAGTTAAAATTGAGCTCAACCGTTAAATTAGTACCAGGAACAATAATTCCACCTCGATCTCCGGCATCAACCGAGCCCCATCTGGCGGCAAAATAGTCGGGCAGCGGTCTCCCAGCAAGAGGTGATATCCATAGCCTTAATAAATGGCGCTGACGCTCCGGTTCAGGCCAGTTCTCAAAATCACTGCGTGAATGAAAAATCTGGTGATTGTGAATAATCTGAATATCACCTGGCTCAAAACTCATTGGCAAAATTAATTTACCTTCTGCAATAATTTCATCGAGCAGATTCATTACATCAATTTGTTTTTGGGTCAGTCGCGGGGCCTCTGGAAAATTAGTTTGTGCCGATTCAATATAGGGCCGAATATATACACACGATAATTCGCCCTGATACCAACTAAAAATGGGCATATCAAACCAAGGGTTCAGGCCTGCAGGCACCTCACCACGGCGGTCCGTGGGATAAGGCATAAAAAGCGCCTCTAGTAAATCTGGCCGTCTTCGAGCAATTTCATTATATGCACTCATAGAGCTCGCTAAATACGACTCACCACCCTGCTTGGCTTTTTGCAGACACAGCAGGGCAACAAAATCGGAGGAGTCGGTATGAAATTCTAATTTTTTATTGGTCTGATAAAACCGGGTTTTACTATCTGTAATATCGGCGCCTTGGTCTCGAATATGACCTAATAAATGCCCCTTTGCGTTATTGCTTCTCAAGCTACCCAAATGACAGCCCAGTCCAAGATAGATCACGGAAGCTAGTTTTATACCAAGCGCTTGAACTGGGATTCCCCTTAGCAGTACAAACCCGCGTCCTTCTAAGAGCTCTTTTAAGATATCTTTTATTAAAGCGCCAATTGTTGGTAGTGGAAAGTCATCCTTCGTAATTTGCTCTAATGGCTTTCCCAAGCTTAAGAAATGATGGGCTGCTTTATTTAATTCAGCGAGCTGATTTTGAGACCACTCTATTTTCCAAGATGGATCTTTTTCCATTTCAGCTCCAGTCCAAATACTGGATCCACTAATTTGCATGGGAATATCTACAGGCACTTTAATTTCTCGATTGATATTGTTAAGCATAGAAATAAAAAAATGAAATGCCTTAAATAAATTTGGTGCGAGACTTTGTTATGAGACTTTGTTGGATTAGATTTTTCTCAGTATAAATTGGCTTTATTAGCCAATTTATACTAAAGAAAATGTAGATTACTTTTTAAGATTAAGCTGGGTACCGAGCTTGCTATAGAGATCAAATTGCTCTTTAGCAAATGTCTCGGTATCCTTAGGCGAGCGTATTGCTGGAATAGCGCCAACGGTATCGTTACCTCGTATCCAGGCTGGATCAACGGCAACTTCTTTTAGTACGGCTTGCCATTTAGCAACTACCTCTGCAGGCAGTCCAGGTGGGCCATAAAGTCCGCTCCACCCCATCACTTGTTCAAGATTAGAAACGCCCATTTCGCGTGCGGTGGGTACATCTGGGAAATCTTTTAGGCGGTTAGCTGTGGAGGTTACGAGTGCACGCACAGCGCCACCCTTAATCTGACCGACTAGAGTAGTGAGGTTATTGCAGATAAACTGAACTTGCCCACCAAGTAAGGCAGTTGTAGCTTCGCCACCGCCCTTGTATGGAATCATCATAGCGGCTGTAGATGGCAGGTTGAGCTGACTCAATATAACCTCTACCGCTAAGTGCTGGGTCGTTCCTGGCCCAGCAGATGCGTAATTTAACTTACCAGGATTTGCTTTAATTCCATTGATCAGGTCAGGAAATGTTTTGTATGGTGAATCGGCTTTTACAATACAAACAACTGGATTGAAATCCAATAATGAGATGAAAGTAAAGTCATTCCACTTATAGGGTGTATTGCTATCCAGTGCTGGAGTAATCGCTTGAGAGCCACCACGCGATACTAATAAAGTGTATCCATCTGGGGCTGCAGTCCTTACCCGTTGGGAACCAATCGTGCCTGAAGCACCTGGGATGTTAGTGACGATTACTGTCTGCCCCATTAGCTTAGTTGCGATAACCGAAAGATTTCTGCCAGAGAAGTCGCTGTCACCGCCAACAGCATACGGCGCTACTAATGTAATGGTTTTATTGGGATAGGTTTGGGCGTGTGAAACACCAATTCCTAAAATGCCGATACAAGCGCCTATAGATAGTAATACTGGTTTTGAAAATATACGCTTTAAAGTACTGTTCATTTCGTGACTCCAGTAAGAACATTTAAAAGATAATTTCACGTTAGCAAGCGTATGAGAGAGATGCAATACGAGTAATCCCCTAATTACCCTTTTTTATCGCAATAAAGTCTCTTTATTCGAGTCTGCAGGCTCGATCACGCTGCTGCCAGTCTACTTCTCTACAAAAGCGCGCTCAAAGACATAATCACCGAGCTGCCCTAGGCTGGGAGAGACTACAAAGCCCCTGGCGTCTAACATCGCGCAAGTTTCTTTCAGCATGGCAGGGCTGCCGCAAATCATGCCGCGGTCCGTTTTGGGATCTAAAGGCGGTAAGCCAATATCGTTGAAGAGCTGACCCGACTCAATGGCAGTGGTTAGACGTCCGGTTTGCTTAAATGCCTCACGGGTGACTGTGGGGTAGTAAATCAGCTGCTGTTGTACGAGCTCGCCAATGTATTCATCTTGGGTGAGCTCATTCTTAATGTATTCACCGTAAGCCAACTCACTCACGAGGCGCACCCCATGGATCAGCACCACCTTCTCAAAGCGCTCATAGGTCTCGGGGTCGCGAATGATGCTCATGAATGGCGCCAAGCCGGTACCGGTGCTAAAGAGGTAGAGGTGTTTGCCGGGATTAAGGTCATCAATCACCAGGGTACCGACCGACTTTTCGCTCACCAGGATAGGATCACCTACTTTGATGTGCTGCAGCCGCGAGGTTAATGGCCCATTGGGCACAATGATGCTTAAAAACTCCAGGTGCTCAGCGTAGTTGGGGCTGGCAACGCTATATGCCCTGGCAAGGGGTCTGCCATCGACTTCCAGGCCAATCATTAAGAAATGGCCATTGCGAAAGCGAAGACCTTGATTGCGGGTAGTCGTAAAACTAAAAAGGGTATCGTTCCAATGGTGAATCGACAGAACGGTTTCGGTGTTGTAGGTAGCCATAGCGTACAAAAAATAGGAATTACTTCAATAATATACGGTTCAGCAATCCGCATTGCCCTTACAGCAGGGCCAATACCCCCAAATTAAAAGCTGCGTTCACAATGAGCAAATACAGGCAAAACTTTTTGATAAAACTAGCGGACAATTCCCTTCTCTGTAGCAGGATCTTAGCCAAGAACATACCGAATAAATAGGCCGGCAGAGCAAATATGAGCCAAGGCAACCAAGCGATACCCTCTCCCAATAAGCTAGCAGCAACAATCGCCAGCACACAAACACCGGAAACAAATTGAGAAAGCAAGGCCCTTGAGCGCTCAAACTGCAGGCCACTGGCATTTAAATAGAGTGCCACCGGAGGGCCGCCGATGCCGCATGATCCCAAAAGTATTCCAGACAAAGCGCCAGCAAGAAAATCACGCAGTGCAGATAGCTTGATCGCTAAATTGACTCGTATTAGCAAAAAAATAGAAAACGCAATCACCACAATTCCAGTTGTTATTTTGAGCACAGTGATCGGAACGGCTTCACCCAAAAAAATACCAAAGGGCAACAGTATTGCAGCTAGTGCCCACATGCGATATAAGCTTGGAACATCCTCTTTATTGACCTTCCATTGGGTAAAGAGCCACATGCCACCAAGCAGTTCGGCGGACATTACAATGGGAATGAAAAAAGGAACCGGAAAAAACCACATCAGCAGCGGTGACATGATGAGAGCGCCGCCAAATCCGCTGAGGCGGCGCACGAGACCGCCTAGGGCGGCCGAAAACACAAGAATGCATACTGTAATCCAGCTAAAGTCGATCACATAGTCACGCTATCGTCGTGCTCTCCAGAAATAAGATCACGAATTTGCTTGCGGATGACTAAATAATCTGGCGAATCTTCAATCATTTTTCGAGGCTTTGGCACTCGGATAATGCTTTTGACCCGACCAGGTCGGCGCGTCATCACCACAATCACATCCGATAAATTAATCGCCTCTTCAATGCTGTGCGTAACCAAAACAACGGTTTTGCTCTCCTCATCCAGGATTCGTATCATCTCGGATTGCATCATTGCTCTATTTTGTGCATCCAATGCTGCAAAGGGCTCATCCATCAGTAATACCGTGGGATCTACTGCTAAGGCCCTTGCAATCGAAACACGTTGCCGCATCCCTCCAGAGAGTTGATGTGGGTAATGCTCAACAAACTGACTTAAACCAACCAAACTAGCGAAGTGGTCAACAATTTTTTTTATTTCCGAACTAGCCATACGTTTAATCTTCAGGCCAAATGCAATATTTTCATAAACGGTAAGCCAAGGAAACAAGGCATAGTCCTGGAAAACCATGGCACGATCTGCACCAGGAGCAGTAACACGCTGGCCTGCACACTCGATATAACCAGCCGTAGGGACCTCAAACCCAGCAATTAAATTGAGCAGGGTTGTTTTGCCACAGCCGCTATGGCCAAGGATGGAGTAAAACTCATTCTTATTCACCTCCAACGAAACATCGTCAAGGGCAAGTACTTCTTGCCCTTTTGAATTCAGGGATGGGTAAATTTTCTTTACTTTTTCTACTTTGAGTGCAAGCATTTTCTTATTGTATTTATGAGTTTAAGGATCTAGCCCAAGGCATTAGGGTTTTAGCGCTGTAACGAATAATGCGGTCAAGGCAAAGACCAATTACACCGATTGCCAACATGCCAGTTAAAATAAAATCGGTACGCAAGACTGTTCGGGCGTCATTGATCAGAAATCCAAGGCCAGAATTTGCGCCAACCAGCTCCGCTGCCACCAAAGCCATCCAGCCCACCCCCAAACCAATCCGAATACCAGTCGTAATCTGCGGAAGAGCCGCTCTCAGGATCACCCGGGTAATCACATTCCAATTGCCCGCACCTAAACAGCGTGCAGCACGAATTAAGCTAGGCTCCACATTCTTCACAGCGTCAATCGTATTCAAGAGAATGGGGAAAAATATGCCCAAAAAGATAATGAACTGATTTTGTACATTGCCCACGCCAAACCACAAAATACTCAATGGGATCCAAGCAATTGGCGGGATCGGACGAAGGATTTCAATAATGGGATCGACTTGTTCGTTGAGCCATTTAAAACAGCCCATGGTAATTCCGAGTGGAATAGCGACGCTCGCATAGCAAAAGGCGATAAATTCACGCCTTAAGCTATCGCGAACGTGCTTCCACAATTCTCCGGACGCACTTAACTCCATGGCTCCGCTAAGCACACCTGTAGGCGGAGGTAACAGCGTTGCCTGGGTTTTATCAAGAACAAACCGGCTGGCAAACTCCCAGCCAGCCAGTAGTATCAACAGCAAAACCAAGCGCCGGAACTGCAACAAAGAGCGGAGGTAATTCATTATTTTTTAAATGCCTTGTTATCAAATGACCAATCTTTAGTTAAATCACCTTTCTCAGGGAATGGCTGTGGCTTGGGCGTATTTAGCGGAGTCGAATACCTTGGGTAAGGAATTTTGTCCATTGGAGCAGACCAGCTGGCAGGCAGGAATGGCGGTAATTTTGGAACCGTCCATCCCACTTTCGCAAAGGTATTGTCCATAAAGCGCGCGTCCACTGATGCTGCAAAGGTTGCGGCAGTAGTCTTATTTTGGATACGCTTATTTTCAAATAGCCAATCATAAATAGGTTCGTTAGCGCGTCCCCAGAACAATGGAATTGGATAAAGGTATGTTGGCTTATCCAAATTGTTGTACATCTTTATCTGCGCAAGAAGAATTTCAGGTGAAAAATTCTTTAAGTTTGGATCTTCTTGCATCGCCTTGACTGCAGCATCTGGATTTTTACGAATCCAAAGAGTGGCTTCAACAATGGCATCGGTAAATGCTTGTACTACGTCTGGCGCATTATCAATAACCTCTTGGCGCACGTAAAAGGATGAGCCGTAGATGTTATAGGGATAGCTATCGTTAATGATGCGCGCATTTTTACGCTCCTTCACCATGATGGTTGGTGTTGGATCCCATGGAACAACAGCATCAATGCCTTTTGGCATTGCCATTTGCTCACCTGGAGGCATGTTCTTCAAAATAATATCTTTGCCGATGACAAGACCGTGGGCCTTGGCTGCTGCCTGGATATAGAACTCCGCAGAAGATCCTGTAACTAAGCCGATTGTTGCTGGCTCTTTACGGTTTTTGAAATCATCAATTTTCTTGATTGGTGAATCCAATGGCACGAGCATGGCATGCATCAAATTGACGTTGATGATCGCAATGGTTTTAACTGGGACATTCTTATCAATTAATGTGGTGAAAGGGAAATTTCCGCCATTACCAAATTGGAATCGGCCGGAGATGATGACTTCGTTAATCGCGGGTCCAGATGGAAAAGCCTGAAACTTCGCATCGATGCCCCTTTTGGCTAAAAGGCCAGTTTTATCCATTACTAAGTTAATGGTATTTTGACCGGACCATGGCGGCTGAAATGCAACCTGTAATGGCCACCAGCCCTTTTCTTTTAGCCATGCGATTGACTTGGGGGATACTTGTTCATACGCATTTTCAGGCCAACCGTAGTTGGTAAATTTGGTTGCATCTTGCGCAAAGGCCGGTAAAGATGCCCCTGAAAAGGCTCCAA
>JBIJAC010000026.1:0-28093 GCA_044345935.1 Polynucleobacter sp. | reverse complement strand
CCCGCAACCACTTCCGGGTAGGCTATTTGGGGGTGTTGAGCGTTGGATGGCAGCAGGGATTGGAGATGGTTTGTCACCCTTGCTTCCTTCTTTTCCCCCAGCCGTTTTGGCCTTAGCCGACGGAACCCTTTTTTCAGGCTATAGCATTGGCGCCCCTAGCGAAACCGCTGGCGAGGTGGTTTTCAATACCGCCTTAACGGGTTATCAGGAAATCATTACCGATCCAAGTTATTGCCGTCAGATTGTGACGCTGACGTATCCGCACATTGGCAATGTGGGCATCAATGCCCAAGATGCCGAATCATCACAAATTCATGCAGCCGGTTTGGTAATCAAAGACCTCTCGCGCCGAGTATCAAATTTTCGCTCAGAGCAAAGCCTCGAGTCGTATTTGCAAAAGTCAGGCATTCCTGGCATCGCCGGCATCGATACCCGCAAGCTAACCCGTTTGCTGCGCGATAAGGGTGCCCAGTCAGGCGCGATTGTGGCTGGCAAAATAGGGGATGATCCCATCGCTCTAGGCAACAGAGCCCTGGAGCTCGCAAAGGCATTTCCAGGCATGAGCGGCTTAGACCTAGCGCAGGTCGTTAGTACGAAAACAGCATACCCCTGGCGCGAAGCCGAGTGGGAGCTGCACGGCCCCAATGGCAAGCCTGCTTACCGCACTCTCGATACTAAAAAACCCATCAAGAAAGTGGTGGCCTTCGACTTTGGCGTCAAGCGAAATATTTTGCGCATGCTCACCGAGCGCGGTTGTGAATTAACGGTTGTGCCGGCGAAAACAACGGCAGCAGAAGTACTCGCCATGAAACCCGATGGCGTGTTTTTCTCCAACGGACCTGGCGATCCTGGTCCCTGCGATTACGCCATTAGCGCCGCAACAGAAATCATCGAGAAGGGCGTTCCCACCTTCGGCATCTGTTTGGGCCATCAAATTATGGGCTTGGCTGCGGGTGCCAAGACCTTAAAAATGAAATTCGGTCACCACGGCGCAAACCACCCAGTAAAGGATTTGGATAGCGGACGGGTTGCGATTACGTCCCAGAACCATGGATTTGCCGTGGATGCCAAAACATTGCCGAGTAATGTGCGCGTGACCCACGTATCGCTTTTCGACGGCTCACTGCAGGGCCTGGCGTGGACAGACAAACCGGCCTTTTGCTTTCAGGGGCATCCCGAGGCATCGCCTGGTCCCCACGACATCGCTTACTTATTCGATCACTTTATGGACTTAATGCATGCCGCTCCCACCAGTAAACAAGGAGGCAAATAATGCCTAAGCGGAGCGACATTAAAAGCATCCTGATTATTGGCGCAGGCCCGATTGTGATTGGACAGGCGTGTGAATTTGATTACTCGGGCGCGCAAGCGTGTAAAGCATTACGTGATGAAGGTTACAAAGTCATTTTGGTCAATAGCAACCCCGCGACCATCATGACTGATCCTGAGATGGCTGATGTCACCTACATTGAGCCCATAACCTGGGAAGTGGTTGAGCGCATTATTGCGACGGAAAAGCCTGATGCCATATTGCCGACCATGGGCGGTCAAACGGCGCTCAATTGCGCTTTAGATTTGCACCGCCACGGTATTTTAGAAAAGTACGGTTGCGAATTAATCGGCGCATCACCCGAGGCGATTGATAAAGCAGAAGACCGTCAAAAGTTTAAAGATGCGATGACCAAGATTGGCCTCGGCTCTGCTAAATCCGGTATTGCGCATTCGATGGATGAAGCCGTTGAGGTGCAGCAACGCATTCAGGTAGAAACCGGCAGCGCTGGCTTTCCCGTAGTGATTCGTCCTTCCTTTACGATGGGCGGCTCGGGTGGCGGCATTGCGTATAACCGCGAAGAGTTTGAAGAAATCTGCAAGCGTGGTTTGGAGCTTTCACCAACGGGTGAGCTCTTGATTGAAGAATCATTGCTTGGCTGGAAAGAGTTTGAGATGGAAGTGGTGCGTGACCGCGCCGACAATTGCATCATCGTCTGTTCAATTGAGAACTTGGATCCGATGGGCATTCATACGGGCGACTCGATTACAGTTGCGCCAGCCCAAACCTTGACCGATAAAGAGTATCAGTTGATGCGGAACGCATCGATTGCGGTCTTGCGTGAAATTGGTGTGGATACCGGCGGATCGAACGTACAGTTCTCGATTAATCCAGTCGATGGCCGCATGATCGTGATTGAGATGAACCCCCGCGTCTCCAGGTCATCTGCCTTAGCATCGAAAGCCACTGGCTTTCCGATTGCGAAGGTCGCAGCAAAATTAGCGGTGGGCTACACCTTAGATGAGTTGCACAATGACATTACGGGTGGCGCCACACCGGCCTCATTTGAGCCATCGATTGACTATGTTGTAACGAAGATTCCCCGTTTTGCATTTGAGAAGTTTCCACAAGCCGATTCGCGCTTAACGACGCAAATGAAATCCGTTGGTGAGGTAATGGCCATTGGCCGCACCTTCCAAGAGTCCTTTCAGAAAGCCTTGCGTGGCCTTGAAGTCGGCGTCGATGGTCTGGACGAGCGCTCAACTGATTTAGAAGACATCATTCAAGAAATTGGTGAGCCGGGACCCGATCGCATTTGGTATTTAGCCGATGCGTTCCGTATGGGCATGGGCCTGGATGAAATCTATGAAGAAACCAAAGTAGACCCTTGGTTCTTAGAGCAGATCGAAGAACTCATCTCGATTGAAAATACATTAAAGCAGCATACGATTGACGGATTGTCTGCAGATGAGTGGCGCTTTTTAAAGCAAAAAGGCTTTTCGGATCGCCGCTTAGCTAAGCTGCTGAAGGTTGACGCTACCTCGGTTCGCGCTGCGCGCCACCGCCTTAAGGTATTTCCAGTCTACAAGCGCGTTGATACCTGTGCTGCCGAGTTTTCCACGAATACGGCGTATATGTATTCAACCTACGAAGCAGAGCATGGCGAATGTGAATCGCAGCCAACGAATCGCGACAAGATCATGGTTCTAGGCGGCGGACCGAACCGCATCGGTCAGGGCATTGAATTTGATTACTGCTGTGTGCATGCTGCTCTTGCCATGCGCGAAGACGGTTACGAAACCATCATGGTGAACTGCAATCCCGAGACCGTATCGACGGACTATGACACATCAGATCGCCTCTACTTTGAGCCTTTGACCTTAGAAGATGTTCTGGAGATCGTTGCCAAGGAAAAACCCAAGGGCGTGATCGTGCAGTACGGCGGCCAAACACCACTCAAACTGGCTTTGGATTTGGAAGCCAATGGCGTTCCCATTATTGGTACATCCCCCGACATGATTGACGCCGCAGAGGACCGCGAGCGTTTCCAAAAGCTACTCCACACACTAGACTTACGTCAGCCGCCGAACCGTACCGCACGCGCTGAAGATGAGGCCTTGCGACTGGCCGAGGAAATTGGTTACCCCTTAGTGGTTCGCCCATCCTATGTACTAGGCGGTAGGGCAATGGAAATCGTGCACGATGGCCGTGATTTAGAGCGCTATATGCGCGAGGCAGTGAAGGTGTCGCATGACTCACCAGTGCTATTGGATCGTTTCTTAAACGATGCCATTGAATGCGATGTGGACTGCATTAGCGATGGCGAGGCCGTTTTTATTGGCGGCGTGATGGAGCACATCGAACAGGCAGGTGTGCACTCCGGTGACTCAGCGTGTTCATTGCCGCCGTATTCCTTATCGGATGCCACCGTTGATGAAATCAAACGCCAAACGGCAGCCATGGCCCGAGGCCTCAATGTGGTTGGCCTGATGAACGTGCAGTTTGCGATTCAGAATGTCGACGGCAACGATGTGATTTATGTTTTGGAAGTCAATCCCCGTGCGTCGCGGACCGTACCGTTTGTATCGAAGGCGACCGGTTTGCAATTAGCGAAGATTGCAGCCCGCTGTATGGTGGGTCAAACCTTAGCCAAGCAAGGCATTACGCGTGAAGTCATTCCGCCGTACTTCTCCGTCAAGGAAGCGGTCTTTCCATTTAATAAATTCCCTGGCATCGATCCTATTTTGGGGCCTGAGATGCGCTCTACTGGCGAGGTAATGGGGGTTGGTAAAACCTTCGGTGAGGCTTTGTTTAAGTCGCAACTGGGCGCTAGCATCAAGCTTCCTAAAACCGGTACGGTGGTATTGACCGTGAAAGACAGCGATAAAGGCAAGGCTGTTGCCGTAGCCCAGCTTCTCCATGAACTCGGCTTTCCAATGGTTGCAACCAAGGGTACTGCCGCAGCCATTGCTGCTGCTGGTTTACCCGTGCGCGTTGTTAATAAGGTGAAAGACGGCAGGCCCCACATCGTTGACCTGATTAAAAACCGGGAAATTTCACTGGTCTTTACAACCGTCGATGAGACCCGCACTGCGATAGCGGATTCACGCTCGATTCGAACCAGTGCCCAGGCCAATGGCGTTACTTACTACACCACGATCAGTGCAGCACGGGCCGTGATGGACGGGCTGATGGCTTCAAAAAGTGGCGCTAAAGATTCACTTGAAGTCTATTCGCTGCAAAATTTACACCGCAGCCTCGAATAGTCTCTGTAAATACCGTAAACCTAGCTTAAACTACTTCTTTAATTCGTAGATAAGCTAGGTGCAGTATGAACACCATTCCCATTACCAAAGTTGGCGCTGAACTGCTCAAGGCAGAGTTGCATCGCCTGAAGCACGTCGAGCGTCCGGCCGTGATCAATGCCATTTCAGAAGCACGTGCGCAGGGTGATTTATCCGAGAACGCTGAGTACGATGCCGCAAAAGAAAAGCAAGGCTTTATTGAAGGCCGCATCAAGGAGCTTGAGACCACCCTGTCAGGTGCTCAAATTATTGATCCGGCAACCCTGGAAGTGGAGGGCCGTGTGGTATTCGGCGCTACCGTGGATCTCGAGGATTTAGTAGACGGCACGAAACTCACGTACCAAATTGTCGGCGACGATGAGGCGGACATTGAAGTGAATAAAATTTCAATTAGCTCGCCGATTGCACGTGCGCTCATTGGCAAAGAAGAGGGCGACGTAGTAGCGGTTCAGGCCCCAGCTGGCAATCGCGAAGTGGAGATCTTGGCAGTTCGCTACATCTAAATGACGACTGTTGCAGTGGATCGCCCAGCGCTATTCCAGCGACTCTTTTTACTGATTGCTGGGGTATGGGTTGGCAGTCTCTTCACGGTAGGTTATTTGGTTGTTCCGACCATCTTCGCCAACCTACAAGATCGCCAAGTTGCCGGCATGATTGCAGCAGCGATCTTTCAAGCCGAGGCCTACCTCAGCGTACTTGTATGTGTCACTTTGCTTTTGATGGCTAACAAGCTGATTAAGCGCAACATCGAACATTACCGTAGTACCCGTTGGGTGATCCTCGTACTGCTTTTGATTTCGGCTATGACGTGTTTCGGTTTTATTCCCTATATGAACGCGCTCCGCCAAGAGGCACTGCTATTGGGTATACCTGTTATGGCATCGCCGTCTGCAAGCCTCTTTGGGCGCTTGCATGGCATCTCCAGTGGACTATTTTTAATTCAGAGCCTCTTGGGTCTGTGGATGGTGTGGCGTTTAACGCGCCACCCAACCAACCCATAGCCCACCAAACAGAAATTAACCCAGGGATTTTTTCTTAGTACTGGCTTGCCGCACCTTGCGGCGCTTTACTGGACCTGTTGGTGCTGCCGCCCGCTTGTAACCGGGTGAGGACCAACCAATCTTTGATTCTGCAGCATCGGCGCGAGTAGGGCGTGCTGAGGCGGTTTTGGATGCCGCTTTGCGCGCAGGCGCTTCTGCTTTGCTAACCGCAGTTTTGCCAAAGGGTTTGGTAGCAGCGGTGCGCCGCGCAGAGCGCTCCGATGTGCTGGTAGCGCCGCGATTGATAGGGCGGTTCGGCGAGCGTGGCGCCTGAATGGATTTCTTGGTTTTGTTGCCACCGCGTGCATAGGGTGCATTGGCATCTTTGATGAGGGGCTCGGGGCGCCAAATAACCAATAACTTACCGATGTGCTGCACTGGCGCGGCATTCAGTTTGTCGCACAGCGCTTCGTAAATAGCGATGCGGTTTTCACGATCATCACCAAAGACGCGTACTTTAATCAAGTTATGGCTATTAATTGCGATTTCTGCCTCTTTGACAACCCCCGGGGTTAATCCATCGTTACCAATCATGACAACTGGGCTGAGGTCGTGGGCTTTGGCTTTAAGCGCTTTGCGCTGGGCGGGGGAGATGATAAGTGCAGTCATGCCTCGATCATAGAGCATTGCTGTTTATGAGAGCAGAATAAGCAGGTAAAGTAGAGCGTTCAGCGCAGCAAGGTGGAGCTGATTTAACCGATTGGGATTACGTGGCAAAGAATAAATTCAATAAAAGCTGGTTGCAGGACCACCTGATGGATCCCTACGTCAAGATGGCGCAAAAAGAGGGCTATCGCGCACGCGCGGCGTACAAGCTCAGCGAAATCGACGAGCAGGACCATTTGATCAAAGCCGGAATGGTGGTGGTCGATTTGGGGAGCGCACCCGGCAGTTGGTCGCAGTATGTGCGTAATCGCCTAACCGAATTGGGTAAACACAACCCCAAGATCGAATCCGGTAAGCCCGATGGCGTGATTGTTGCGATTGATATGTTGCCCATGGAGGCGATCGCCGATGTTAACTTCATTGAGGGCGACTTTCGGGAAGAGGAGGGCTTGCGGGCACTTGAATCCTTATTGCCCCCCAGTTGCAATGGCAAGGTCGATTTAGTGTTATCGGACATGGCGCCCAACCTTTCGGGCGTTGGTATTGCCGATGCAGCGCGCATGGCAACCCTGGCTGAGTTGGCTTTGGATTTTGCCAAGGACCACCTGCAGCCGGATGGCGCTCTATTAATTAAATGCTTTCATGGCAGTGGCTATAGCCAAATTGTAGAAACCTTTAAAAAGGTATTTAAGACAGTTTCGGCGCGAAAACCCAAAGCCTCCCGCGACCGGTCCTCGGAGACCTTTTTGCTGGGTCGCCACTTGAAACCGCCAAAACAGCCCTAAAATAGTAAATAACCCCTATGTATTCAGTGGTTTTAGCCAATAAAAATAGGCTAAACCCTTGAATTACGGTGGTAGTAGAATCAAATACAGATGGAAACCGTCTTTTCGACTGGTTTTGTAATGAAAGAACTCCCGGATTAATCCGGCAAAGGTGGGCATTTGAACAACAATATGTTTCAAAAAATCGGCGTCTGGTTCATTGTGGGCCTCGTCCTTTTTACTGTGTTTAAACAGTTCGACAAGCCAAATACGCCTGAGCGAGTGACCTATTCCCAATTTATGGATGATGCACGGGATGGCAAAGTCCGTCGCGTTGACGTTCAAGGCCGTACCTTGCAAGTGACCCCGGTCGATGGAAACAAGTACTCCCTGATTTCTCCAGGGGATATCTGGATGGTCGGCGACCTGATGAAGGCCGGCGTCCAAGTCACTGGTAAAGCAGAAGACGAACCCAATTTATTGATGTCGGCTTTGTATTACCTCGGACCTACTTTATTGATTATTGGTTTTTGGTTTTTTATGATGCGGCAGATGCAGGGCGGCGGCAAAGGCGGTGCATTCTCTTTTGGTAAATCCAAAGCGCGCCTTGTCGATGAGAACAGTAATACCGTTACCTTTGGTGATGTTGCTGGCTGCGATGAAGCTAAAGAAGAAGTATTTGAGATTGTTGACTTCCTCAAGGATCCACAAAAATTCCAGAAGCTGGGTGGCCATATTCCACACGGCGTTTTGTTAGTCGGCCCTCCAGGCACTGGTAAGACCCTGCTGGCGCGTGCCATTGCCGGCGAAGCCAAAGTGCCGTTCTTCTCCATTTCAGGTTCTGACTTCGTTGAGATGTTTGTGGGTGTTGGCGCATCCCGTGTACGCGACATGTTTGAGAACGCCAAGAAAAATGCACCATGCATCATTTTCATTGATGAGATTGATGCGGTCGGTCGCCATCGCGGCGCTGGTATGGGCGGCGGTAATGACGAGCGCGAGCAAACCTTAAACCAAATGCTGGTTGAGATGGATGGTTTTGAAAGCAATAGCGGCGTGATCGTGGTTGCAGCAACCAACCGTTCTGACGTCTTGGATCGCGCTTTACTGCGCCCAGGCCGCTTTGACCGTCAAGTGCACGTTGGCTTGCCTGACATTCGTGGTCGCGAGCAGATTTTGCAAGTGCATATGCGCAAGGTACCCATTAGCCCCGACGTTAATGCAGCCGTGTTAGCGCGTGGTACCCCGGGCTTCTCTGGCGCTGATTTAGCGAACTTGGTGAATGAATCTGCACTCTTTGCGGCGCGCCGTAATAAGCGTTCGGTTGATATGCAAGATTTTGAAGATGCAAAAGATAAAATCTACATGGGCCCTGAGCGTAAATCGGCTGTGATGCGCGACGAAGAGCGTCGCAATACGGCATACCATGAGGCTGGCCATGCGGTGGTCGCCAAGGTATTACCAAAGGCCGACCCCGTGCATAAAGTGACGATCATGCCCCGCGGTATGGCATTGGGCGTGACCTGGCAGCTGCCTGAGTTTGATCGGGTTAATTTGTATAAAGACCGGATGTTGGAAGAGCTGGCCATTTTGTTTGGTGGCCGTGCAGCCGAAGAAGTGTTTTTAAATTCCATGAGCACCGGCGCATCGAATGACTTTGAACGCGCAACTAAGATGGCGCGCGATATGGTGACGCGCTACGGTATGAGTGATAGCTTAGGGACCATGGTGTATGTGGACACCGAGCAGCAGGGTATGTTTGGGCCGAATAGCTCGAAATCGGTTTCAGAGTTAACCCAGCAAAAAGTCGATGCGGAAATTCGGAGTTTGATTGATAGCCAATATGCAATGGCGAGATCGATTCTGGAAAACAACAAAGACAAAGTGGAGGCGATGGTTACTGCGCTCATGGATTGGGAAACCATCGATGCTGAGCAGATTAATGACATCATGGATGGTCGTCCACCACGTGCGCCTAAGCCAGTAGCCGCAACTGCCTTTGGCAACTCAGCGGGTGGCCCGACTGGACCAACAGCAGGCAGTGCGCCCGCAGCTGCGTAAATAGCGCCTTCGATTAGCGCAATGCAGCCGTTTAAACAGCCCGCAACATGGCGTTGCGGGCGTTTTCTTTTTGAGCTAGGGCAAAGGCGAGCGAATCGCCAGCGGCCCCTAGTGATGGGCATACTCAATGCCACGCCTGACTCGTTTTCGGATGGCGGACGCTTTTATGCCAAAGACGATGCCCTGCGGCAAGCAGAGGCAATGATTGCTGCTGGCGTTGACCTCATTGATATTGGCGGCGAATCAACCAAACCTGGAGCAATTCCAGTCCCATTGCAAGAAGAATTGGATCGGGTTCTACCGATTATCGAAGCGCTTAAAGACTGCGGTGTTGCCTTATCGATTGATACCTACAAAGCCGAAACCATGCGGCAGGCTTTGCTGGCTGGAGTGGATTGCGTGAATGACATTTGGGCCTTGCGCCAAGCTGGCGCAGAGCACGTGGTGCTTGATACTGCACTGGCACGCAATTGCGGCATTGTTTTAATGCATATGCAGTGTGATCCCATCACCATGCAACTCAATCCAAACTATGTAAATGTAGTGAGTGAAGTGAGTACCTTTTTGATGGAGCGCACGCAGACTTTAACTAAGCAGGGCATAGCTGCAGAGCGCATTGCAATTGATCCTGGCTTTGGTTTTGGTAAGAGCTTAGATCACAACCTCAGAATGCTGCAAGAATTTGCAAGCTTTACGCAAAACGGCCATCCCGTTTTAGCAGGAATTTCTCGAAAATCAATGCTAGGCAAAATTACTGGGCGAGAAGTCGGCGATCGACTTATACCTAGCGTAGCTGCCGCAGTATTAGTGGCAGAGCGGGGCGCCAGCATCGTGCGGGTGCATGATGTTCCTGAGACCATCGATGCCCTAAGGCTCTGGGCTGCAGCCCAAGCAGATTAATCCTTGAAAAATCATCAAGTCACTGTATTCAAGTTTTATAATCAATTGATATGACAGCAAACAACAAAAAGTATTTCGGCACTGACGGCATTCGCGGTGAAGTGGGCAAGGCCCCGATCATTCCGGATTTCATCATGCATCTTGGCTATGCAGCCGGTATGGTACTAAAGCAAGCAGCTCCCGCAGGTGAGCGTTGTACTGTGTTGATTGGTAAAGACACGCGTGTATCAGGCTACTTATTAGAGGCCGCACTGGAAGCGGGTTTTTCTGCGGCTGGAGTCGATGTCATGCTCTGCGGCCCGATGCCAACACCGGGCGTGGCGTATCTCACTAAAGCATTGCGACTTTCTGCGGGTGTAGTGATCTCTGCATCGCATAACCCGTACCAAGATAACGGCATTAAGTTTTTCTCGTCCGAGGGCGATAAGTTATCGGATGCATCGGAACTCGCGATTGAGGCAGCTTTAGATCAGCCTCTAGGTTGTGTGAGCTCGGAGTACCTCGGTAAAGCATTTCGTTTAGATGATGCTACCGGACGTTATATTGAGTTTTGTAAATCCACCTTTCCTGCAGCACTGAATTTGCGTGGATTGAAAATTATTGTGGATTGCGCCAATGGCGCCGCCTATCAATCGGCTCCGAATGTGTTTAATGAACTCGGCGCAGAAGTGATTTCTATCGGCGTGGAGCCCAATGGTCGCAACATTAATG
Organism: Polynucleobacter sp.; assembly: GCA_044345935.1. Taxonomy (GTDB): domain Bacteria; phylum Pseudomonadota; class Gammaproteobacteria; order Burkholderiales; family Burkholderiaceae; genus Polynucleobacter. Next base: position 17,436 of record JBIJAC010000026.1, on the reverse strand, counting down.
ACGGCTGCGGCGCAACTGCCCCGGCAGCCCTGGTTGCCAAAGTCAAAGAACATCAGGCTGATTTGGGCATTGCGCTCGATGGTGACGCCGATCGTTTGCAAATGGTCGACAGCACAGGCCGTTTGTTTAATGGCGACGAGCTCTTGTACGTGTTGGCCAAAGACCGGGTAGAGCAGGGCGTGCAACTCGGCGGGGTGGTCGGCACCTTAATGACCAATGCTGCAATAGAGCAGGCTATCAAAGCCCTAGGCCTGCAATTTGAGCGGGCCAATGTGGGCGACCGATATGTATTAGAGCAGCTTAAAAAGCACCAATGGACATTAGGCGGGGAGGGTTCAGGCCACCTTCTTTGCCTTGATCAGCACTCCACGGGCGATGGTACGGTTGCTGCCTTGCAAGTATTAGCCGCGATGCGTAAACAAGGCAAATCCTTGGCCGAGCTGCTGCATGGGGTGAATGTCTTTCCTCAGGTTTTGCTGAACGTCAAAGTCGCCCCCGGTTACGCGTGGCAGAACGATGCCAAGGCAGTTGAGGTGGTTAATTCAATCGTTGCCCAGCTGGGGAATGCCGGCAGGGTATTGATTCGGGCGTCGGGCACCGAGCCGGTTCTGCGTGTCATGGTGGAAGCAAAGGACCAACAGCAGGCCACAGACTGCGCTAAAACCATTGTGGCAGCAATACCTGTATCAACATAAGTAATTTAAGGCATTGATTTATAAGGAATTTTAGCTGCCGTTTTTAATGTCACAGAGTCGTCACATTGCCCCTTTAATGTTCACTTATCGCATAGTGCGATGTAACCATTTAAGGATATATAAATGAAATTGACACTGAAAAAGGCGCTAACTGTAGCTGCCCTTTCGATTTCTACAGCAAGCTTCGCTCCCGTAGCAATGGCAGCCGATATTACCGGCGCTGGCGCGACCTTCCCATTCCCAATTTATGCGAAGTGGGCTGAAGCGTATAAAGCTCGCACTGGTACAGGCATGAACTACCAGTCAATCGGCTCTTCTGGCGGTATCAAGCAAATTAAAGCAAAGACGGTTGATTTCGGCGCTACCGACAACCCAGTGAAGTTTGAAGACCTCGAAAAAGACGGTATGGTTCAGTTCCCAGCCATTATTGGCGGAGTGGTTCCGATCATTAACGTACAAGGCTTGAAGCCAAATCAGCTAAAACTAGACGGCGTCGTCTTGGCTGATATTTTCCAGGGCACGATTACGAACTGGAACGACAAGCGCATTGCGCTCCTCAACCCAGGCCTCAACATTCCAGCAGGCGAGATTACTGTAGTTCACCGTGCGGATGGATCCGGTACAACAGCGATTTTCACTGACTACTTAGCAAAAGTAAGCGGCGAGTGGAAGAGTGCGGTTGGTGCTGGCGCAGCCGTCAAGTGGCCTGCATCCTCTTCTGTTGGCGGCAAAGGCAATGAGGGCGTTGCTGCAAACGTATCTCGTGTAAAAAATTCGATTGGCTATGTTGAGTATGCCTATGCGAAGAAAAATAATATGACTACGGTGCAGTTAAAGAATAAAGATGGGCAGTTTGTAATTGCAGATGACACTACTTTCGCGGCTGCTGCAGCGGGTACCGATTGGGCAAAGATTCCAGGAATGGGCGCATTCATTACTGATGCTCCAGGTGCCAAGTCCTTCCCAATTACAGGCGCATCCTTCATTTTGATGTACAAGCAGCCAACCAACAAAGCCACTTCTGCCGAGGTACTCAAGTTCTTTGACTATGCCTTCAAAGAAGGCGGCAAGATGGCGATTGATTTGGATTACGTGCCAATGCCAGCATCTACAACGGATTTCATTCGTAAGAACGTTTGGACTCAGATTCAAAACAAGTAAGATTATGGTTTTGTAGGCAATTACCCCGCCTCGGCGGGGTAATTGATTGGTAAGGTCAGGTGGTTTAGGGTAGTTTTTTGCAGTGCATCGGAAGTAGTCCATTGAAGGTAGCCGATTTATGAAAAATTTAGTTTCAGCCGGCCTCGTTAGCACCCAAGCAATTGGCATTGCTAAACGGCAGCGTGTGCTCGACAAACTCTTTTATTTAGTAACGCAATTTTTTGCCTTATCGGTTTTGTTGGCCTTACTCGGCATCATTGCTTCCCTTGTGGTTAATGCGTATCCAGCGTTTGAGAAATTTGGATTTGGATTCTTTACCACGGTAGAGTGGGACATTATTAACGGTGAGTTCGGTGGCGCTATTGCCATTTACGGAACAGTCATCACCTCCGTCATCGCGCTACTGATTGCAGTGCCATTGAGTTTTGGCATCGCTGTATTTTTGACTGAAATTTGCCCCAAAAGTCTGCGCCGTACGCTGGGCACTGCGATTGAAATTCTGGCAGCCGTACCATCCATCATTTACGGTATGTTTGGCCTCTTTATTTTTGCCCCTTTATTTGCTGATTACATTCAGCCTGCTTTAGCAGCCACCCTGGGCCAGATACCAGGCTTTGGCATTCTCTTTTCTGGTGCATTTAATGGCATCGGTATCCTCTGTGCCGGCCTGATTTTGGCGATGATGATTCTGCCGTTTATTGCCTCGGTGATGCGCGATGTATTTGAAATTGTGCCGCCCGTACTCAAAGAGTCGGCCTACGGTATCGGCTGTACTACCTGGGAAGTGGTTCGCAATGTGGTCTTGCCGTACACCAAAACGGGTGTGATCGGCGGCATCATGCTCGGCTTAGGCCGGGCCTTGGGCGAGACCATGGCAGTTACCTTCGTGATTGGTAATGCCCATAAACTCAAGGCCTCGCTCTTTGCGCCGGGCAACTCGATTGCATCGACTTTAGCCAACGAGTTTGGTGAGGCTGAAATCGGCGCCCATTATTCATCGCTATTTCTCTTGGGATTGGCGCTTTTTGCGATTACATTTATTGTGCTGTCGCTGGCAAAGATCATGCTCATGCGCATGGAAGCCAATCAAGGAGTGAAAACCTGATGAGTGACTCCCAATTCAAAACTGGTTCGGCTATTACCAAAGGCATGGATCAGGCTCTTTTTAATAAGCGCAAACGGATCAATGCCATTGGCTTAACCTTATCGCTGATTGCAATGAGCATCGGCATGGTATTTTTGTTCTGGATTTTATCGGTGCTCCTGTATAAAGGATTTGCTGCTATTAGTCCTTCCTTATTCCTGCAGAGCACACCAGCCCCTGGAACGGAAGGCGGTGGATTGGCTAATCCGATTGTCGGTAGCTTGATGATCGTAGGTGCCTGTACCTTTATTAGCACCCCGATCGGTATTTTGGCGGGTATTTATCTCTCGGAATATGGCAACAAGAGCCGTTTTGCCGAAGTGACCCGCTTTGTGACCGACATTATGTTGTCAGCACCATCCATCGTGGTTGGCCTGTTTGTGTACGCCATCGTGGTTTATCAAGTGAAGCACTTCTCAGGGTGGGCAGGTACGATCGCTTTGTCCTTGATTGCCATTCCAGTCGTGGTACGCACCACGGAAAACATGTTGCGTTTAGTGCCCTTGACGCTAAGGGAGGCGGCCTATGCCTTGGGCGCGCCAAAATGGAAGGTAGCGCTAAGCATTACGCTAACGGCAGCCAAGAGCGGCGTTATCACCGGAATCTTATTGGCTCTAGCGCGCGTTAGCGGTGAGACTGCGCCCCTCCTATTTACGGCACTCAATAACCAATTTTTCTCCACCAACATGAATGCCCCAATGGCGAACTTGCCGGTGGTAATTTTCCAGTTTGCAATGAGTCCGTACGATAACTGGATCAACTTAGCCTGGGGTGGTGCGCTCTTGATTACATTTGCGGTATTGGGCTTAAATATATTGGCGCGGGTAGTGTTTCGTGAAAAGGTAAAAGTATGACCATGATGAGAACAGTAATGCATGCGGGTTCCGCAGCGGCCGATGCGGCAGTAGCGGATCGTGCTGAGTCAGGCGTGGCAGTTAGCGCCCTTGAAATTCGGGATCTGAATTTCTTTTACGGGAGCTTCCAGGGCTTAAAAGACATTAATCTCGATATTATTGAGCGAAAAGTCACCGCCTTCATTGGCCCATCGGGATGTGGTAAGTCGACGCTTTTGCGTACCCTAAACCGGATGTATGACCTGTATCCAGGTCAACGTGCAGAAGGTCAAATTAGCTTCTATGGTGAGAACATCCTCGCCCCCGGCAGCGATGTGAATTTACTGCGCTCACGGATTGGTATGGTTTTCCAGAAACCAACACCATTTCCAATGTCGATTTATGAAAACATTGCCTTTGGTGTCCGCCTGTATGAGCGTTTATCTAAAGCAGAAATGGATGAGCGAGTAGAGTGGGCTTTGACCAAGGCAGCTCTGTGGAATGAGGCAAAAGATAAGCTGAGTCAAAGTGGCTTGTCCCTTTCTGGCGGCCAGCAGCAGCGTTTGTGCATTGCACGCAGTGTGGCCGTTAAGCCATCCGTGCTGTTACTCGATGAGCCAACCTCAGCACTGGATCCGATTTCAACTGCCAAGATCGAAGAGTTGATTAACGAACTAAAAAAAGACTACACCATCGCGATTGTCACGCACAATATGCAACAGGCAGCGCGTGTATCGGACTTCACGGCATACATGTATTTGGGTGAGTTAATGGAATACGGCAAGACCGATGAAATTTTCATTAAGCCAAAACGCAAAGAAACAGAAGACTATATTACGGGCCGTTTCGGCTAATCAGGAGATCTTATGCAAGATAAACACTTATCATCGCAATTTGACGAGGACCTAAACTCCTTATGTGCAAAATTATTGCAAATGGGCGGGCTGGTAGAGCAGCAAATCGAGGTCGCCATGCGCGCTTTTTCAGAAATGAATTTGGACTTATGCAATCAAGTGATTGAGAGCGAAAAGACCGTTAATTCACTCGAAGTTGAAATTGACTCGGCTTGCGTCGAACTAATTGCTCGGCGTCAGCCTACGGCGCGCGACTTGCGCTTGGTGATGGCGATTTCCAAAGCCATTACCAATTTAGAAAGAGCAGGGGATGAGGCGGAGCGCGTAGCAAAACGAACCCGCCGCATTATTAACGAAGCCGGCAATTTTAATATTAATGCTGCAGAGATTAAGTTATCTGGGCAGATGGCGATTGATTTATTACGCCAAAGTTTGGATTGCTTTGCCCGCCTCGATGCCGTTGCTGCGGTTAAGGTAGTGCAAGACGATAAGCAGATTGATGAGGAATTCCGTGGTTTTGTGCGTAAGTTGATTACGTATATGGCCGAAGATCCGAAGATGATTTCAACTGGATTGGATTTGCTCTTTATTGCCAAGGCCATTGAGCGGATTGGCGATCATGCAAAGAATATCGCCGAGTTTGTTATTTACATTGTGAAGGGTGCTGATGTGCGACATGTGCCACAAGACGATTTAATCCGCGAAGCCCATAAATAAGCGCTATGTCCCAGCATATTCTGGTTGTTGAAGATGAGCCGTCGATTGCCGAGCTCCTTTCAATCAATTTAACGCATGCTGGATATACGGTATCTCGGGCGCTGCAAGCCGATGAAGCCCTGCAAATGGTGAGTAATACTAAGCCAGATTTGATCATCTTGGATTGGATGATGCCAGGTAAATCCGGTGTGCAATTTGCTCGCGAACTACGATCCAATCCATTGACCCAAGCCATTCCGATTCTGATGCTGACCGCCAAAGGAGAGGAGGCCGATAAAGTATTAGGCCTTGATGCCGGGGCAGATGACTATGTAACCAAGCCATTTTCTCCCAAGGAATTAGTTGCTCGGGTGAAAGCTCTCTTGCGGCGCCATGTATTTGAGGTGGCCGAAGAGAAGGCATTAGTATTGGGACCCATTCAACTCGATCCAGTAGCCCACCGTTTATCCATTCGTATTTCTGAGGGTACTAACAAAGCCCTTGCTTTGGGGCCTACCGAGTTTCGTTTAATGCAATTCTTAATGACCAATCCTGAGCGGGTCCATTCCCGTACACATCTTTTAGATAATGTGTGGGGCAATGAGGTCTACATCGAAGAGCGTACGGTCGACGTGCACATTAAGCGTTTACGCGCTGCTTTAGCCCCTTTTGCCTGTGATCATTACGTCGAGACGGTGCGCGGAAGTGGCTACCGGATTACGAAGAACCCAGTAAATACATAGCGTTAACAACCCATAGGCGATGCTTTGGCTTGCACCATTGGGTATGCTCTAAGATAGCGCTATGTTTGCTGCCATTGCCCGCCTTTTTGTACTCTTAAGCTGTTCCATTGCCTTGTATTGGCTTACTCTATCGGCATGGGGTCATTGGGGTGCGCTTAGCATCGCGCTGACTGTTCTGGCCATTCCGCTGGGGTATTTCTACCTTAAGCTATCCACCCTTAAAAAATACGTACAAGATGATGAGTTAGAGCGTCTACCGGCTGCCAGTGGATTCTTGGAAGACCTTTTTTTTCGTTTACAGCGTTACGTTAAGGCAATCAAGCAACGTATTTTTGAGGTCGAACGTCAGCACCAACGGTTTATCGAGGCTTTCCAAGCTTCCCCCAATGGCATTGTGATGTTAGATAACCAGGATCAAATTGAGTGGTGCAATGCCATTGCCGAACGTTTTTTTGGATTGAACTACAAGCGCGATGCAATGCAGCGTATTAATTACTTATTTCGCAATCCTGAATTTATTCAGTACCTGAGTGCACGCCATTTTGAAGAGCCGCTGGTGATTGAAAAAATGGGTCCTGGCTCCAACCTAAGCCTTCGAATCCAAGCTTTCCCATTTGCGGATAACCGGCGCCTATTGTTGGCGCAAGACGTGACTGACCTCTATAAAGCAGAGGCCATGCGCCGTGACTTCGTGGCAAACGTATCCCATGAAATGCGTACGCCCCTGACGGTGATGATGGGTTTCTTGGAAACGGTTCAGACCATTGATTTGACGCCGTCTAAAAAAGCAGAGTACCTCGAGCTCATGATGGCGCAAGGTCGTCGCATGAAAAGCTTGGTTGAGGATTTACTCACCCTGGCCAATCTAGAGGCCAATGCCTTGCCGGTATTGCAAGATTCAGTCAATGTAGTGGATTCTGCCTTTCCACTATTGAAAAATGATGCCGAGGCCTTATCGCAGGGTGCTCACCAAATCCACTTTGAAGCAGAGTCGACCCAATTGCTCTTGGGCAATGAGCACGAATTAATGTCCGCCTTTGGTAATTTGATCTCGAACGCCATTCGCTATACACCGAGTGGCGGCGATATCACAGTGCTGTGGGGCGTTAATGCCAATGGGCAGGGAATTTTTTCGGTTCGCGATACCGGTCCCGGCATTAGTGCTGAGCATTTGCCCCGATTAACTGAGCGTTTTTACCGGGTTGATCGCAGTCGCTCGCGCGATACGGGTGGCACAGGGCTTGGCCTAGCGATTGTGAAGCACATTGCCAGTCGGCATCAGGCTCAGCTCTTGATTGAGAGTGTGCCTGGATCTGGCAGCCAATTTACTTTGGTTTTCCCTTCGGAGCGAATTGTTTAATCAACTCTAGCTGGGCAATCACGGGAGCCTGATTGATCCGTGGTCTTACTTGTTGATAGCTGCCATCGGGATTCATTTTCCATGCTGTTGAATTGTCTTTGAGCAGCAGTTTTAATCCTTCTGTAACAACACGTTTTTTCAAAGCCTGATCTTTTACCGGAAACGCTACCTCCACCCGTCGAAGTAAATTCCGATCCATCCAGTCAGCGCTCGATAAATGCACCGATTCTTTGCCAGCAGCATAAAAATAGCAGATGCGGTGGTGCTCTAAAAAGCGGCCAATGATGGAGCGGACGGTAATGTTGTCTGACAGACCCTTGACGCCGGGTTGCAGGGCGCAAACGCCGCGCACAATCAGTTGGATTTTGACGCCTGCTTGGGATGCTTTATACAGTTCTGCAATGATGGTCGGCTCGAGCAGGGCATTCATCTTGGCAATGATCAGCCCCTTTTTTCCGGCTTTGGCGGCTTTTGCTTCGGCCCTGATGTGTGCAATCAGTTCATCAAGCAAGGTAAAAGGGGATTCCCATAGCTCACGGGTTTCCAGGTGCAAGGCGGTACCTGTGAGTTGCTGAAACACAAGGTGTACATCATTGGTGATGGATTCATCGCAGGTCATGAGGCCAAAATCGGTATAGAGCTTGGCCGTTTTAGGATGGTAGTTGCCGGTACCCAAATGCACGTAGCGCACGAGTTGGGATTTGCTTTTCTTGCCTGCGATTTTCTCGCGCCGAACCACCAGTAGCATTTTGGCATGGCATTTATGACCTACGACGCCATACACTACATGGGCGCCAACACTTTCTAATTTGGCCGCCCAGTTGATATTGGTTTGCTCGTCAAATCGGGCGAACAGTTCTAAGACCACCGTTACTTCTTTGCCATTCCGCGCCGCCTGAATCAGGGCATCCATTACTGGGGAATCATCGCCTGTGCGGTAAACCGTTTGTTTAATAGCTAATACATCCGGATCATTGGAGGCCTCGCGTAATAATTGCAATACGGGCTCAAAGCTCTCATAGGGGTGGTGCAGCAAGATATCCCCTTGGCGAATTTTCTCGATGATGGAATCGTCTGGATCGGTCGAGTCTTGTCGGCCTGGCTTGGTTAAACCAAATGAGGATTTGGGGCGGTATAAGGCAAATTTGAGCTCGGGCCTATCAACCAGATCGGGTACCTGAGATAGGCGGAGTAAATTCACTGGCCCATCAATCCGATAGCAGTCTTGTGGCTGCAGGCCATTTTCCTTACGCAATCGTTCTACCAGCGCATGGGGTGTGTCGATCGACGTTTCGAGGCGAACGGCATCGCCCAAGTGACGGGTTGGTAGCTCGCCTTGCAGGGCTTTACGCAGATCGGTGACGTCATCATCGGACACAAACAATTCGGAATTGCGGGTTACGCGAAACGGATGGCACTCGACAATAGTTAAGCCTGGGAACAAACTTCCCACAAATTTTTGTACAAACGAGGAGAGGAGCACAAAGCCGTAATCTGACTTGGCAAGGTGCTTTGGCATATGAACGACCCGCGGCAAGGAACGGGGCGCTTGCACAACAGCGAGGCGGGCTCGCCTGCCAAACGCATCCTTACCATCTAGCGAGACAATAAAATTTAAGCTCTTATTGGCAACCTTCGGAAATGGATGGGCTGGGTCCAGCGCAATCGGCGTTAGTAGCGGTAGCAATTCAGTTTGAAAGATGCGATGCGCCCATTTTTCTTGCTCTGGCGTCCAGTCCTGAGCGAACATAAACCGTATTCCAGCCTGCCCTAATTGCGGCTGGATGATATCGTTGAATACCGCATATTGACGCGCCACTAACATGTGGGCATATTCCGTTACTTTGTCGTATGCCTCGGAAATACTGAGGCCATCGGCTTCGATTTTCTTGGGATCCGTTTGCAGTTGCTCCTTGAGCCCAGCAACGCGCACCTCAAAGAATTCATCTAGATTGCTTGAGACAATTCCCAAAAAGCGTAAGCGCTCCAGGAGCGGGTTGTTGGGGTCCTCGGCCTGAGCCAGTACTCGGGAATTGAATTCCAAAATACCAATTTCTCGGTTCAGAAGGGGAATGGCCGGTTTTGTCATGAATAGACTATGTTATGCCACCTTTATATTTCAGTAATGTGTCATTTAGATTGCATACAATAGGCCTGAACTGTTTATGGAAATACCCTCATTTAAAGCCCAATTCACGTGAAAGCAGACACCTTAACGACCCCGACGGATGGCTATGTTGCTGCCGTTGACCTCGGCTCGAATAGCTTTCGGATGCTGATTGCACAGGTTGTTAATACGCCATCGGGCATGCAGCTCCGGCCCATTGACACCCTCAGGGAGTCGGTACGGATTGCTGCCGGCCTTACGGACAAGAAGTTATTGGGTCACGAAGCCTATGAGCGGGGCATATCGGCCATTGGACGCTTTGGCGAGCGTTTAAGGGGCTTTGATTTAGCTCAGGTGCGGGCAGTGGCAACCAATACCTTGCGGGTGGCACGCAATTCAGCAGATTTCATTCAGGATGCCGAAAAGGTCCTGGGCTTTCCAATTGAGGTGATTGCGGGGGTTGAGGAGGCGCGCCTGATTTATATCGGGGCTGCCCATGAGGTGTCGCCGGTCCAAGGTAATCGACTGGTTGTTGATATTGGCGGTGGGTCAACCGAGCTCATCATCGGTGAGGGCTATAAACCCCAATTAATGGAGAGCCTCTACATCGGCTGCGTTTCCCATAGCATGCGCTTTTTCCCCAAAGGGGAGATTGATGCCCATGCCTTCAAAGAGGCAGAGCTCACCGCCCGCCGTGAAATCCAAGTGATTGCGGAACCGTTTGTAAAGCAAGGCTGGAAGCAGGCCATTGGATCCTCTGGCACTGCGCGCGCCTTAGCCGACATCATTACCCAAATGGGCTATGGCGACGCGCCTAAAGGCTTTATTACCAAGCCCGCATTGAAAGCCATGAAACACGATTTATTGCGCTTTGAGAATACTAGTCAGATTCCCGTGCCTGGCCTGAAGGATGATCGACGCGTTGTCTGGCCCGGTGGCTTGGCAATCATGCTGGCCGTGTTTGAGGAGCTGGGGATTGAGTTGATGGAGGTAACCGATGCGGCGCTCCGGGTTGGTGTTCTCTATGACCTGCTAGGCCGTTCACAGCACCACGATATGCGTTTTGTCACGGTGGAGCAGTTCATGGACCGGTATTCCATTGATCGGCAGCAGGCCCAGCGGGTGAGTAATTTGGCGACCAATTTTTTATCGCAGTTGCCTGTTCTGGATAAAGAAGCCAGAGCCAATAACTTAGTCTTAATTGAGTGGGCGGCCAATCTTCATGAAATCGGCTTATCGATTTCCCACAACAGTTATCACAAGCACTCGGCTTATATTGCTGGCAATGCAGACATGCCGGGGTTTTCAAAAAACGATCAGCTGCGCCTAGCTACTTTACTTGTGGGTCATACCGGCAAACTCGGCAAGCTGGCTAGCAATACCCAATTCTTGGATTGGCGCATGCTGTTCGCTTTACGTCTGGCGCAATTGCTTTGCCGTGGTCGAACCGATTCCCAATTGCCCGAGGTTAGCGTCAGCGAGTCCGGTGCCGGTTTCACGGTCAGCATTAAACAGAGTTGGTTAGAAAGCCACCCATTAACTGAATTTAGCCTGCGCAAAGAGGCCGCAGAGTGGGAGCGGATTGGTAGACCCTACCGAATCGAGCTAATCTGATTTAGCTTAGCTCTTGCCGCACCCAGTTTATTTCCCTAAAAAATGCTTGGCGTAGCGTGGATTGATTTCCGATAGGCGCAACATCGTCAAGAGATCAGCGGTATTAAAGTCGGGATCCCAAGCGGGCGCACTGCAAATTTTTGCCCCTAGCTTTAGATAACCTTTAATTAATGGAGGCGCCTCAACCTCGAGGCCACCATTCAGGCGAGCGAGTGGCAATGGTACTTTTGGAAAGCCGTGGCATTCAATTGGCGCAACTTGATCGGCGCTCAGACCGTTATAGAGGCTAGCAGCAAAGTGGCCACCATCCGACATCGGGATGCTAGCGCAGCCCAACATGATTTCGTAATTGTTTTTCAGCATGTATTCAGCAAGGCCACTCCACAGGGCCATGATGACTGCGCCTGAACGGTAGTCTTGGTGCACACAAGAGCGACCCACTTCAACCATCTTGGGGCGCAAATGCTGCAAACGGGAGAGATCAAATTCGGAATCCGAATAGAGCTTACCGATTTCTTGCGCCTTGTGGGGAGGTAAAACACGGTAAGTGCCAACTACCCGCAAGGTATCTTCATCGCGAATGATCAGGTGGTCACAATAGGCATCAAATTCATCCACATCCAAGCCTTCAGCGTGGCTTACTAAATTGGCGCCCATTTCTTCTGCGAATACCTTAAAGCGCAAGCGCTGAGCCTCTTGAATTTCACCCGCATCTTTAGCCCAAGATACTTTGAGTGCAGGGCGCTTTGATTTGACAAGGGGACGAGCTACTTCAGGAACCGATTGCAATTCAGCTCGGGTACGCTGGGCAAAGGCCTTACCAAATAAACGCTTCGCCATTTTTTTGGAAAGTAATTTCTTAATGGGGCGTAGTTTTTTCATGCGCTCGACAGTCGTCGTGCTTTTAAAGAACACATCAAATGGAGCGAATGGATTGGGCATATCGGACATAGGAAACCTTATAAAGTAAACCTAACTGTAAATTGCGTTTATGACAGTTTCATGAATAAAGGAAGGCATACGCAGGCCCATAAAATGAAGGAAATCAGCAGGGCCAGCATCACGGCCGCAGACCCAAAATCCTTGGCGCGTTTGGATAAATCGTGGTGCTCAAAGGAGATGCGATCAATGGCCGCTTCAACACTGGAATTAAGCAACTCAACCGCCATCACCAGTACAAGGGAGCTGATTAATACTGCCTTTTCGAATAGCGATACAGGCAATACAAGGGCAATGGGGGTGAGTACGATAAACAAGCTTAGCTCTTGCCGAAACGCACTTTCTTCTTTAAACGCAAATACCAGTCCATGCCATGAGTTCTTGGCAGCATGCCATGCACGCACCAATCCGCGATTGCCTTTGTGCGGATTTTGGTCAATGTGGTACGTATCTTTCAATTAATTGCTCAAGTTGCTCAAGCCAGAGCAGTACGGTGTATTGCAGGGCTAGGAACGGGCTTTAAATGCCGTGCAAACTGTTCGGTCGAGGCCCGCCAGGAAAAGCGCTCAGCGTGCGCTCTAGCCACTTCTCGGGGGATCTTGAGGGCAGCAAGGCAAGCGGTGCGTAAATCCTCGTTCATGGCGCCTGCGGGAGAGTCGCCCAGCACATCAATCGGGCCCGTAACAGGGTAGGCCGCCACCGGGGTGCCGCAGGCCATGGCTTCTAGCAAGACCAAACCAAAGGTATCCGTCTTGCTCGGAAACACAAAGACATCGGCCGCCGCATAGACTTTGGCTAACTCGGGCTGGTTTAAAACCCCTAAGTAATTAACGTTAGGGTATTGCTGCTTGATTTTGGCCATGGCGGGGCCATCGCCCACTACCCATTTTGAGCCGGGCAAATCAATTTCTAAAAAGGCGCTGATATTCTTCTCAACGGCAACGCGCCCAACGTATAAAAAGATCGGGTGGGCTGAGTTCAGTACTTTTGACTCTTGCATATTAAATACCTCGGTATCCACACCGCGTGACCACAGCACCACATTCGTAAAGCCAAATTTTTCCAGATCGTTTTTCACCACAATGGTTGGCGCCATGACAGCCATCGATGGCCCATGAAACCAGCGCAAGAAGGCGTATGTCCAAGAAATAGGGATGCCTGTTCTGGCGTGAACGTATTCTGGAAAGCGAGTATGGTAAGCGGTAGAGAAGGGTAGGCGATTGCGCACAGCGTAGGCCCTGGCGGATAAGCCTAGGGGGCCTTCGGTGGCAATGTGAATTGCATCGGGTTCAAAATCCTTGATTTTGCGTGCTACGCCTTTCCCCGGAAATAGCGAGAGTGAGATATCCGGATAGGTAGGGCAGGGAATGGTTTTGAACTGATTGGGCGTGATCATTTCGATCTCATGGCCCATTAAGCGCAGCTCATGGCAGGTTTGTTTGAGGGTGCGGACAACCCCATTGACCTGGGGTTCCCATGCGTCGGTGACGATCATTATCTTCATGCTAAGGCCTCTTCACGTGAGTTACTAAAAGCGACTTCCATATGGAGTTGTTCCGTATTGGCAATGCTTGGGGTAGGATCGCCCAGAATGGTATTCCAAAACACCAGTTTGAGCTCACCCTCGGTGGTTTCAACCAGGGCGCTCAGGCTCTCGACCCAGTCGCCATCGTTGCAATAAATTAGCCCGTCGATTTCCCGAATTTCGGCTTTATGAATGTGCCCGCAAACCACACCATCGCAATTGCGCATGCGGGCTTCGCGCGCCATGATGTGTTCAAAATCGGCAATATAGCTCACGGCATTCTTCACCTGATGCTTTAAATATTGCGATAAGGACCAATACTGCAGGCCCATTTTGATGCGCACCAAATTAAAGTAACGGTTTATATAAAGAATCAGCGAGTACAGGTTATCACCAACGTAGGCTAGCCATTTAGCGTATTGCATCACACCATCAAATAAATCGCCGTGCGTCACCCAGAGCTTCTTGCCATCCACGGTGGTATGAATAATCTCCTCAACCACCTGAATGTCACCAAAGGACATGCCGATGTATTGGCGTGCGCTTTCGTCATGGTTGCCTGGAATAAAATACACATTGGCGCCTTTACGGGCCTTACGTAGTAATTTTTGGACTACGTCATTGTGCGTTTGTGGCCAATAGATGGATTTCTTGAGGCGCCAACCGTCGATAATGTCGCCAACCAAGTAAAAGGTATCGGCTTCGTTGTGTTTTAAGAAATCGAGGAGGTAGTTGGCCTGGCAACCGGATGTACCCAGGTGCACGTCTGAAATCCAGATGGCTCGGTAGTGCGTCATTGATGAGTATTAAGCCATTGCTATGTGTAGGCTTCATGACAATTTCATGTCATTTTTATGACTTACTAGATTAGTATTCTGATTGCATTCCCAATTCCATAGCGCATTGAATTTCTTTTTATTGATATGAATTTAAGCCGTTTTCTTACCGTACTGCGGATCATCGGGCAAGTCTTCAAAGGCTGCTTTATTTTGCTGCTCATTTTTCCTTGGTTTAAGGCAGAGCAGCGGCATCAGTCGATTCGCAAATGGTGCCAGCAGTTACTTGGCATCTTTAATATGCGTCTAAGCGTGATTGGGGCAGAGCGGCTGGAAGACACCCACTACCTAATGGCGGCCAATCACATTTCGTGGATTGATATTCATGTGATCAATGCCTTTAAGCCCCATTTTTTTGTTGCTAAATCCGAAGTAGCGAGTTGGCCTATTTTTGGCTGGATGGCTAAACAGCTCGGTACGCTCTTTATTGAGCGAGGTAAGTCCAATAGCATCCGCAATATGGTGCAGGAAGTAGCTGGGCAACTCAATCAAAAAGCCATTTGTATCTTTCCAGAAGGCACCTCCACCGATGGCAAGCAGGTAGCGCCGTTTAAATCGAACTTATTTGAGGCGGCGATTGTGGCCAATGCACCGGTATATGCCCTGGCGATTCAGTACTTTGATGTGCGGACCGGCAACAAAACCACGGCCCCGGCTTTTATTGGCGACATGGGCTTAGTAGATTCAATGTGGAATCTCATTTGCAGCCCGCCCATTTGCGCCCAAATCAGCATTAGCGAAAAACTACCTGCACTCAAAGATAGAAAGGCCCTGGCCGAACTGAGCCAGAGCCTGATTGCAGGGCAATTGCGCGATACTCGTTAGAAGGCGGCGCGTACCCCCACCATGAGACTGCGACCGGGTTGGGGCGCATACAAACGCACTGCCATTGGGGTAGTGGCAAAACGGATTTGCTCGTTGAGCAAGTTACGCAAGTTAAGGTAGCCCGTCCAGCTAATCTTATTGATCTTCTCGGTATACGACAAACCGGCGTTCAGTAAGTTGTAGCTGGGGGTAGGGCCTACTTCCCAAGAGGCCAATCGATTCTGCTCAAAGCTATAGGTATAGCTGGCATTCGCTAACCACTTGTTTTGCTGATGGGCTAGCTGCAATCCCACCCGAGGCGCTGGCTGCAATGGTAAATTGCCACCCGCATCAAAGGTGCCTTGGGAGGCATCCGCAAACAAACGGGCACCGCTGCCAAACTGATTCCAGTTGTAAGTCAATTCCGCTTCGGCTCCTTTGATCGTGGCGGCAGCTTGCTGCGCAACGACAACTGAGAATTCTTCAGCAGCTTCAGCAGTTTGTCCAGTGTAGAAGCCATAAATATAGTTATTGAACTTATTGAGGTATGCATTTACTTTTCCGCGTACCTTGCCGACGGTTTTTTGAATATTGAACTCTAAGTTGTGCGATGTTTCCTTATTGAGATTCGAGTTACCCACCGAAAATGTCGCAGTCGACTCATGTATACCGTACGAATAGAGTTCAGCTGCGCTTGGGGCTCTTTGCGAAACGGTATAGGACAAGCCAGTGCCGTAGCCGTTAGTAAAGTTCCACAGACCTCCAGCTGAATACGATAGGAGGTTAAAGTTGCGATTTTCTAAATTGGGCGTTGCCGGATTAGGTCCAGGCGCTGCAACTGGATTTTGAAATTCACTGACTTGATTGGGATTTTGCGAAACCGCGTCGTATCTCAGTCCTAGATTGCCTTGGAGTGCCCCCCAACGACCCTCTTCAATCCAAAAGAGGGCATTGGAGTTGGTTTTCGTAGAAGGAAGGATGGCGTAGTTGCCGGTTTCGATTTCTGTAGCCTCAACCGATGAACGCGTCACTTGAGCGCCAAAGTTGCCTTTCCAGCCCATAAACTTTTTGTGCGCTAGGTCTAGGCGAAACTCATTGGAGATGTTTTTCCATAGTGCCGCCGGTGTGTATCCTGCATCTGGATCGATAGCAAATTCCGTATGGTTGTAATTGCTATTCGCGGCACTGAACTTGATCGAGGAAAATCCAGCAAACGGATCGCGGGTTTGATGCTGAAAGTCGTAGCGGTTCTGTGACTGCTCAATCATTCCACCTTCCACTGTCGGAATGCCGTAGTTGTTATTCATGCGCTCAACCGAGATACCGGTATAGCTGGACTTACCAATATAAGAGGCGCCAACACCTAAATTGTTTTGATTATTGAATGAATTGGGTAATTTACCGGTGTAATTGGTGGCTTCACCACCTTCTGGCGGCACGGTCCAACCCCCTGCAGGCTGGCCTTGCGATTGGGTAGAGCCCCCAGGTATTCGATAATTCTGATTATTATTAATGGCTGTATCGATATGGACTGCAACCGATCCAATCGAGCTTTCTATCACGCCCGATGCAGCTCGGCCATTGCTGACGGTGTCGTAACTGGTATTCACGGCCCCTGTGGCCTGCTCTGGTAGGTTGGTCAAAATACGATCATTGATCACATTGACTAAGCCGCCGCTCGATCCCGAGCCATACTTTAAGGCAGCAGCCCCCCGCAGAATTTCAATCTGCCGTGCATTGGCAACAGGACTTGCTACTGCATGATCTGCTGAGATGGCAGAGACATCGCCAACGGATAAACCATTTTGCAGAATTTGTACTCTGGGCCCATCAAGGCCGCGCATTACTGGACGTGAGGCGCCAAGGCCATAACCGGTTTGGGATACCCCCAGCTCATTCCCAATGGTGGCTCCTAAGGTAGTGCCCAGCTTATCCAAGAGTTCATTGCCTTGCAGAATTTTGGTGGGCGTGAGGATGCTGGTGTTACTCTCTTGCGATCCAGTTGCTTCAATTTGTAGATTGGGATTATTGCTGCTTTGGGCATAAGCAATCACAGAAAAAGACACAGCCAGTGTGGTGGTCAGACTAACTGATTTGAGTAAGCTAAACGCATGTCGCTTGGCTA
>JBIJAC010000025.1:0-28229 GCA_044345935.1 Polynucleobacter sp. | reverse complement strand
TTGACCCAATCCAAATACACTGATGATGATTGAAATTACCAACATGATGGCGATGTTGGTCAGTAAAAACAAAAAGATGCGTTTCATATTCATAACTCCTTAAGGCAAAGAACAAGCTAGCTTGATAGGTAATACGCTATCAGGAAACCCCTTGTTTTGCTGGGCCTATATTTATCGTTATTTTATAGGGTATTCAGACTTAGACTCGCCCTCGGAAAAACCCATGGAGGTAGGCCGTCGCGCTCTATTGCATCCAATTGAATCTGGTACAAATCAGCCAAATCCGGAATCGCAGCCATTCCAGAAGCGTGATCGCCGACCATTTTTCCTTCTTTTACTAGAATCAGTCGATCAAAATGGTGCATCGCCTGATTGATATCGTGCAAGATCGCGACAATCGCATGATTACGATCATCGGCATACCGCCTCATGCTCTCGAGCAGCTCGATTTGCAAGCCAGGATCGAGCGATGCCAAAGGCTCATCCACCAAAATCAGGCCATTGCGTTCATCCCACAACTGCGCAAATACTCTGGCAAGATGTATGCGTGCCTTTTCACCGCCGGATAGGTTATCAAAACTCCGATTGAGCAGATGTTCGCAGGAACTGAGGCGTGCTGCATGCCGAACAATGGCATCGCGTTTTACATCACCCACAATCGCAATTCTTCCCAAACCAATCACCAAATGCGCCATTAGGCCAAATGCCACATAACTTGACTGCGGCAGCACTGCCCTCTTTCTGCTGAGCGTATGCAAAGACCAGGTTTTTATTGGGGAGCCATTGAATGCATACGACCCTGATTGCGGCTGCAAATCACCGGATAGCAATCTAAGCAATGTCGTTTTGCCTGCTCCGCTAGGTCCGAGTATGGCAATGCGCTCACCCGGAGCAATAGTGAACGAAAAGCGGCCAAAACTCTTGTCGCCGAGCTTAACCTGCAAGGCCTGAATGAGACATAGGGTACTCATTAGGTCAGTTGACGGCGCGACGACCGTAATAGGAGGATGAAAAACGGCGCCCCCAAAAGGGCAGTAAAAATCCCAACAGGCACTTCTGCCGGCATTGCTATGGTGCGCGCACAGGTATCGGCCAATAACAACAACATAGCCCCTAACACCATCGAAGCGGGAACCACCTTTCTCTGATCGCCGCCCAACCAAGCACGCGCAAAGTTGGGCGCAATTAAACCGACAAAGCCAATCATTCCGCACCAAGCAACGGCAAATCCAGAGAGTAAAGCCACCCAAAAAATGATTTCCATGCGAATGCGACCAATTTCAATACCGACGTGAACTGCAACCAATTCGCCAAGGGCAAATACATTCATTACTGCAATCATTGTGCGTAAACGCCACCAAGCGAATGCAAATAGTACGGCAGCCGCAATCACCAACATCCAACTGGAACCCGAAAGCGAGCCCATGGTCCAGAATGTTAAGTTGCGTAACTGATCATCCGTCGCCAAGTAAGTGCATAAACCAATGATGGCCGCAGCAAGCGCATTTAATGCAATGCCAGTTAAGAGAAGACCCGCAATCGAGCCAGGCGTAATCCAGCGCGCGATGCGATCTAAGGCAAAACACACCAGAATCGCCCCCGAGAATGCCAATGCAGGTATCGTCCAAAATCGCCACTCCGGTAAGAGTGGAATTTGTAAATCGCTAAAGAGAACAATGCCTAAAGCAACAGCGCACGCTGCTCCAGCCGATACACCCAGCAATCCAGGATCGGCAAGCGGATTGCGAAATAATCCTTGAGTCAGGGCGCCCGAGAGCCCGAGGGCAGATCCAATCAAAAGAGCAAATACGATTCTAGGCAAACGCAGCTGCCACAAAACATAGCTACTACCCGATTGCGTATCCCAGCCATGATTGAGGAGTGAGACCCAATCAGAAAAGTCAACCTGGACCGCACCAAGCTGAGATGTAAGCAAGACTAACAAAATAAGAACTAGGCAAGTAAACAAGCCAATAAAAAGCACATTGGTTCTTACTATGGGGGAGCTTAAATTCATGCTGAGCAGTATTAAAAATCAGGCTATTGCATGCTGCAACAAGCGATTGAGTTCAGCAACCGCTAATGGCATGCGCGGACCAAACCCCAATAGATACATTGCCTCCAGCGAAATAATTTTCTGTTCTTTTCCAGCGCGCGTTTGACTTATTCCCGGAAAGCGCAGCACTCCGCCAATGCCGCCAACGGCTTTCATGCCCTGATCCGTCACCAATATCACATCGGGATTAGCAGCAATAACTGCTTCTGGAGTGAGCGGCTTAAATCCAGTCAATCCAGTAATGGAATTGCGTGCACCCGCATAGTCAATCATGGCGTCTGCACTGGTTTTTGCGCCGCCCACCATCAGCTGACTGGGGTTTTGCGATAGAACAAATAAAACACGTATGTTTTTGTGTTTGGAATTAGCAACACGCTCCTGAGTATTTTTCCACTCTAAATGCAATTGGCTTATAAGCGCTTCGGCAGCGTCGGTTTTATGTACCAGCCTGCCGATGGTATTCACCCGATCAATCAGGTCTTTGAATTGATGGCTAGACGGCAGGATGGTCAAGGGGATCCCGGCATTGCTAATTTGTTTTAACACCATGGGCGGCCCTGCATCTTCAGTAGCAAGCACTTGAGTGGGGCGAAGAGCCAAGATGCCCTCAGCAGAAAGACTGCGGGCATATCCAACATTAGGTAAGCGGGTGGCTGCGGCAGGGTAAATAGAAGTCGTATCCACTCCAACCAATTCAGTATTGGCTTTGAGTAAATAAACGATCTCGGTTAATGCCCCACCAATGCTGATCAAGCGCATCGCATGCGCAGATGTGCCAGTGCGCTCGTGTGCAAAGGCCTCTAAACTAAAGCCTATCCATCCGGCTGCAGAGACAGCTTGAACCAAGATATTGCGGCGACTCTGATTCATCTTAGGCCTCTATGGCCGCTGACCGGGCAAGTAACTCTTCCACCAAGTTGCGCCAAGCAGATAACTCCGGGTTGCCTGGCTTTCTCTCCCCAAAGAACATGGCAATTGCTTCCCCGCTATCGTTAAAGAGCTCCACCGAGGTGACGATGCCATCGTGAGTTGGTTTGCGTACCAGCCAAGCCTGGGCTATGGAATCCATTTTTAAATGGAGATTAAAGCGAGGATCCATGACATTGATCCAGGATCCGACCGACATCACCTTTTGAATCGGCCCACTGTGAATTTGCAGCATGCCTGGATTGCCCACGAACACCATCAGCGGAGTGCTAGCACTCGCAGCAATCTCCAATAAGTCTTTTGCGCAAGTGACCGGCAACGCTTGCACAAACTCGGGTTCAGCAAGGCGCAATCCTTGCGTCCTTGTCACTTTAAACTGCCTGAGTAAAACAAAAAAGTCGTGGGTATCCTGCATCGCACGCCAAGACTGATGCCATGCCGTCACATCAATGTCCTGATCTGGCAATTCAGCAGCAGGTTTATCCGGATCAGTTACTTGTATTCCTGGCGTCTGATCATGGCTCTGAAATTGCTGTAGCAATGCATCGTATTTCGCAATACAACTTTGCGGCTTCATATGAATTTTATGTATGGCCACACCCGCCTTATCAAAGAATTGCAAGCTCCGCTGCAGACCACTCTTGGTCATTTCGAGAACCGCAAATCCATGCGCCCAGGCGTGATAGAAAATGCGCAAGTCAATTTCGCCGACCAAAATCCCCACGGGCCCGTCTTGTGAGGCGTTTTTATAAATCCCAACTTTCTCATGCACACAAGAGGCATTGCGGGTCAGCGCCATAACCTCGCCTAATGACTCGATGCATGCCATGATGTCAGCCCATTTTGCAAGCAGTCGCACTGCTTGCATTTCACCGACAGCCAAAGGCATTCGATCGATATCCAGAAAAGTGGCAATCAACTCGCCCTCGGACATCTCTAGACGCTTTGCGACATCACGATGGCGCATCTTTTCATCTGCACGAAGGGCTTGAAATGATTGATGGATAGATTGGATGGATTGAATCATGCTTTCTCCTTAGAAATCGTAGCGCAGGGACACTTGCGCATTGCGTGGAGCCGAGGTGGCTGATTGCTGAGCAGCTGCAGCGTTATACATTGGTGAATTGACTGTGGTGACTGAGCCCTGCACGCCCGCCCAATTCCAGTAGGTGCTATTGAATACGTTGTTTAAATTGAAATTTAGGGTTAACTGCTTTGTGGGTTTCCAGTAACCCGTCAGATTGAGGATGGTCGATGCAGGAGTCAAAAACTGATTGGCCGTTCCGCCTGCATTGGAATTAAAGTTGACATCGCTTGCAGCCTTACCTTGATTCCAAATGAGATTCGCAAAAGCACCCCATTCAATTGCGTCATATCGCATCCCCAAAATAGCGCGAAGTGGCTGAATCGTATTTAAGGGGGCAGTAATGCCATTTTGTGTCTGTTGACCTTGGCTGTATGCCAATGCTGCATTTGCTTGCCACCGCTCTGCAAATGCCCAATCGGTCCGGACATCCCAACCTCGTATAGAGACCTTCGTTAAATTTTGATATTGAATAATTGCAGGATCAAGGGGGCTTAAAGTGGATCCTTGCGTTGTCACTTGAGCAATAAAATCATCGTAATTATTTGCATATGCTGATGCCTGATAGCGCCATGCACCCGATTTACCACGAGATCCCACCTCGAAGCCATTGCCGGTTTGTGGTTTTAGATTGGGATTGGCAACCAGCCGGTAATTCTGGCCAGGGCCGCTATTGGCATGGGTTGATAAGGCTTGATCTGGTGTAGGTGCGCCAAATGCTTGACCCCAATTTACAAATGGCCTAAACGCGGGCACCCAATTCCACACTGCGCCAAGCGCGGGTGAAACGGCAGAACCACTATTCGTGGCAGATATGCCTGTTTGCGGCTTGATTGAATACGCATCAAATCGAATAGCAGGTATCAGTGTAAGGTCACCAAACGCCATCTCGCTCTGCAAGAAGGCGCCGCCCAGGTCATATTTCGATGATGGAGCAGGCGTAATCGACACCCCATTCCCAGCCGCATTGATTTGGCTCGATATATTCGCGGAACTCCAGTCAAAGCCGTAAGTGATACGTTGATTCGCCAGTCGAGTGGTATTGCTCTGGAAGTTCGAGTTAATTCCGGTTGTATTTTGTATGTATACGTTGTTTCTTGACCGCCACGGGTAAGGTCTTCCGCCACCTAATGCTGATCCTTGAAAGGAATTTTGCGTGACCGATGCCTCCTGGTGATATGCCATTACCTTGGCAGCTTGAATGTATTCATTCCCGGCATCGTTGTATTGATAATCACCCGAGATCCGATTGCGTGTGGTGGTATCTGATGCCGTTGACGTAGCAACGGCCCTTGATAGATCGGATAGATTATTGACGTTTTGAGTCACGTTCTGGGATTCGTATGTTATTCCCAACTTATTGACCGAATCAATCCTTAAAAATGCCTTTGAAAGCACATACCAATTGCGATAGTCCGCTGGATTCGGTGCGGTTCGGTTAATTCCAGTTGAGTAATTTGATCCTTGATTTTCATATTGATGGCCAGATTGAAAATTACCGAGAATCATTCCCTGAATATCGTCGCTCTTACCTGCATACGCCACTGATGTATTTGAAGAGTTATCTACACTGGAGTAGCCGGTCCGAGCAAAGCCCCCGGTATTCATTCCCTGCTTTATAAAGTCAGTAGGATTGAATGTTTGAAAATACACAATGCCAGCCAGCCCATCACTGCCGTATTGCGTGGATGATGGCCCGCGGCTTACTTCAATCTTTCGAAAGCCATCGACATCTAAAAAATTTCCTCGGCCTGACGATAAGCTGCCGAATGAAAATTGATTCGGCACGCGGATACCGTCGACCAGCAACAGGACGTTGTTGCCCTGTAGACCGCGAATATTGATGCTTTCCTGACCGCCCCTTCCCTGAGCGCCGATGGCTAAACTAAAACGCCCCGTTTGCTGCGGTACCGTAATATCGGGCGAATCCCTAAAAACATCGCCCACATTTCGTGCGCCCAAATCCTGAATTTCTTCTGCAGTCATAACGGTAGCAATGCGCGGCACATTGTCCGTTTTTCGTTCTGACCGCGTTGCAGATACGGTGACTTCTTTTAGATTGACCCCTCTTGCATCATTCTTTACAGCAATTTGTGCGTTTGCATTCAGAGTCGCCATTGACAATGGCATTAGTAAGGTAGCTGTGCATTTCTTAAGCCCGCTTTTCATATATCCCCCCAGTTAGTTGAAACACTAGCTAGCGGCGGCGGGCTGTGGCATTGATGCAGTTAGGAATTAACTGCGTTGATTCATATTAATGATAATGATTCTTATTTAGAGTGTCAAATTGTTTTCCGACTTTCTCTTGAACTAAGCATGCGGAATAGAAAGAGCGGATGAAGACAAGAGAAAACGAATGGGGAGGCGATAACACATTGAAATAGACTTCCCGCTCTCTTGTGCTGGCCTAAAGTGCCAATGGCGAACGGTGTTTAGGGCAGATCGATCGAGTGCAGGATGGCCAGAGCTTTGAGCGAGATCTACCCGCTCTACTGTTCCATGATGATTTATGCAGGCATGCAGCATCACCGCACCCTGCTCTCCATTTTCTCTGCTGGAAATAGGGTAGCTTGGCTTCGGGTTGCGATTCGCGTATGCGTCAGCGGAAGGCGGCGTGATCGATGCCGACTTTAACGCAGATACATTGCCTTGTGCCACGATGATTGGGGCATCACCGTGATCCGATAGGGGAACGACACTCATCGCCTTCGGAAGGCTTGGCTCAGGTATGGGCTGACTGGCAACTTTATTCTCAGGGGTGGCGGATCTCAGTTCAATAGCTTGACCGGATATCGCTGACTGGGCGCTGTAATCCAGTAGCCGCATTCCAGGGTAAGCAATTGCAAGCAATAAGACTAAGTGCACTGACGATACAAGCAGTCCTAGCTTCCAGCGGGTGAATTGCATCAAGAAACAACCCTTACTTAGTTAATATCAGCTTACCAAGCTGAGTAATTCTCAGGGTGTAGCAAATGCCGTGATGGTTAATGATGACCGAGTTGCTTGTTCCAAATAAATCCAAACTGGAATACATTTTAGCCAAGCCATTGAGCGGAAAATCCGTCGATTCGGCATTGACTTTAGGATCGTTTTTATTCATCTACAGAATCCGCTCAGCTACCTTCTATTCAATGTGATTCAATCAAGCATTCACAAATACTAGGCCCTTTGCTGTTTGTTTGTTTGTTTGTTTGTTTATTTATATCCAACGCGATCCAGAATTTTCTGGGCTGCAATTTGATTTAAGCCAATCGATGCAACCGATACCTTCTCGGGCTGATAAGGCCCAAGCTCCTTGAGCGCGGGATTATCTACGCGAACGGAAGGAACAACTGGCCATTCATTATTGCCATCCGCTAGATATGTCTGCGCAGAATCACTGGCTAAATACTCGAGAAATTGCAACGCTGCTCGTGGATGAGGAGCATTTTTTGCTACGCCACCACCGGAAATATTGATGTGGACGCCGCCTGCATTTTGGTTGGGCCAAATAAACCCAACCTTAGATACCACTGCGATATCCTCAGGCTTGGTGGAGCGCATTAATCGAGCCAAGTAATATGAATTCGTTAACGCAACTCCGCACTCACCCGATGCTACTGCGCGGATCTGATCGGTGTCGCCACCCTTTGGGCTACGCGCCATATTAGCCACCATGCCACTTGCCCATGCTTCGGTAGCCTTTAAGCCATCGCGCTCAATTAGAGCGCCAAGCAAGGAGAGCATGTATGGATGGGACCCAGAACGTGTACATACTTTTCCCTTATTTATCGGCTCTGCAAGCTTTTCATAGGTATTGACATTGCCTGGCTTCACTGTATTTTTGTTATAGACCACAATTCGTGCGCGGGTTGAAATACCAAACCAGGTTGTTCCCTCAGCATCGGCTTTGGCGCGAAGATTGACTGGAATGCGGTCATTCAGGTATTTGGATTGGATCGGCTTAAAAAAGCCATTGACCTGGGCTCGCCATAATCGTGCTGCATCAACCAAGAGAATAACGTCGGCCGGGCTTTTGCTGCCCTCACTATTCAAGCGCTCGATCAGGGCGTTGTCATCTGCCTCAATGCGATTAATCTTGATTCCAGTTGCCTTGGTGAAATTGGCATACAGCGCCTCATCTGTTTGATAGTGGCGTGCCGAATACAAATTGAGTACTTTCTCATTGCTGGATTGTGCGTTTACAGGCACTTGAAATCCCAGCAGTAATGCAAATTGCAATGCGATTAGTGTATTTCTCATCAATATTCGTTCCAGCGGAAAAGGGTTTTGCTATTTGGTTCCACTATATCATAATAAGAATCATTATCAATAAGATTAGGAATAACCCCTCATGAATAACAAAAATTCACTAATTTTGGCTTTAACCTATCTTTTCAAATAGCAATAAAGTGACTGAACTATGGCCAGGGAGCGTGCATTGATGATGTTAGAAGCCATCACAGAAAAATAAAAAGCCCTTGTTTGGGCTTTTTATAGATGACGGCTGATTACCGCTTTACTCTAAGATACTACGCAACATCCAAGCTGTCTTTTCATGAATTTCAATGCGCTGAGTCAACAGATCTGCAGTGGGCTGATCATTGGCTTTATCTACCAAGGGGTATAAATTGCGGGCTGTTCGCGCTGTTGCTTCTTGAGCAATGACCAAATGACGCACCATCTCCTCCGCCTTAGGAACTCCACTCACCTCTTTGATCGAAGCCAATTTATGAAATTCAATATAGGTGGCGGGTGCGGGGTGGCCTAATGCCCGAATGCGTTCTGCAATTTGATCTAAGGCCGTCCACTGTTCAGTGTATTGCGTCATAAATAATTGATGCAAGCTAGTAAATTGTGGGCCCGTGACATTCCAATGAAAATTATGGGTCATTAAATACAAGGTATAGCTGTCTGCCAAAAATGCGGATAAGCCCTGCGCAATTTTCTTTCGGTCGGCCGCACTAATTCCAATATTGATATCGGGCGGGGTCGTGTTGCTGGGCTTGATCTTCGTTTTCATATTGAGTCCTTGAATGGGCTATAAAAGAGTGATTGTTAAACAACGCTAATCGTTACCCTAACACCATTTAGAAAAAATCCGTTACGATCTACACAAAAAAAATATTAGGGCGATAATTTGCTTAGAGCCTACTTTAGATGAAAGGTGCTTATGCAAGTTTATGTGATTAATCCGACCTTGAAAACAGTTTCTGCGGTTGACCTTCCGGGATCTCTAGATGACGTACGGGGGATTATTGGTTTTGCATCACTTGATTCCGATGAAATTGACAACAATGGTGATCGGCTCTTTTTTGATGAGGAGTGCTTTATCCGCCGCCAAGACGGAGTAGGTCGATTCAAAGTCGATAACTTAGCGCCGGTGGCTGGCATTGGCGTGATTGCTAACAGCCGCGATGAAGCCAAAAGCATTCAAGCCCCCGAGGTATCCTTGCAGGCCTTAACGAAGCGCATTACCTTCCTCTAAAACCCCATGCTTAATCCCGCTGACTACCAGATCGACATCGCAGACGGGATTGTTGTCATCAAAAATCAGAACACCACGATTGGCTATAGCCGCTTCACAAATGCGGGGGATGTCGAGTACATCTACGTCAACCCCATGTACCGCCGTCAAGGCTATGGCGCTCTATTGCTCGATCACGTTCGCCGCACTGCAGGCCAGATTGGAACAATCCACGCACCAGTGTCGCCATTGGGAACCGCATTCTTTGGTGCTCTGGGGATTGCCCTGCCCGATCCAGCTACACCGCAGCCAGACGCCAAAGCGACGTAACTTCTGCTTTTCTAGCTTGATGCAAGGGGTCGCTTGCATCGCTTGCCTTAGGGTGGTTAGGCTTAGCATCCCTCTTTTCGATCACAGTCAGCCCGGCTTCGGTAATCCAGGACAGCAATTCATCGCGCGAGCGCAATTGCAAATGCTCTGCTAGATCAGACAGAATAAGCCAGCCCTCACCCTCTGGCAGCAAGTGCTCTTTCAGTTGGGATAAAAAACCCTTCAGCATCATGCTATCTAGGTCGTATATGGCTCGCTCAATGGGAGAGCTGGGCCTAGCGGGCAGCCAAGGCGGATTACAGACAATCAAAGCAGCCTTTTCTAGAGGAAACAGATCTGCATTCAGAATCGCAATCTGCTGCCCAAGGCCTAATTGCTGGATGTTCGCGCTAGCGCACGCCAGCGCCCGAAGATCTTGATCGGTGCCGATGACCTTCTGGATACCCCGCTGCGCGAGTACTGCAGCAAGCACTCCAGTTCCAGTGCCGATATCAAAAGCCACTGAGTTGACTTTTAATGCGGGTGGGAGTGGCGCCATTGCTACCAGCTCAACGTATTCGCCACGTAAGGGTGAAAAGACGCCGTAATGGGGAAATAGACGCTGCGCGCCCTCCTTTAAGGATGGAATCACTACCCCTTTTTTGCGCCACTCGTGGGCACTGATGACGCCGAGTAATTCGCGTAAGGAAAGCACATAATCATCCGCCCTATTCCCAAACACATCGAGGCAAGCCTTCGTCACATCGGGCGCCCGTCGCAGCGGAATGGTATGGTTAGCCAATACAGGAATCAAAATCGCATCGAGTATTCTGGCGCGCTGCGCTTGAGCTTGCCGGTGTTGATTAAAAACGGCTTTCGGTTCCAGCGCATTGACTACCTCTGGATTCAGCTTGGCTTCTTTCGCTATTTTTTTTCGATTGCGCTTCACTGGTCGCTCAGCCCGGCGAGCTAGGGCCTGCAGCAATTGTTTTGCATTTTGGTAGTCGCCGCGCCATAAAAAAGCACTGCCTTCGGACGCAAGTCGGTAGGCCGCATCGGCCGTTAGCGTGTCATCTGCAATCAGTACTTTTTTAGGTGGCGGGAGCCCTTTTTCTGACTGCCACTGCAGCTCATGAACGGCATCTACTTCTGTCCAGTGCATGCGGTTGCTGCTATCACTCATTACTTGCCTGTAGTAAAGCTGCCTTGAATTGCTCTACCGGTTGCGCCCCTTGAATCAGGATGCGATCATTTAAAATCACGGCTGGCACAGAATGAATTCCGGCATCCAAATAGAATTTCTGCTGCTCACGTACCGCCTCTTTAAATTCATCGCTCGCAAGTACCTCTTGCGCGCGCAGGCGATCTAAGCCAGCTCGGTCAACTGCATCAAGCACATTCGCGGGGTCATCTAAATTAACGGCAAGCGTGAAATACGTCCCTAGTAACTCCCTTTTTAGGCGGTGCTGCGCAGCACTGCCAAGCTCGAGCCCCGCCCAATGCAATAGGCGGTGGCAGTCAAAGGTGTTGTAGACCCACTTACGTCCTTCCGGATGAAAAGGGAAACCGACTTCGGCTGCACGCTTTCGAATTTGCGCCTGATTTTCACGAACCTGCTTTGGACCAACGCCATACTTTTCAACCAAATGCTCAATCACATCCTGGCCGCCCATTGGCATTTTCGGATTTAACTCAAAGGGCTGAAAGTGCAGCTCAACCTTTACTTGATCACCCAGCTCGGATAAGGCTTGCTCGAGGGCGCCCAAGGCAACGGCACACCAGGGGCATGCAATATCCGATACAAAATCAATCTTGACTGTATTCATTGCTTTTTCTATCTCGATTGGATTACGCAGGGGGATGGTCTTCCGGACCCACCTTGAGTGCGATCAGAAAACGGGAAACCATGTTGTAGGCTGCAATCACCGTTACCAACTCGACTGTACACGTGTTGCCTAAAGCATCGCGTAAGCGCACCATGAGCTGGTCATCCACTTGAATGTTTCGTGTCATCTGCAGCGTGAGCTCAGCAGCATCCTGCTCCACTGGATTAAAGCAGGCTTTTGGAAACTGCGGTGTGCCCAGCAAACGCAAAGCCTCGACCTGCTCTTCACTGCCCCCCGCTTTTCTGAAAGGGGGCGCATGGTGAAAAAATTCATACTCGGCACCATTTAAAACCGCAACCCCGCACATCGCTAACTCACGCAACTTGGGGTCTAAAGCCAAGTTGTTGCGGATCTCACCCACAAAGTGATTCCAGCCCTCCGCAATCGGAATACTATGCAAGAGCATGCGATCTAAATTGATGAAGTTTCCGCCGCGGCGTTTCCGGATTGCGGCAACCAAGTCCGCAGGTTCAGCCAAATCAAGCGGAATATAGGGAATGGGTCGATTTTGAGGGGTTTCAGACATGGTAAGAATTTCGGATCGAAATAAGATTAATTAAAGGGAAAGACTACCACCCAATGGGAGTGTGTTTGATAATAGAGGATGTTATTGATTCCCTACCGCCGATGAAGCCGATTCTCAATATTGCCGCATATCAATTTGTTCGCCTTGAATCCCTCGAGGACCTGCGCCAGCAAATGCTCGATGCCCTGAATTCACGCCAGCTCAAGGGTACTGTTTTGCTGGCCGGAGAAGGCATTAACCTATTTTTGGCGGGTGCCGAACTACAGCTGCGCGACTTTTTGGCGTGGCTGCGGATGGATCAGCGTTTTGCGCCCATTGAAGTGAAGGAAAGCTGGTCAGATAACCAGCCCTTTAAGAAAGCATTGGTCAAAGTCAAGAATGAAATCATTCGCATGAATCACCCGGCCATTCAACCTGAAACGGGCAGAGCCCACTTCATCACACCCACCAAACTGGCAGAGTGGCTCGATCGCGGTACCGACGACTTAGGGCGAGCGGTTGTGATGGTTGATACCCGCAACCAATTTGAGGTGGAATATGGCACTTTTGAAAATGCCGTACATTTCAATATCCAAAAGTTCAGCGAATTTCCAGAGGCCATTAAGGCCCATCAAGCCGAGTTAGCAGATAAAACTCTCATTAGTTTTTGTACTGGCGGGATCCGCTGTGAAAAATCAGGGCTTTATATGCGCGAGATCGGTATAGAGCACAGCTACCAACTCGAGGGTGGCATCCTCAAGTACTTTGAGGATGTAGGTTCAGCGCACTATCAGGGCAGTTGCTTTGTCTTTGATGAACGTGAAGCCCTGGAGCCCACCCTCCAATCGATTGGGATAGAACAGTCGATTCGTAAAAAGCAGATGTAACTAAGTCGACTAACTAAGTCGACCAACTAAGTCGATTTACCAACCAACTCAAAATGCTCCATAAAAGGAGGCTTGGTAAAGTAAGGACCGACAATCGCACGCCAATCGGTAAAGAGTGAAGACTCTCTAAAATCAACCATATGGTTTTCAAGCGTGTCCCAATAAATCATGAGTAGGTAACGTGCGGGCGACTCCACACAGTGATTTACCTTATATCCACGAAAGCCTTTTGATTTGGAAACTACCGTCTCTAAGCCGCGAATAATGGCCTCATTAAATTCTGCTTGCTTGCTGGGATCAATTTGAATATCGACGTGCTCTAAAATCATGGTGCATTTCCTCTTAAACAGTTTGCAATCACGCTATAGTAACCCCCAATAAACCCTCATTCACAAAATGCGTAATTAATGCAACCTAAGCAAGAACCTTCGAATGCCATAACGCTTTCTGCGTGGGAGCTCTTTATTGGGTTTACCAAGATTAGCCTATCGGGTTTTGGCGGTGTATTGCCTTGGGCACGGCGTACGATTGTGGAACAAAAGCATTGGATCACTGCCGCAGAATTCAACGCCATTTTAGGAATCTGTCAGCTGGTTCCGGGACCTAATATTGTCAATCTTGCTGTGTGCGTTGGCTCCCGTTTTGGCGGGGCAAAAGGCGCACTCGCGGCGGTAATGGGCTTACTGCTCGCACCGATTGGTGTGGTCCTGCTATTAGCGATGCTGTACGACCACTTCAGTTATCTTCAGGCGGTTCAGGGCATGCTCCGCGGCATATCCGCTATCGGCGTTGGCTTAATTGCAGCCACTGGCTTAAAGATGCTGCGTGAAGAATTACGCTTCCCACGGATGTTGCTGGTCGTTGTGGTAACTCTATTCATTGCTACTTGGCTTCGCCTACCACTCGGGTGGGTCGTTTTAATTGCTTCGCCGCTCGCCCTATTTATTGCTTGGCATAAAACAGAGGGGGTCGCATGATCCTACTGAGTTTATTTATCACCTTATCTGCATTCTCATTAATTGCCTTTGGCGGCGTCAATGCCTTGTTGCCAACGCTCTTTGCGATTGCAGTCGAACAAAAACAGTGGATTGATGCCGAGACCTTTGCGCATTATTTTGCGATTGCCCAAGCCGCCCCTGGTCCAAATTTAATGACCGTCACACTGATTGGATGGCATGTGAGTGGCGCAGTAGGTGCGCTGATCGCAACACTGGCCATTTGCTGGCCCTCTTCTATTCTGATCTTTTGGCTGCAGCGCTTTATCAGCACTATGCGGCATGAGCGAGCCAAACAAACCATTCAATTTGCGGCAGCAGCGCTTGCAGTTGGACTCATTCTTGCCTCGGCCTGGCAGATTGCTCTGCAGATTAATACCAGTTGGATTGCTTATGCTTTAACACTCGGTACAGCAGTCATTGCTACCGCAACCCGCTGGCATCCGATGTACCTCATTCTGATTGGCGCTGTTTTGGGATTGCTGGGCCTGATCTAAGCTTACTTGAGGGCTTGGTAGGTCATGATGCCGAGGAAGGTCAGTACAAGCGAGCCAATCACATGCAGCAACGCAGTACCCGCTGCCCAAGTGTATTCACCACGTTGCATCATCTCAACCACTTCTGCAGAAAAACTTGAGAATGTGGTCAGCCCGCCTAAGAAACCGGTAATGATAAATAAACGCCACTCCGGCCCGATGGCAGCATTATTACCAAAAAAAGCCACGGCAATACCAACACAATAACCGCCAAATAAATTAGCCAACAAGGTGCCCATCGGAAAACCCGATACCATCCCCGCGCCCAAGGCATTAAAGCCAGCACGTAATAGCGCGCCTAAGCCCGCTCCACAAAAAATGGCTACCAGTGATGTCCCCATACGGTGATTGTAGTTAATGAATGAGGAAGGACAGCATGCTAATTGAGCCCATCTCAATGCCATTGCTAATAATTTCCACCTGCTCGCCACTGCCTTGTAGTGCTAAGGGGTACAAAGCAGGCCAATAGTGCTCTGGGGTTGGGATCGACAATCGAGCCGCATCACCTGCACCCTGCCAGTCAAGTAAAGAAGGACGCTGATTAGCCAAAATCTGACTCGTAAAAAATTGATTAAACTCGGCCGCCCATGGCAGCGGCTCTGCACCTGCGTCCCAATCGATTAAGCGCAAGTTATGAACAATGTTTCCGCTGCCCAGAATCAGGATATTTTCATCGCGCAAGGGCGCTAATTGTTTGGCTAGTGTGTAGTGCTCATTGGCGCTCAGCGATCCATCTAAGCTCAGTTGTACTACGGGCACATCGGCATTGGGATACAAGTAGCGCAACACCGACCACGCCCCGTGATCGATTCCCCATTCATGCTCCTCCAATACCACTGCTTGCGATAGCAAAGACTGAACGCGCTGCGCGAGGGCCGGACTGCCAGGCGCGGGATATTGAATTTGAAATAGGGCTTCTGGGAAGCCACCAAAATCATGAATGGTTTTGGGCTGCTGCATCGCGGTAAGCCAAATGCCCCGCGTCAGCCAATGGGCTGAGATCAAGAGGATTGCATCGGGTTTATGAAGACGCTTACCGAGGGATGCCCATGCTGCAGTATGGCGGTTGGGCTCTAAAGCGTACATCGGGCTGCCATGCCCAATAAAAACAGCGGGCTGGCGGTATTTGCTCATTTCCGGCGGGAAGCAGGCTTCATCCGAAAACTACAGGCATGCATGCCGAACTGCGCTGCGGCAATTAACCAAATACGTAAGCCGTATGGGCAGCAACCAACGCAAACAAAATTGCCAAGCTTGTCGCGACTGCCAACATCACGATCAGGGTGATGATCTTTTTATTAATCTCGTCTTTACTTTCTTTATGCCACTCATTCATAACTCATCCTTTAGCAGTGCGTATTCAAGTGCAAATTGCAATTGCGCAATTATCCACCATCCAGCCATTGACTGGCCCTATTACTGGGCTAATTAACGGCCGCGGCCGGCTTTGCGCATCATACCTTTACCACCGCCAAAGCCACTGGGCGGCTTGCCACCGGCACCCTGAGGGCCTTTGCCTGCAGGAGGGCGAACAGGTGGTTTAGCGATAACGGGGCGGGCTGGGGTCTTCGCAGCGGGTTTTTTTTCTTCAGTCACGATGGGCTCCTGTGGATATCATGTTGTCATGATAAGTGCCTTTTCGATAGAAGCAATAGCCATCAATGCGATTCCGCTGATTTTGGCCATCACCATTCATGAGGCGGCCCACGGTTATGTGGCGAAACGACTTGGGGACAATACCGCCTTCTTACTCGGGCGGGTCACGCTAAATCCCTTGAAACACATTGATTTAGTGGGCACTTTGCTTATTCCATTGGCCTTAATTCTGCTCAATTCAGGCTTTTTAATCGGCTATGCCAAGCCTGTACCGGTTCGCTTTGATCGACTGAAAAACCCCAAAATCGACATGATTTGGGTTGCCTTAGCAGGGCCTGGGTCCAACTTTATTCAAGCGATTATCTGGGCCACACTCTGGTTTATGCCCCAACTGCTGGGCATCGATGAGCCCTATTTGGGAGCGGTTGCTAAGGCGGGAGTGATGTGGAACATCAGCCTCCTCGTATTTAATCTGCTGCCGATTCCGCCGATGGACGGTGGGCGAGTCCTAACCGGCCTATTGCCTTACCGCCAAGCGCTGCCTTTTAGCCGCATTGAGCCGTGGGGCTTTTTTATTGTCTTGGGCCTGGCCATCAGCGGACTCGTAAGCGAGTGGTGGATGCAACCCTTAAGTGGCTTCTTTTTATCGATCATTCGTTTCTTGATGTGGCCACTGCAACACTTACTCTAAAAAAGTAGCTTGGCTTGCTTAAAAAGCGGCGAAGTGGGTTATGCTGATACGGCATATACCCTTTCCCACTCGTCAGGAGATCTCATGTCCACTCATTCATTTACTACCACCACTGGCCTGCGCATGTTGGCAGCATCCATCATCCTGATTACAGCCAGCCCCGCTTTTGCGCAGTTTCAAAAAGCAGAAGATGCAATCAAATATCGTCAAAGTACATTCAGCTTAATCGGAACCCACTTCGGGCGGATTGGTGCGGTTGTCAAAGGAGAAGTGCCATACAACAAAGAGGATGTTGCTAAAAATGCAGCCATCATTGCAACGCTATCCACCCTGCCATGGCAGGGCTTTGGCGCTGGTACTGAAGGTGGTAAAGCCCAGCCTGCAATTTGGACCGAAGGCAATAAATTTAAAGCAGGGTCAGAGAAAATGCAGGCCGCGATTACTGAACTCAATCAAGCGGCTCAATCAGGCAATCTTGACAACATCAAAAAGGCCTTTAGTGCTGCAGGACAAACCTGCAAAGCCTGCCACGATGACTTTAGAAAGAAATAATTCCTAGGGCATAGAGCAGCAGTAAAGCGATTGCACACAGCGATACCAATGCGGTGAGTCGCTGTAGTGCACCGTCTTTAGAGGCAAGGAGTGCTTTAGCAGGTAGGCCATTGCCATCGCGCTCCACATCCACCTCTTTATCGCCCTGAATCATGGGCATTAGGATTGATTCCCGCTTAACCCATTGGTAATAGGCAATAGCCAAGAGATGCAAGCCAATTAATCCAAACAGAATATTGGAGTTCAGCGCATGAATGCTGCTAAGCAAGCTGACGGTAGCGTTGGGCACATACTTGGCAAGCGGGCCCTGAAATGCAATGGTATCGTCGGTAAATAAACCAGTACTAGCTTGAATACCAACCACCAGCAATAAGGCAATAACCGATAGACTACCTAAGGGATTGTGGCCCAGGCCACTACCCACCTTACCGCTGAGGAACGCAATGAGGCGCTGCGGACTCGGGACAAAGGTAGTGAAGCGCGAGTGCACTGCGCCGATAAATCCCCACAGCACCCGAAACAAAACCAAGCTCAATGCAGCATAGCCAAAATAGGCGTGCCACTGCATGAGGTTCCCGCCGATATTGACGCAGATCACCCCGCCGGCAATGCAGATAACCAGAAGCCAATGAAACAGCCTGGTGGGTAAATCCCAAATGCGCAGGGTTTTTTTCATAAAGAAAAGAATAAAGCAATCCCACAGCCAATGCTAGCCATGGGACTGATAATGCGATGCCTTAATCGATCTTAGGCAACTCTTTTTGAATGATCTTTAAGCCCTCACGCAAAATAGAATCGTAACGGGCGCGCTCGGCACGAATGGTTTCTGGATTCCATTCAAAAAAGCCTTCGCCAGTCTTCATGCCCAGCTTGCCGCTTTTAACCCGATCGCCTAAAGTTTTTGAAATATTGGGTGAGTTATTCAGCGAGGGATAAATACTGGCTCCTGCTGCAGCATGGATCTCTAAGCCTGCATGGTCGCGCTGCATCACGGGGCCAGCTGCGAGGTAGCGGAAACCAAAGCCAAAGCGGACGGCTTTATCGATGTCCTCTGGTGTAGCAATACCTTCGTCAATCATATAAAACGCCTCACGCGAAAGTGCGTGCTGTAAGCGGTTGGCCAAAAATCCATGCAAATCTTTTTTAACCATCACCGGCACCATACCGCATGCAGTCATGAGGCGCGACAAACTCTCTGCCACCATCTTGGAGGTCTTCTCGCCACAAACAACTTCAACGCACGGCACAATGTGCGCGGGCATAAAGAAATGCAAGCCAATCATCCGAGCTGTCGTTTTGAGGCCAGCTGCAATTTCGCTAATCGGAAAGCTTGAGCTATTGCTAGCTAATACCGTTTCGGGTTTGGACCGCTTTTCCAGCTCAGCAAAAAGCGATTGCTTTAAGTCAAGGCGCTCGGGTATGCACTCAATGACCAAATCGACATCGGCCCAATCGACTTCATCTAAGGATCCGGCCACAGTCAATAAATGAATGCGGTTTTCGTAACCCAATTCGATCATGGCATTCGAAAAGTAATTGGGTAGGTGCGCACGGCGCTCGGTTGTTAACTCCACTACTTGGGTGGCGCAGCCGCCACGCGCGCACACGGCGGCAACATCGGCACCCATGGTGCCGCCGCCGATAATGACGACCTTAGTTTCCGCTGGGGTGAATAACATTTCATTTTCCTTTCAGTAATGGTGCGGTGCGCGTTGCTGCTGGCACCATAAAATCAAAATCACACCCAATATCAGCTTGGGTAACGGTAGTTTGGTAAAGGCGCCGATACCCTGTTGCAGGAATATTCAAGCGCACCGCTGGGGCTACTAGTTCAGCCAGGCGGCGGGCAATTTCTGCATCATCCACTAATAACTCAATGCGGCGTTCATCCACATTCAATTCAATGATGTCGCCGTTACGCACGATCGCAAGCGGGCCATTTTCTGCCGACTCGGGGGTAACGTGCAAGACGATGGTGCCAAATGCAGTACCACTCATGCGGGCATCCGAGATCCGCACCATGTCTTTGACTCCCGCCTGCGCAAGCTTTTTAGGGATCGGCAAATACCCTGCCTCTGGCATACCGGGGGCGCCCTTTGGGCCGGCGTTTTGCAAGACCAGGACGTCATCTGCGGTGACATCTAAATCATCTCGATCAATGCGCAGTGCTAAATCTTCTAATGAGCTAAACACGACGGCTCGGCCACGGTGCTTGAGTAAGGCAGGTGAGGCTGCAGAGTGTTTAATCACCGCACCACGGGGCGCTAAATTGCCTTTTAATATGGCCAAACCGCCGACCGGGAAAATCGGCTCTTGCGCAATCCGTATGACTTTACGGTTGTGCGTCACGGGAGCGGCCTCGATCTCCTCGCCCAAGGTTCTGCCACTAACCGTCATGCAATCTAAATACAGCAGGGGCTTTAGTTCACGTAATACCGCCATGAGTCCACCATCCTCATTAAGGTGCTCCATGTAATGCATGCCGCTGGGCTTTAAATCCACCAGTACCGGCACATTACGGCCTAAACGATCAAATGCCTCGAGGTCAATTTTGACGCCCAAGCGAGCAGCAATCGCGGTGAAATGAATTAAGGCATTAGTTGATCCGCCAATCGCATGCAGCACTGTCAAGGCATTCGTCAGCGACTCCAGTGTCAAGATGCGGGCTGGCGTCAACGCTTGCTCGGATGGCATCTTCGCCAATTCAACCGCCCGCCGCCCCGTGAGCTCTGCCAAGCGAAAGCGTTCAGCCATCACGGCCGGCACTGCTGCCGTTCCAGGTAGGCTCATGCCCGCTGCCTCCACCATGCAAGCGATGGTACTGGCAGTCCCCATCACCATGCAGGTACCGGTAGTGGGAGCCAGTTTTTCATTCACAGCATCGATCTCCGTTTGATCGATTTCATTGGCGCGGAACTTAGCCCAATAGCGGCGGCAGTCGGTGCAGGCACCCAAACGATCGCCTTGGTAGGTTGTGGTCAACATCGGCCCGGTTGGAATCGAGATCACAGGCACATCCACACTGGCCGCGCCCATCAGTTGCGCTGGTATGGTCTTATCGCAACCGCCAATCAAGATGACTGCATCCACGGGTTGGGCGCGCATCATTTCTTCGGTATCGAGCGCCATCAAATTACGTAAATACATGCTGGTTGGAAAGGCAAAGGACTCATGCACCGATATCGTCGGAAAAACCATCGGCATGCCACCGGCTTGCATCACGCCGCGCTTGGCGGCTTCAATCATTTGCGGCACGTTGCCATGGCATGGATTGAAATCGCTGAACGTATTGGTAATACCAATAACCGGCCGATCGAGCGCGCTATCACTAAAACCCATGGCCTTAATGAATGCTTTTCGCATAAATAATGAGAAATCGGCATCGCCGTAACGGGTTAATCCCTTACGCATGCCGCTTGGATTGTCATTGGAGTTCGCTGAATTGCTCAAAGGGGTTTTCCTGTTGGTGTAGGTCCGAGAAAGTGGTGAATTTGTTAAATCCACTTACAATAGCGCATTATTTCAATAAAAATAGTAGTGAGACATGATCCCCGTCAATTCGGTGTTGCAGGTCGGTTCGTTTCCAGAAATTATGCAAGCGGAAATCAACCGAAGCCTGAAAACAGTGCATTTAACCAATCCCCATGAACCGCTTCCTGCCGGCTCCTTTGAGGCGATCCTGACGCGCTCCAACACCCCGATTCCAGAAAGCCTGCTCCGCCAGATTCCGAACTTGAAAGTAATCGCATGCTGCGGCGTTGGCTATGACAATCTCCCGCTGGATTATCTAAAAGCCCACGGCATTCAGGCAAGCACCACCCCCGGCGTTCTCAATGATGCCGTGTGTGAGCTGGGCATCGGCCACCTCTTTGCTTTGCTGCGTCGCCTGCCTACAGCGGATCGCTTCGTTCGCTCTGGCGAATGGCAAGAACACGCATTCCCCATTACGACGACCTTAGCCGGCAAAACGGTTGGTATTGTGGGTTTAGGACGCATTGGCTTTGATCTGGCCAGGCGACTAGAGGCATTTGGAGTGACGATTGCCTATACAGGGCCTAGCGCTAAAAAATGTGCTTACACCTTCTATAGCAGCGCAGTTGCGCTGGCCGAGGCAGCCGATGTGATCATATTGACCTGCCCAGGGGGCCTGGATACCGAAGGCATGATCGATGCGGCGGTCTTAAATGCCCTAGGCCCCACTGGGTATTTAATCAATATTTCCCGCGGTAGCGTCGTCGATGAAGCCGCGCTAATTTCTGCATTGCAACAAAATCGCATCGCTGGGGCGGCGCTCGACGTGTTTGAAAACGAGCCCCAGTTGAATTCTGCCTTGATCCCGCTTCATAATGTAGTGCTAAGCCCCCACATCGGCAGCGCTACGCGTGAAACCCGCCAAGCCATGACCCGTTTGGCAATTGATAACTTAGAAGCATTTTTTAACTACCGTCCTTTATTAACACCGATCCACTAGAAACCGGAGATCCCATGTTGACCCCCAAGCCTTCCTCACTGTCCGCAGTGCTTTCACCTGTCATCACGCCATTTAATGCCGATGGCAGCCCAAATATTCCAAAGTTACTGAAGCAATGCAAATGGCTTGAGGCGAATGGCGTTGGCCATGCCGTCTTTGGCACCAACTCCGAGGCAAACTCAATCTCGACCTTACAAAAGCTACATGTACTGGATGAACTCATTCGCGGCGGACTAGACCCCGCACACATGATGCCCGGTACTGGCGCTTGCTCGATTCATGCCGCAGTGCAAATGACCAAGGCGGCCGTGGACGCCAAATGCGGCGGCGTCTTGATGCTACCGCCCTTCTATTACAAAGACATTTGCGATGATGGCTTATTTGCCTATTTTGCAGAGGTGATTGAAAAAGTCGGCGATGCCAAGTTACAGATTTACATCTACAACATTCCGCCGGTGACTAAAATTTCATTAAGCCTGGCGCTGCTAGAGCGCCTCGTTAAGACCTATCCTAATACCGTTATTGGTATGAAAGACAGCTCAGGCGATTGGGCCTATACCGAGTCGGTGATAAAGGTATTGGCTCCAGAAGGTTTCCGAGTCTACGCTGGTAGTGAGGTATTTTTAATGCGCACGATGCGTGCTGGCGGCGTCGGCTGCATCTCAGCAACGGCGAACGTAAACCCCAAGGCCATTGCCACTTTGGCTGCAAACTGGCAAGCCGCTGGCGCAGACCAGCATCAAGCCGAATTGGATCAAGTACGTGCCATCTTCCAAAAGTATCAGATGATTGCCGCCCTTAAAACAGCCGTAGCGCATTACAGCAAAGATGCTGACTGGCTGCGGGTACGTCCACCTTTAATGCCCTTAGGCGCGGATCAGCAAAAGAAATTAATCCATGAATTGGAGCAAATTCACTTCTCCATGCCGGGCCTTTAAGGAGCTAGTTGGATTTTTGCCAAATATAATGTTTACTTGCTACACCCTTTAATAAAACGTACTAGGAGATAACAAAAAAATGAAGCTCTTTAAAATCCTTGCACTGACGCTCAGCCTAGGCTGCATCAGCGTTCAAGCGCAAAATATTTCAATTGCAACGGGTGGTACAGGCGGTGTTTATTACCCCATGGGCGGCGGCTTGGCAGCAGTATTGTCAAAGCACGTCTCTGGTATGTCAGCGACTGCCGAGGTAACCGGTGGCTCAGTTGACAACCTGAAGCTCATTGGTACAGGTAAACCCTATGTTGGCTTCTCGATGGCCGATGCTGCAAAAGACGCCATTTCGGGTGAAGACAAATTTAAGGGTAAGCCAATTGATCTGCGCACCCTATTGATTCTGTATCCAAACCTGATGCACGTTGCAACCGTGGAATCCAGTGGCATTAAAACCATGCAAGACCTCAAAGGCAAGCGTATGAGTACTGGCTCTCCCGGTAGCGCAACCGAAGTAATGGCATTGCGCTTGCTCGAAGCGGCTGGCCTAGATCCAAACAAAGACGTGAAGCGTGAGCGTTTGAGCGTTGCTGAATCGGTAAACGCAGTGAAGGATCGCAAGATTGATGCATTCTTCTGGGTTGGTGGTTTACCAACTGCAGCGGTCACCGATTTAGCCAACAGCCCTGGAATGAAAATTGTCATGGTTGATACGTCTGCTGAAGTGCCTGCAATGAACAAGAAATACGGTAACTTGTATTTCCCATCGGTTATTTCTAAGCAAACCTATAGCGGCATGGCAAAAGACAACAACGTTGCTGCCGTTGCCAATGTTTTGGTTGTCAGTTCAGCCATGTCGGATGCCGAAGCCTACAAAATCGTCAAAGCTATTTTTGATAACCAGCTGGAACTCGTTCGTTCGCACGCAGAGTATCGTAATGTGAAGCTTGAGAATCAAAAGGCAGGCTCAACACCGGTTGCGTATCATCCAGGCGCCTTAAAGTACTTTAAAGAAAAAGGCATCAAGGTAAATTAATTACCTGAGTGCAAATGCAGTTTGAATTGAAGACAGAAAATTAGGCAGGGACATGACGCAAGCAGCAATTGATTTAGCAACACAAGAAAAGTTAGACGCCTTCATTAAGCAGGAAGAGGGCGACTCTAATAACTACAAAGGCCTATTAGCTAAATTTATAGTCCTGGTTGCTGTAGGCATGTCCTTGTTTCATTTGTATGCAGCTTATTACATCGTGCCAACCCACCAGTTACGGGTTGTGCACGTTGCTTTAGTTCTTTTTTTACTGTTTCTGAGTTTTCCGATTTCCAATCGCTTTAAAAATCGTTTGATGTGGTGGGACATTATTTTTAGTCTCCTTGCAATCTATATTTCGTATTACGTCCTCAGTGGTGGCGATGACTTTACCGATCGCAACACCGCACCCGACCCCAAGGATGTTTATTTAGGTATTGCTTTAATCCTCCTTATTTTGGAGGGTGTGCGCCGCACCAATGGAATGATCCTGGTTGGTGTCACCGTTTGTTTCTTGCTGTATGCCCTTTTTGGTAACCATTTGCCGGCACCATGGACGCACAAAGGATATGAATTAGATCGCCTCGTGGGCTTTATGTACATGACCCTCGAAGGTATTTACGGCACTGCAATTGATGTGTCTGCAACCCTCATTATTTTGTTTACGATCTTTGGCGCCTTTTTGCAGTTCACAGGCGCAGGCAAGTTCTTTATTGATTTTTCCTTTGCTGCCATGGGCGGCAAATCCTCCGGCGTAGGTCGCACGATTGTGCTCTCGTCTTTCTTGCTTGGCGGCCCCTCTGGCTCTGGTGTTGCCACAACCGTTACCGTTGGATCGGTTGCCGCACCCATGCTTGATAAAGTCGGTTACGAAAAAAATGCCGCAGGTGGCTTACTGGCGGCAGGCGGCCTAGGCGCGATTATCTCCCCTCCGGTACTCGGCGCGGCAGCCTTCTTAATCGCTGACTTTTTGAAGATTTCCTATTTGGATGTGCTCTTGATGGCGTGCATTCCAACCATCTTGTTTTACCTTGGCTTATTTGTCATGGTTGAGATCGATGTACGTAAGTACAAGATGAAGAGCATTCATTTTGAATCTGCGGAATCTGCATGGCAGCTCACTAAGAAGTATTGGTTTCACTTCTTTTCGCTGATTTCAATTGTGGTGTTCATGCTGATGGGCTTCTCTCCCGTCATGTCCGTGTTTGCTGCGACTGTGGTCTCGGCCCTGACCAGCATGTTGCGCGAAGATACGGCGATCATTCCGTATGCTTGGTTTAAAGGCAAGATGCCGATTCTGTCTGGCCTCTATAACTCCAATCTGACTAAATCATTGGCTGCGGGCTCTACTGGTGTTATTTCGATTGCTGCGACCTGCGCTGGCGCCGGCTTGATTGTGGGCACCGTCACCCTCACCGGCTTGGGTCTCAAATTTAGTTCGATTGTGATTCAGTATGCGGACGGCTCCTTACTGCTCACCGCCATCTTTACTGCGCTAGTCGTTTGGGTTGTTGGGCTCGCTGTACCCGTCACAGCGTCATATATTATTTGCGCGGTGATTGCAGCCCCCGCCCTGATTAACTTAGGTGTGCCGGCATTTGCGGCGCACATGTTCATTTTCTATTACGCCGTCCTCTCCGAAGTATCACCGCCGACTGCCCTATCGCCGTTTGCGGCTGCGGCGATCTGCAAAGGTGATCCCTATAAAACGACACTGCAGTCTTGGAAATACGTTGCCCCCGCGATTTTGGTGCCCTTTATGTTTGTGCTGGATAAGTCGGGTGTTAGCTTGTTGCTGATGGGCTCCACCGCGGCGCTTGAGCAAGCGAATTGGAGTGAGATTGCCTGGATTACCTTTACTGCGATTGCCGGAATTATTTGCCTTGCAGGTGGTTTGCAAGGCTGGTTTATTGAAAAGACCAATCGCGTCGAGCGTATCGTCATGATTGCATCTGGTGTAGCACTGGCTTACCCAACTAATGAGGCCGACATTGGCGGATTCATCGGCTTTGGCTTGGTTCTGCTCTCCCAAATCATTCGCAACCGCCGTCAGCGACCACCGGCAATCGCCTAAGGCTGTCACTATTCGGTCTGTAGTATGTTCCGACCAAAATAATGCCCGCTTCATGCGGGCATTATTCTTTTGTGGGCCTTGGCTACATAAGCAATGCAGCTCATTTACTTGGTGATTTTGCTCCAAGCCGATTTGCCAGCGTACTTTTGAATGGCTTTTTCATCGAACTCAAATCCCAAGCCGGGGGTTTTGTGCAAAATCAAATCGCCGTTCTTAAATGCCAATTGCTTATTAATTAAGTTACGGAAATTCAGCACCTGATCGTCTAGGAAGAACTCGACGAAGCGAGCATTGGGTGTTGCCGCAACCAGCGGCGCATGCAAGTCATGCATCCAGTGCGGGCAGACCGTTACACCCTTGCAGTCAGCGTAGGCTGAAATCCGGCGCCACTCCGTAATACCGCCACACACGGCCGCATCCGATTGCAGGATCGCTGCGCCGCCAGCCTCAATTAGTTCCCGAAAGCGCCA
The DNA here is from genome assembly GCA_044345935.1 of Polynucleobacter sp. Taxonomy (GTDB): domain Bacteria; phylum Pseudomonadota; class Gammaproteobacteria; order Burkholderiales; family Burkholderiaceae; genus Polynucleobacter. The sequence continues at coordinate 1,782 of JBIJAC010000025.1, read as the reverse complement.
CCGTCCCGCTTCCATTTCACCAGTGGCGACGTTGATGGTAGTGCGCTGCGCGAGGGCAGCATGCAAATCAATCGCATCGGGCGAGAACGGCTCTTCAATCCAGTAGGGGTTGTAGTCCTCAAATCGGCGAATGTACTCGAGGGCGGTTGGTAAATCACGCCATGCATTATTCGCATCGAGTGTGAGCAATACATCATCACCTATTGCAATACGGGCCGCCCGCACACGCTCTTCTTCCTCTCTTGGGGAAAGGCGACCGACTTTCATTTTGACGGCCTTAAAGCCTTGTTTGACATAGGACTCCATTTCCTTGCCCAGCTTGGCGGGAGTTTTACCTTCTAGGTAATAGCCGCCGCTGGCGTAAGCAGGAACTCGATCGTCAACAACCGATCCTAAATACTGGTGCAGCGGCAAACCTGCGGAGCGTGCATTGAGGTCCCATAGCGCCGTATCTAAAATGGAGATGGCGCGCATCACCGAGCCAGCACGCCCCTGCAGAATCGATTCATCGTACATCTCCATCCATAAGCCCTCGGAGCGGTGGCTATTTTGGCCAATCAGTTTTTTGGCAAGCAATTGCTCAACCGCCACTTTGGCAATCGCGCCGCCCGCACTCCCGACATAACAAAATCCAATGCCCTCAACACCCTCTTTGCTCCGCACCTTGACGATGCAGTAGTGGCGCTCTGAAACGGTGCGAGTTGAAAATGAGGTGACCTTATCCAATGGCACGCTTACCGCGGCTACCTGGATTGATTCAATAATGGGCATGGTAGATCCTTGTCAGAGAAAAAAAGATTGTAGACACAATCAAGCAGGCGTCATTTGACTTTAGGCAATTACTTCATTATGTTGCACTGCAAAATCATAATCTGACACTAAGAGCACAATATTAGATAATCAGGGGGTGAATCTGTTCTTAGCTACCCTTCTGCGCACCATTAAAACGTATGGCACTCCTTTCGGTGTGGCGCTGGCCGCAGGGGGATACCTCAACCTACCCATTGCCGTATCCGAGGTCCATGCACAAACCCCAAACAAGCAGACGAAGGTAGTCATTCAAAGCAAGACAAAGCAAGCGGGCATTAAGGCGCCGCGCGCCCAAACCCAATCACTGACCCCAAAAAAATCAAGCCTCGTTGATACCAGCAAAGAAAATGACTTGGCATCTGATCTCAGTAGCAGCCTTGATTTTAGGGTGCAGCGCGGCTGCATTAAAACCGACTCGCTGGATGGTAATTTACCCGCACGGCTGGGAATCGATGATCCCGTTTTTTTTGAATTCTTTCAAAATCAAACGCGCAGTTTCTTTTCTGGGTTGCGCGGCAATTGCATTCCATACGCAGTGGCATTTGGCAAACGCAATCGTTTTGATTCCCTCAGCATCATGAATGGTCCCATACGCGATGCCCGCACCCAAATCCTGACCTTCACCCCATCGGCCTTTGGTGGATTCTTAACCCAGGAAGACCGCCTGCAATCGCAGTCTCCTAATCTCGTGGAAGTAGAGCTATCCCTATCGGATGTCTTGTATGACGCCAAAAAAGTGGGGGATGTTTTGCCGGTCGAGTTGGTCTGGGAATTGAACTCCATCGTGAAGCAGTTGTATCCCGAAGACAGTCCGACTACTGCGATTGATGCTAATCAGGTTCGATTGATTGTGGACTTTGGTGATCGTGATCGCTGGGCTCAAATCTGGGCCGTTGAAATTATCAACACCCTGAGTCAAGAGGTGCTTGCAAGTGCCTTCTGGCTTGATCGCAATGATATTCCGGGTGGCTT
>JBIJAC010000058.1:0-8393 GCA_044345935.1 Polynucleobacter sp. | reverse complement strand
AAGATCAAGTGAACTACTACGTTGACCTCTTTAAAAAGGTGATTGCCACCCCCGAATGGAAGAAGTTCATGGCCGACGGCGCCTTTAACCAAACCTTCATGACCGGCAAAGAGTTTGATAAGTGGCTTGACGCTAACGCCGCCCTGCACAGGCAGCTCATGCAAGAAGCAGGCTTTATTGCGAAGTAAAGTCAGAATCATGGCGAAGTAAAGTTCGCCAAACACTGAAAACGCCTGGCGAACCCAGGCGTTTTTTTATTTCACTGTAGTGTGCTCGCGACTGCTGAGGGGCATGCTACGCATCGGCGTAGCTAGAATGGATTGCACCAAGGGATGCTGGATGCGTTTGTCCGATCTGATGGCATAAAAGTACTCATGAATATCTTCGCAGGCGCCTACCGGATAAACTTGGTAACGGTGCTCGAGCTCGGATAACAAAATGGATGCCGCCGGAAATATACCAAAGCCACTCGATCCAAAGGTCACCATTAAAGCGTTGTCTTCAAACTCCCCAACGATGTTGGGTGTGATGCCCAGCTTTTCAAACCATAAATCCAATTTAAAGCGCACCGTCGAGTGGTAGGTTGGCATGATGACTGGAATGCTAGCGAGGCTATAGGGGAAGTTCTCTTTTGCTTGCTCGAGTAATTTTGCAGAAGCAAGCCAGCTTATTGGCGAATGCCCAAGCTCTTGGCTGTAGAGGCTCATGTTTTTATTAACGGGAGCAGGGCGATCAGCAAAAACCAAATCGAGGCGATGCAAGGCTAAATCAGCCAGCAAATCCTCAAACTCGCCTTCATGGCACACCAGCTGAATTTGCTGCTCATGAATGATGCTGTCCAGCAATTCCTTGCTCACCAGCTTTGGCAGGCCATCGGCAACGCCCAAGGCCAAGCGATTGCGCGGTATGGCGGCAGAGCCACTGACGATGCTGGGTAATCGTTCACCGATTTGGAAGATCTGGTCAGCCAATTTCATCGCCGCAAATCCAGCTTCGGTTAATGCTAAGCCGCGGCCTGCTGGCTTAAACAGAAGGTGGCCTAGGTCTTTTTCGAGCTCATGCACTTGAGAGCTGACGGTTTGAACGGCAATATTGAGCCGGCTGGCAGCCTTGGTCATGCTGCCTTCCTTGGCCACCACCCAAAAGTAATGCAAGTGCCTGTAATTAAAGTGCTGTGTCATGCTTTTGTACCTATGGTTTATTCAGAATCCCCACGTATTATAGGATAATACTCAGTAAATAACGAAAATATATTACCTAATTATCTACTTTTAAATGAATGAATTTAAGTCTAAAGTGCATACATCAACATCCATAGGGAGTAGATGAATATGAAAATCACCACCAAAAGTCGGTATGCCGTCGAGGCCTTGGTTAGTTTAGCCAGTCAGTCTCAAGGAAAGTATGCGATTAACTTGCAAAACATTAGCAAGCAGACCGATATTTCTGTTTCCTACTTAGAGCAGATTTTCAGTAATTTGAAAACTGCCCGATTGATTGATAGCCACAAAGGTCCAGGCGGGGGTTACTGGTTAACACGCGAGCCTCATGAGGTATCGATTGGTGACATCATGCGGGCAGTTGATCATAGTAAGGGGTCGCTCGTGGATGGCATGGACGGGGCGATTTGGCGTGACTTAGCAATCAAGATGGAGTCCTATATGGATTCGATTTCCTTAGCTACCCTGTTGCCACCAAAGAGCAGTAGCCCGAATTTGCCAGATGCTAATTTGATCCACAAAAAAGTCGATCAGAAGAAAGCAAAGAAAATGCTCAGCAATTTAAAGCCCATGATTGCGCATTCACCCAAGCGCATGGCTAAAGACATCGGCAGCATTGCGAACTCGGTGTTTAGTTGGGGTGGGCAACTTAACGGTAAGGCGCTTAAAAGCTAAACGGCATCACGTCGACCTTAAAAGGGCTATGCGATCGTCATAGCCCTTTGTTTTTAGCTGTCATGCATTTGTCATATATTTCCATTATCATCGAAATATGAAAAATACCGATGCAGTCAACGCATTTCTCGCTCTAGGGCAAGAATCCAGGCTCAATGTATTTCGTCTGATTGTTCAAAAAGGCGATGTCGGTTTAACACCAACGCAAATCCATGAAATGCTGGGCATACCCAATGCTACTTTGAGCTTTCATTTAAAAGAATTGATGCAAGCACAGCTGATCACGCAAGAGCGCCAAAGCCGCAATTTAATTTACCGGCCCAATGCCATTCATGCCAACGCGCTGGTTGAATTTCTACTGGATAACTGCTGCGGCGGCCAATCTTGTCTTCCTAAACCCCTTACTCGAAAGGCAAAAGCCCAATGAAGCCATACAACATTCTATTTTTGTGTACCCACAACTCTGCACGCTCTGTTCTAGGCGAAGCCTTGGCTTCGACCCATGCTAGTGGCCGCTTTATTGGCTACTCGGCAGGCTCTACGCCCAGCACCCGGGTCAATCCCTTTGCTGCTGCAATCGCCGGTGAACTGGGATACGACAACAGCAAGTTGCGTTCTAAAAACTGGGATGAATTCGCTTTGCCCGATGCGCCGAAGATGGATTTCATCATTACGGTATGTGATAACGCAGCTGGCGAAGTATGCCCAATTTGGCCAGGCCATCCAGCCACAGCCCACTGGGGCTTTCCTGACCCATCGCAAGTCAGTGGCAGCGACGAGGACAAGCGCCGGGCGTTTCGGGATGTCATGATCGGATTAAAACATCGCATTGATATGCTGGCCGATCTTCCCCTTGAAAAGCTCGACGCACTTGCCATTCACGACGAACTCAAAAAACTAGCGAAGATCTAAGGTGGGGCTATTTGAACGCTATTTAACGGTCTGGGTTGGTCTTGGCATCGCTGCTGGCGTAGTGCTGGGCTTGATCGTGCCTGGCGTATTTGAGGCCATCGCATTGATTGAGTTTGCGCACGTCAATCTCGTAGTTGCCGTTCTGATTTGGATCATGATTTACCCGATGATGATCCAAATTGATTGGAGTGCCGTAAAAGACATTCACAAAAAGCCGCAAGGCTTGATTTTGACCTTGGTGATTAACTGGTTAGTCAAACCCTTCACGATGGCTGCACTGGGCGTATTATTTTTTCAGTACCTCTTTGCGCCCTGGGTCGATCCCCAGTCAGCCCAAGAGTACATCGCTGGGATGATCTTGCTTGGAGTAGCACCTTGCACTGCGATGGTATTTGTCTGGAGCCAATTAGTGAAGGGCGATGCCAACTACACCTTAGTGCAAGTGTCCGTCAACGATTTGATTATGGTGGTGGCCTTTGCACCCATTGCAGCCTTTCTATTGGGCGTCACTGATGTGACGGTACCCTGGGAAACGCTCCTCATTTCAACTATTCTGTATGTGGTGTTACCGCTGCTTGCTGGCATTGCAACCCGCTATGCTTTAGCTAAGAAGTCCCATGATGCAGTAGGGCAGTTTGTCGCTCAGCTCAAGCCTTGGTCGATTGTCGGGTTGATCGCGACCGTCGTATTGCTCTTTGGATTTCAGGCTAATACGATTATTGAGAAGCCACTTGTCATTGTTTTAATCGCAATCCCATTAATTTTGCAGACCTATGGCATCTTCTTCATCAGTTGGTGGGCTGCTAAACGATTGAAGTTACCACATGATGTGGCAGGCCCCGCTTGTTTGATTGGAACGTCCAACTTTTTTGAACTTGCGGTAGCGGTCGCCATTTCTTTATTTGGACTCAACTCAGGCGCAGCCTTAGCTACGGTGGTGGGTGTCTTAGTGGAGGTGCCAGTCATGCTTTCCTTAGTGGCCATGCTCAATAAGTGGCGGCCATGATGCCATTTGATGCCACCACGATGACTGATTTACCGCAGCTCGATGCAGCTAGCTTTGCCATTCCCAATCCAGCGCAATTACAGCACCTCCAGCCTAGCCATGCGCCGCGCTTTTTATTGCTCTACGGATCGTTACGTACGCGCTCCTTTAGTCGACTGCTAACGGAAGAGGCTGCGCGTATTCTGACCTTAATGGGTGGCGAGGTGAAAATCTTTAATCCGAGCGGTTTGCCTTTGCCGGACGATGCCCCTGAAACCCACCCCAAAGTAGCCGAACTGCGCAGCTTGTGTGAGTGGTCTGAAGGCATGGTGTGGTGTTCACCAGAACGCCATGGCGCGATGACCGGCATTCTGAAAGCGCAAATCGATTGGATACCACTGAGCATCGGCGCTGTTCGTCCAAGCCAAGGTAAGACCTTGGCTCTGATGCAAGTTTGTGGGGGCTCTCAATCCTTTAATGCGGTGAATCAAATGCGGGTATTGGGTCGCTGGATGCGCATGATCACGATTCCCAATCAATCTTCGGTTGCCAAAGCGTTTCTGCAGTTTGATGAGCACGATCGCATGAAGCCTTCAGCCTATTTTGATCGCGTTGTGGATGTACTCGAAGAGTTGTATAAATTTACCCTGCTGACCCGGGGCAATGCCAATTACCTGGTAGACCGGTATAGCGAGCGTAAAGAAAGCGCTGAGGCCCTGATGCAGCGAGTCAATCAGCGCTCCTAAGGTGACTCTTTGAGTTAAGTCTCAAATTCATGACAAAATAAGATCCTACTAGCAATCAAAGGGGTTTTATTTTGCGAATTACCCGATTGGCCGTATTGGCAACCACTGCGCTGAGCTCATCAGCGTTCTTGATGGGCTGTGCATCGAATGACAACACCATGCCCAATGCAGGACAGTCCTATATGCAAAGCGCGTATGACCCAGGGCAAGCGCAGTCTCTTGCATTTTCACAGCAGCAATTGCAATCGCTGGTTTCGTCGATTGCGCTTTATCCCGATTCCCTTTTATCCCTCATGTTGCTCGGCTCCACTTATCCTCTGGAAATTGCGGAAGCCGCTAACTGGAGGCGAAGCAATGCTAGCCTCAGTGGCGCTGCCTTGCAAAATGCCCTAAAGACGCAAACCTGGAACGACAGCGTGAAGTCGCTCATCTCCTTTCCGCAGGCCTTTAACATGATGGGCAGTAATTTAGAGTGGACGCAAAATTTAGGCAATGCCTATAAGTTACAGCCGGCCGATACGATGAAAGCAGTGCAGGCGCTACGTAAACGCGCTCAGCAGGCAGGCACTTTAAAAACCAATGCGCAGATGACTGTAGTCACTGATCCCAATTCCAATATTTTGATCATGCCGGCGAGCACCCAGCTTGTCTATGTGCCAGCCTATAACCCCAATGATGTGTATGGACCGTGGCCTTATTCCGATTACCCACCATACCCCGCTTACAACCCCGCATGGGGGATGATGTCCTTTGGGGTGGGCATGGCGATCGGCGCTGATTTTTGGTCGACCCCTAGCTGGAGCAACGGCACGATTAATGTGAATAACAACAGTGATTCACTCCGGCCTAATCGCGGCATTATTGGCCCGAGTAGCATTCAGAATCAACAGCGTTTGGCCAATGACTGGAAGAACAAAGCCACAGCCCAGCAAAAGCAAGACGCACGGCAGATAGGTCAACGCGCCAATAGTGATTTTCAGAAAAACGCCACGGCCCAAGAGCGCCAGCAGGCCAGCCAGTTAAATCAATCGGCGCGGGCCGATGCGGCTCAAGATAGAGCCAATCCCAATGTTGATCGGGAAAGCCTGCAAGAAAATGCCTTGCGTAGTCAAGCACGCTCGGATGCTAATCAAGACCGCTTTGGCGGTGATCGCGGAGGTTATGGCGGCGGTCGAGGCGGTTTTGGTGGCGGCCACTTTGGTGGTGGCTTTCGGCGCTAATCAATTAGGAAAAGAATTTCAATATGAATACCCTCCAATTTTTTCAGTACCTGCGTCGCGTTGCATGGCTCTTCGTAGCTAGCGGCGCAATTGCCACCGGCGCATTAGCGCAAACTCCGTTGCCCAATAGCGATGCGTCTACGGCTGCATTTGTAGCGCTCTGCCAAAACCGTACCGATATCGAAGCGCAAAATTTTTGCTTTGGTTTTGGTGAAGGTGTCTACCAATCCTTCGTGATGCAACGCAGCCCGAATGCCAAGCCAACAATTTGCGTGCCCAAGGGGATGTCGCGTGATACTGTGCTCTCTGAGTTTTTGGTGTGGACGCAAGCCCGCCCGCAATACAACGCCGACTATGCTGCTAAAACCATCATTCGCTTTTTAAGCAGCCGCTACCCATGCGCTAAAACGCCATAAAGTAATCTCGTTTAAATCGAGACCACTTTATTGGGATTGAGAATATTATCTGGATCCAGCGCACGCTTGATCGCTTTCATCATGTCGTGGGCTACGGCGCCGCGGTGCGCACGCAAGCCATCTAACTTGAGTTGACCGACTCCATGCTCAGCGGAGATCGATCCGCCGCATAGTTCAACTTGTGCATAGACTAGTTCATGAATGGCAGTTTCCTCGGCTTGATTAAAGGCGTGAGGGTCAACGCCCTTTGGCGGTGCAATGTTGTAATGCAAGTTGCCGTCCCCAAGATGCCCAAAGTTAATAATCCGAATACCAGGATATGCGCTGCGCATCAATGTATCGGTACTGTGCATAAATTGATCTAAGCTTGACAGGGGCAGGGTGATGTCGTGTTTTAGGTTCGCCCCTTCTTGGGCTTGAGCGAGGGTAATGTGTTCCCGCATCTGCCAAAAGGCTTGCGCTTGCGATAGATTGCTGGCAATGATGGCATCGGATACCAAACCCTCTTCTAGAGCCGTCTCTAGTATTTGCTCGAGCAATAAGCGAACATGCTCTTCGCTCTCATGATCGGATAACTCAATCAAGATCGTGTAAGGCGGGTTATTACTCAGCGGATTGGCCATTTGCGGAAAGTGGCTGGAACATAAATCCAAGGATTCCTGCGTCATCATCTCAAATCCGGTGAGCAGCGATGCTGCTCGCTTTTGAAATAAACCCAAGAGGGCAATCGCCGATGGAATGTCGCTGGTCGCAACCAGAGTAGTCCACTGCGATAGGGGAAGGGGGTATAGCTTTAATACGGCTGCAGTAATAATACCGAGCGTGCCTTCTGAGCCAATAAAGAGATCGCGTAAGTCGTATCCGGTATTGTCCTTGCGCAGGCCTTTGAGGCCATGCCAGATTTCCCCTTGCGCAGTGACGACTTCTAAGCCTAAACACAGGTCTCTCGCATTGCCATAGTGCAGCACATTCGTGCCGCCGGCATTGGTTGCTAAATTGCCGCCAATCATGCAGCTACCTTCCGCACCCAAACTGAGGGGAAAGAGGTAGCCTGTTTCAGCAGCCTTCTCTTGAAGCGACTGCAAGATGCAGCCGGCTTCCACCGTCATGGTTTGATTGGCGAGGTCGGTGCTGCGAATGCGATTCATGCGCTTTAAGCTGAGCACGATTTCATGGCCGCTTGCTAAGGGAGTAGCGCCACCACAAAAGCCGGTATTACCCCCTTGTGTCACGATCGGCACCTTGGCAGCGATGCAGCACTTCACAATAGCAGCAATTTCATCTGTATTTGAAGGCATCACTACGGCAATCGCTTTGCCGGTAAATCGCTTACGCCAATCCGTTAAAAAAGGCGCCTTGTCTTCCGCACTGACCAGGACGTAGTTCGGCCCCACAATCGATTGCAATTCGGCGATAAACGATTCAGTATGCATGGCTTAATGAACTATGGCGTGGGCTGCTGGTCAGACTGTTGCTCGGCTTGCAATTCTTTTTCTTTTTTCTGCCGTTTGTATTCTTGTTTGAGAGGCTTCAAATACATCAGTACGGCAATAAAGCCAATCAGACTCAGCAGGGTTTCTAAAACCGCCATCCAAAAATTCGCACCAGTTTCAAATAAGCGCACTAAGCCTTCGGTCATGTAAATCAAGATCAGCATCGAAGCCCATTGCATGGTGTAGTTCTTGGCTTTCCAAATGCCCGGTATGGCAAGTAGCAAAGGCAGGCCCTTGAGTGCCATCCACGAGCCACCTGGCCTCAATGGGGCAATAAACCACTCCCATGCTACGCAAAGAATAAATAGCCCGGCGAACGCAGCCGTTGCGATTAAGACGTATTTATCTTTTGCTTCAATCGACTGCAGCAAGGAAGGGTCGCTATTTGGCATTTATTGTGCTGATCGTAGTTGCAAGGCAATCTGCGCCAAGCGTTTGCCTTGAGCAATCGCTAAGCGTTTTTCTTCTGGACTAATGGGCGCACGGCCATCGGCATGGGCCACATGCGTTGCGCCGTAGGGGCTGCCGCCAGTCGAGGTGGTCATCAGGTCCGGTTCGCTATACGGTAAGCCAACTAAGAGCATGCCGTGGTGGAGAAGTGGAAGCATCATGCTCAGTAAAGTGGTTTCTTGACCGCCATGCACGCTGCCGGTGCTGGTAAACACGCAGGCGGGTTTACCACTCAGTGCGCCGCTGAGCCACTGTGCGCTACTGCCATCCCAGAAG
>JBIJAC010000057.1:0-8483 GCA_044345935.1 Polynucleobacter sp. | reverse complement strand
ATTTTTGTCATCATGATCATCGTCTTGTTAATTAAACCCGCTGGCTTATTTGGTAGATCAAATTAATGATGAAACGCAATTTGTCTCCCCTCGACAAGATATCCATCGTCATCATAGCGCTACTCGCGCTTGTACCATTTCAGGGATTTGTGTACGACCTGTTCATGATGAAGGTATTTTGTTTTGCTATTTTTGCCGCATCCCTAAATCTGTTGTTGGGTTTTGCTGGCTTACTCTCTTTTGGACACGCGGCGTTCTTTGGAACGGGCGCTTACATCAGCGCTTATGTTATGAAAGAGTGGGGTCTTACGCCTGAGTTGGGATTACTCTGCGGTGTCTTATGCGCAACCGCCTTAGGCTATGTGTTCGGGGCTTTGGCAATTCGACGCCAAGGCATTTACTTTGCCATGATCACGCTCGCACTGGCTCAAGTAATCTATTTTTTAGCAACGCAAGTTCCCTTCACGAATGGTGAGGATGGCATCCAGGGTGTTCCCCGCGGTCAGTTTTTGGGCTTCATTGATTTATCGACTTCGACCCATATGTATTACTTTGCGCTGGTTGTTTTTGCGTTGGCTTTTCTGATGATTAAACGCATCGTCAGCTCCCCTTTTGGTCAGGTCATGAAGTCCATTCGGGAGAATGAGCCGAGGGCAATTTCATTGGGGTATGACGTCAATCGATACAAGCTCATTGCCTTCACTTTGTCCGCAGGTCTGGCTGGACTTGGCGGAGCATTAAAAAGCTTGGTTTTGCAGCTGGCTTCGCTATCCGACGTGTTCTGGCACACCTCTGGGGAGGCTGTTCTAATGACGATTTTGGGTGGTATTGGAACCTTATGGGGGCCAGTTGCTGGCGCTGCCATCATCATCAATCTGCAAAATTATTTAGCCAACTTAGGTGGCTGGAGCACCATTGCGACCGGCGCCATATTCGTGGTTTGCGTCATGGCATTTAGGCGCGGCATCATTGGTGAAATTGCATACCGCTTAAAAATAAAGCTGTAATGGACTCGTAGTGCTCTAAAGAACTGCCCTGTAAGCCACTGCATGACCCCATCAATTTTTAAAGCGTTCCTCCTGGCAGAAGGCTTCCCTGAGCCGATATTGGTTGAGCGGGAACGTAATGGTTTTTTGGATCTGCACTCCCATTCATTTGAAGTTCGTGCGCTCATCACCCATGGGCAGATGGTAATTACGATCGATGGGGACACTCAATCGTATGGTGTAGGCGAGGCTTTTCATTTAACGCAAGATCAAATCCATTCTGAGCGCTATGGTAGCGATGGGGTGCGGTACTTGGCCAGCAGAAGACAGCCACCTCCCCAGTAAGATCAATTAGAGCATTGAGGGCCGCAGCAATGTAGTTACTGCATCAACCAAAGAAAAAGGGCTCCAAAGACAGACATGCTTTGAAACCCTAATGTGTTTGGTTGCGGGGACAGGATTTGAACCTGTGACCTTCGGGTTATGAGCCCGACGAGCTGCCAGACTGCTCCACCCCGCGTCTGAGACTGTGATTCTAGCATTTTTAAGCCTTCTCTGTCGAGCTTTATTGCTGAATCGAGCTGTTCCGTGCTGAATTTATGTTCTATTTCTCGGTCATTTGCACCCCCCTAAGGAGTAACATATTGCCGTGCAACACCAATTAAGGCAGTTTCATGTCGATTAGTAATCCCGAATATTCAAGCTCAACCCTACTCAAGCCCGTAGACCTTCATAGCAGCGGTGATGGCGGCGAACACAAGAAGGGTTTAGGCGTTCTCATGCTGGCTGCGATTGGTGTGGTGTTCGGTGATATTGGTACCAGCCCCTTGTATGCCCTCAAAGAATGCTTTGATGCCGAGCATGGCATTGCATTCAGCCCTGAAGCCCTCTATGGGGTCATCTCCATGATGATCTGGGCCTTGATTTTGGTCGTGACCTTTAAATACGTTTTGTTCGTGATGCGGGCCGATAACAAAGGCGAGGGTGGCGTTTTATCCTTAATGGCCTTGGCACTGCGTTCGGTTAAAAGCGGCAGTAAAGAATATTTTGTGTTGATGATCCTGGGTATGCTGGGCGCTTGCATGCTGATTGGTGAATCCGTCATCACGCCAGCGATCTCGGTATTGTCTGCGGTGGAGGGTATTGAGATTGCAACGCCGGCGCTAAAGCAATTCATCATTCCGATTGCCGTAGCCATTCTCTTTTGCCTCTTTGTGATCCAAAAATACGGCACGGCAATGGTGGGTAATTTATTCGGACCCGTTACATTAATTTGGTTTTTGGTGATTGCTGCGCTGGGTATTTGGAATATCAGTAATGCCCCTGAAATTGCCTTGGCGTTTAATCCAATGTATGCCATTCGGTTCATTACTGACCACCCCTTAACGGCGTATATCGTGATGGGCGCAGTGGTGCTTGTGGTTACTGGCGTTGAGGCGCTCTATTTGGATATGGGCCACTTTGGCCGCAACCCCGTGCGCTTTGCCTGGCTCTTGATTGTGTTGCCAAGCCTACTGCTCAATTATTTGGGGCAGGGCGCCTTGGTGCTATCCAACCCCGAAGCCATTCGCAATCCCTTTTACATGATGGTGCCGGAGTGGGCCCTTTGGCCGATGGTGGGACTTGCCACCGCCGCAACTGTAATCGCATCCCAGGCTGTAATCTCAGGAACTTTTTCCTTGGTGAGTCAAGCTATCTCCTTAGGCTTCTTACCCCGTATGAACATTCTTCATACCTCCGATTCGGAGCGGGGGCAGATTTACATCCCGGTAGTCAACTGGGCCTTGCTCTTTATGGTGGTTGTGACCATTATTGAATTCGGAGAATCGGTTAACTTGGCCGCAGCTTATGGTCTTTCAGTCACATCAACGATGCTCATCACCACTATCTTGCTGTCGGTTGTGATGCGGCGCGAATGGCATATCAATCCCATTTTGATTGCCTTGCTGATTGTTTTCTTCTTTGCAGTCGACTTGGCTTTCTGGACTGCTACCTTAATCAAAATTAAGGATGGCGGCTGGTATCCATTGCTGCTAGGACTGATTTGCTTTACCTGCCTGATTACCTGGTACAAGGGCCGCAAATTACTTCGCGATAAACTGGTGAGCAACTCCATTCCAATGGAAGCTTTTGTCAGTAGCCTATTGGCGCATCCACCGCACCGCGTGGAAGGCACGGCTATCTTCTTAACGGCGCACATTGATTATGTTCCGGTAGCCATGCTACATAATCTAAAACACAACCGCGTGATGCACGAGCGAATTTTCTTCTTGAAGCTGAGTACGTGGGATGTGCCCTATGTCAATGACAGCGAGCGCATCACCATGCGCGACCTGGGCGGCCAAATATTCTTGGTGCGTGCGGTCTATGGCTTTAAAGAAACGCCAGATATCAATTCGATCTTAACCCTGCTTGAGAAACAAGAAAACCTGACCTTTGATTTGATGGACACCTCTTTCTTTATCTCGAAAGACACCATCATTCCATCGGCATCCCCCGGAATGGCCTTGTGGCAGGAAAGCTTATTTTCTTGGATGATGCAAAACGCTGCAAAGCCATCGGACTTTTTCAAGATCCCAACCAATCGCTTGGTTGAATTGGGCGCAAAGGTGGAAATTTGATTCATCCCCTTTCTTTTTCGGCCTTTCTTCCCGCTACGCTTGTCTTTAGCCTAGTGCTTGGGATCGGCGCGGCCCAAGCAACGCCCGCGCAAGAGGCGGAACTGGAAAAGCTGGACTTGATTGAGGCCGAGCTCACCTTGCAGCGTGAGTGGGCAGATTATCGCTGGAAAAAAGCATCGTCCGAGTGTTACCAAAAATATTTAGTGAATCGCTGCCTCAGTCAAACGCGGGCTCAATATCGTAAAGAGATTGATCCGATTCGGGCGCAAGAGGTTGAACTCAATACAGCGCAGCGCGAGCTGCGAAAATTACTCAAAGATGAACGTGATGCCAAGCGTGCGGCAGAAAAAGCCGACCCCAAAAAAGCAGCAGAGCGTGCTGAAAATGTCCGCGCTTTTGAAGAAAAACAACAGGACGCCGCAAAGCGAGCAGCAGATTTAGAAGAGCGACGCAAAGATGCACCGCGCCGCGCACAAGAAAACAAAGCCGGCACCCAGTTACAGTAAAGAGTCTTATTTTGGCCAAAGCAAAAACAATCTATGTATGCCAAGCCTGCGGGGGCAGTACCCCCCGTTGGCAGGGGCAGTGTCCTGCATGCCAGGCCTGGAACACCTTAGAGGAAAGTCTTTCGGAGTCGACCTCGAGTAATGCCCGTTTTCAGGGTTTGGCGCAGGCTGTGCCCCGTCAGAAGCTATCGGCCATCAAGGCTGAGGACATGCCGAGATTGCCAACCGGCGTAGATGAGTTTGACCGCGTCCTTGGTGGCGGCTTAGTGCCTGGCGGTGTCGTCCTGATCGGCGGCGATCCAGGCATTGGTAAGTCGACACTCTTATTGCAAGCCTTGGCAGAAATGAGTGCTGCTGGCGTCTCCGTTCTTTATAGCAGCGGCGAAGAATCGGCGGCACAGATTGCGCTACGAGCAAAACGCATTGCTTTGGCTGCGCCGCAACTAGAGGTTCTTGCTGAAATCCAACTCGAAAAGTTATTAACTACGATTGATGCTGCGCGCCCCCAAGTGGTCGTGGTGGATTCGATTCAGACGGTCTACTCCGACGCCTTAACTTCGGCGCCGGGCTCGGTTGCACAAGTGCGCGAATGTGCTGCGCAGCTCACCCGCTATGCTAAATCTACTGGCATTTGCATGCTGATGGTGGGGCACGTGACCAAAGACGGGCACTTGGCTGGTCCTCGGGTGCTGGAGCACATTGTTGATACCGTGTTGTATTTTGAGGGCGATACCCATTCCTCGTTTCGTTTAGTACGCTCGATTAAAAATCGCTTTGGTGCGGTCAACGAACTGGGTGTATTTGCCATGACGGAAAAAGGCCTCAAGGGCGTTTCCAACCCATCGGCTATCTTTCTATCCCAGCATGCGGAGATGGTGCCAGGCGCTTGCGTGCTCGTGACACAAGAAGGCAGCCGACCTCTATTGGTTGAAATTCAGGCCTTAGTGGATACGGCGCATATTCCCAATCCCAGGCGCTTGGCAGTAGGCCTCGAGCAGCATCGACTCGCCATGTTGCTGGCCGTATTGCATCGCCATGCGGGGATTGCCTGCTTTGATCAAGATGTTTTTCTGAATGCCGTTGGTGGAGTGAAGATCTCAGAGCCAGCGGCTGACTTAGCTGTGCTCTTGGCAATTCAATCGTCGATTCGGAACCGCGCCTTGCCCAAGGAGTTGATCGTATTTGGTGAGGTGGGTTTGGCTGGAGAAATTCGTCCTTGCCCGCGTGGTCAAGAGCGACTCAAAGAAGCCGCCAAACTCGGCTTTACCATTGCCATCATTCCAAAAGCCAATTTACCCAAGAACAAAATCCCCGGTTTGCGGGTCATTCCGGTAGAGCGCATCGATGAGGCTATTTCTGCAGCCAACGAACTCAGTTAGCACTTTTTATTAACGCTCTTTAGCGCAAGTCTTCTGCTTGGATTAATAGAACTTGCTCGTTCCCTGCAGAGACATCCATCCAAATTACCGGAATCTGTGGGAAGGCTTTGTGAAAGTGCTCTACTTCATTGCCAATTTCGAGTACCAGTGCGCCGCGCTCACTAAGGTAGTCCGGTGCATTTGCAATGATCTTGCGAATCAAGTCCATGCCATCCTCGCCGCCAGCCAGCGCTAGTGCTGGTTCAGCCTGGTATTCAGTGGGAAGGGCACGCATGCTGGCTGCATTGACATAGGGCGGATTACAGATAATTAAGTCAAAGCGGTTTTCGTCAATGGGGTCAGGCAAGGGACTCCAGAGATCGCCATGGAACAATTCAATCTGAGTGCTCAAGCCGTGGCGATCCAAATTACGAGCAGCCACCGCCAATGCAGGCGCACTGATATCGCAAGCGCTCACATGAATATCCGGGCAAGACAGTGCCAGTAAGACGGCAAGCGAGCCATTGCCGGTACATAAATCCAGGGCACGGCCATCGGCAGGTAGCCATGGCTCGAGTGCTCCTTCGGTAATCAGCTCCGCAATCCAGGAACGGGGAACAATGCTCTGTTCATTGCAATAGAAGGGCACGCCCATCAGCCAGGCTTCTTCCAAGATGTAGGCTAATGGTTTACGTGTTTGGATGCGCTGATTGGCAATTGCAAGCGCGGCGTCATAAAGGCGTTTATCAAGGGGCGCTTGCAGGTGATCCAAAGCGTCGCTTGGGCTGATATTGAGTTGCTTGCTCACAATCCATAGCGCCTCACTTTGGGCATCGATAGCGCCGTGCCCGTAACTGAGTTTGGCTTGATCCAGGTGATCGGCAAGCCGATCAATCGATTGTTCTACGGTAGCGATGGTGATGCCCTGCGACTGAGGCTCTGGATCCATGGATTTAGGCGATCAACTGCTCAAGCACGCGCTTGTAAATGTTCTTCAGAGGCACAATGTCTTCCGCGTTAACGGATTCATTCACTTTATGGCTCGTCGCATTAATGGGTCCAAACTCCACCACCTGAGAACAGATTTTGGCAATAAAACGGCCATCGCTCGTACCGCCCGTAGTAGAGAGTTCGGTGACAACACCGATTTCATCGTGAATCGCTTTGCGCAGCGCGCTTGCCAAGGCTTCATCCCCGGTGATGAAGGGACTGCCCCCCAAAACCCAATCAATCGAAAACGTGAGGCCAGCTTCAGTCAGGATTGACTCGACTCGCTGACGCAATTGCTCGGGCGTGCTCTCCGTTGAAAAGCGGAAGTTAAAGTCAATGGTGAGTTCACCCGGGATGACGTTATTGGCGCCAGTGCCTGCATGAATATTGGAGATCTGAAAACTCGTCGGCTGAAAGTAGCGGTTACCCTGATCCCATTCGGTACTGACTAGCGCCTGAATCGCAGGAGCAGCTAAATGAATTGGATTTTCACCGAGATGAGGGTAGGCGATGTGCGCCTGTATCCCTTTGACATGCAATTTGCCAGATAAGGAACCACGCCTGCCATTCTTAATCATGTCGCCCAATTGATTCACCGAGGTAGGCTCACCAATCACGCAGTAATCAAGTCGCTGACCTTGTTTTTTAAGGCGCTCGCACATTACTACCGTGCCATCGTTCGCTGGACCTTCTTCATCGCTGGTGATTAAAAAAGCAATCGTGCCAGCATGCTCCGGATTGGCAATGACGAACTCTTCGGTTGCTACGACAAAACCCGCAAGGGAGGTTTTCATATCGGCTGCGCCGCGGCCATATAAATAATCACCGCGGATGGTGGGGGTAAATGGATCGCTCTCCCACTTTTCTAAAGGGCCCGTAGGAACCACATCGGTATGACCTGCAAACATCAATACTTTGCCGGCATCACCCTGCGCCCCTTTTTTAATGGCCCACAGATTGGTTACTTGAAAGTCACTGGGACCGCCCACCACGCTTTCCGTATGAAAACCCAACTCCTTCAAGCGATTAGCGATTAAATCCTGACAGCCGCCATCGGCTGGCGTAACCGAACGGCAGGCAATCAGGGCTTTGGTTAATTCAATCGCTGCGCTCATGATTAATCGCGCAAGAGCTCGTTAATGGCTGTCTTTGCTCGGGTTTGAGCGTCTACTTTTTTCACGATGATGGCAGCATATAAGCTGTATTTGCCATCCGCAGAAGGGAGTGAGCCAGGTACCACGACTGAACCGGCAGGTACACGACCATAATGAATTTGACCGGTTTCCCGATCGTAAATCTTGGTGCTTTGGCCAATAAAGACGCCCATCGATAGGACGCTGTTTTCTTCAATCACGACGCCCTCGACTACCTCGGAGCGCGCGCCAATGAAGCAGTTGTCTTCAATGATGACGGGACCGGCCTGAATTGGCTCTAAAACACCACCAATACCAACGCCGCCGGATAAGTGCACATTCTTACCAATTTGAGCGCAGGAACCAACGGTGGCCCAGGTGTCTACCATGGTGCCTTCACCGACGTATGCGCCAATATTGACGTACGAGGGCATCAAAACAGCGTTCTTGCCAATAAAGGAGCCACGGCGGGCGATGGCAGGGGGTACGACCCGAAAGCCGCCCTCAATGAAATCCGCCTCAGTCCAGTTCTCAAACTTACTGGGTACTTTGTCGTAAAACTGGGTAAAGCCGCCGGCTGGCATGACTTTATTGTCTTCTAAGCGGAAGGACAATAAGACTGCCTTTTTAACCCACTGGTTGACTTCCCATTGCCCAACAGAACGGCGCTCGGCAACGCGAATCCGCCCCCGATTGAGGCCGTCAATGACCGCACTAACGGCATTGCGGATTTCGGTGGAAATGTCCCCTGCGGACAGGTTGGCTCGGTTGTCCCAGGCTTGTTCGATAACGCTTTGTGGTGATTGGCTCATGCTTTTTAGATAACTATCAGATTGTTAAGGGGTTTTAGCCCTAAATGGCGAAACTTCATTATATCGGTGGAGCAAAT
>JBIJAC010000056.1:0-8559 GCA_044345935.1 Polynucleobacter sp. | reverse complement strand
CCATGGCGTTTAGCATGCAGGACGTTATCTTAGAGCCCTATGGTGGCGAGATTTTGGGCTTAAGTGTGTCGGCAACCAGTTTGTTAACTGCATTGATTTCAGGTGGATCGCTACTTGCTTTTATTCTTTCGGCCCGTTGGCTGGTGAAGGGCATTAATGCCTACCGAATTGCTTCGATTGGTTTATTGGTTGGCCTATTGGCGTTTACGTCGGTGATTTTTTCAGAGCCCCTCAATTCCGCCACCTTATTTCGGGTCGGCGCATTTTTAATTGGATTTGGCGGTGGCTTGTTTGCGGTAAGTACGCTTACCATCGCCATGAGCATCGATCAAGATAATATGACTGGGATGGTGATTGGCGCTTGGGGCGCAGTCACGGCAACCTGCTCTGGTATCGGTATGTCGATTGGCGGGGTAATTCGGGATGGCGTTTCTACGCTAGCTACCAGCGGTGCGATTGGCTCCGTACTGAATACCGCAGGCACTGGCTATAGCGTGGTTTATCACATTGAGATTTATTTGTTGTTTGCAACACTCGTGGCATTGGGCCCCTTGGTGGCAAGTCGTCATCAACGCCCTGTTTCAGGTATCAAAAAATTTGGTTTAGCTGATTTTCCAGGCTAGTTAATTTTGTAAAGGAGTAGAAAATGGGAACCGGAGCAATAACGCAATACATCGATGTAGCACAAATCGCCTTTTATATCTTTTTGCTTTTTTTCATTGGGCTGGTAATTTACTTGACCCTTGAAGGCAAGCGCGAAGGCTTTCCGCTGGAGACCGAGCGTTATGGTCAAGTACGCCGTGAAGATGGTATTTTGGGCATGCCGCGGCCAGTGACGTATAAAACCGAATTCGGTAAAACGTATACGGCACCCTTGCCTACGCCGCCCGAGGTAGAACGAATCGCTGCCGAGCCAGCGCACCCCTGGAATGGCGCGCCCATGCAGCCGACCGGCAATCCAATGCTTGCTGGAGTAGGACCAGGCTCCTATGCACAGCGTGCTGATCATGTCGACTATGACTTAGAGGGCCATGCCCGTATCCGTCCACTGCGTTTATTGCCCGATTTTGGTCTTTCGAGCAAGGACCGCAATCCAATTGGCATGAAAGTAGTCGGCGCTGATGGTGAAGTGGCTGGCACAGTGGCTGATACGTGGATCGATCACATGGAAGTAACGATTCGGTATTTAGAGATCAAACTGGCTGGCGGCAAGACAGTATTGCTGCCAATGAATTTCTGCCGAATTGGTAAAGAGGAAATTACTGTGAAATCGATTTTATCGACTCAGTTTGCCCACGTACCAACCACGAAACACCCAGAGCAAATTACCTTATTAGAAGAAGAGAAGGTGATGGCGTATTACGGCGGCGGCACTTTATATGCTACGCCAGATCGCCAGGAACCAATCCTATGAACCCCAATCTGCATTCAAGTCCTGAGCATGAATTCGAGGCTCAGCTGGGTTTGCCAGAGAAATTGCCAAAGGGTGAATCCATCCTTTGGCAGGGTTCGCCTGACTTTAAGGCGGTTGCACTGCGGGTCTTTCACATGCGGGCGCTGGTCATCTACTTTGGAATTTTGCTAGCCTACCGTCTGTTTTCGGGCATCTATGATGGCGATGCATTTGCCAGCTTGGCCATGTCGATGGTTTGGATGACGTTGTTGTCCGCTACGTGCTTAGGACTAGTTGCTTATTTTGCCTATTTAATATGCTCCACTACCCTTTACACCGTGACGGATCGCCGCATTGTCATGCGGATTGGCATTGTCCTCAATATGACCTTCAATCTACCCTTGAAAAAAATTCAGGGCGCTGGTTTAAATGTAGGCCAACATGGCATCGGCGATATTCCCTTAAAGCTTGATTTGCATACCAAAATCGCCTTGTTTCATCTATGGCCACATGCCAAGCCAGGCGCTTGGGCCAATCCGGAGCCCATGTTGCGTTGCATCCCCGATAGCCAGAAGGTAGCCGCCTTATTGTCGGATGCATGGGCCAAGGCGAATGAAGTGGATTTGGCCGAGCAGACCTTGCGTCCAGCAAAGACCGATGGCTCACTGTATGCTGATATGCAAAGCAGTCGTCGTTCTGGATTAAATGGAGAAATCAAAGCCGCATGAATTCAGCACAACCTACCCTTCGCGGCATGCGTATACCAAAGCCACTAGCACTCATTGCAGTCAGTAGTTTGGCTGCCCTGATTTTATTTGTGGCGAACTATGTAAATACGGGTAAGTTGACGCGTGAGGTGGATGCGAATGCCGTCATTACGAAGCAATTGCGCTTTGAAGATCGAAGTGATGGCTCTATTGCCGTTATCTCGGCACCCGATGGTCAGATAGTTAAAGTGATCGAGGGTGAGGCTGGATTTGTGCGGGGAATTTTGCGAGCCATGGCGCGTGAGCGCCGTATCAAGGAAGTAAGTCAGACCATTCCATTTGAGTTAATTGCGCGGGCAGACGGCCGTCTGACTTTAGTGGATCCGGCTACGGGCAATCGGATTGATTTAGAGTCATTTGGAAAAGACAATGTCGTTGAGTTTGCAGTGTTGCTTAAGCCACAAGGGGCGCGGTAATGAATAAAGAAACGGTCGATTGTCGAGTTCAGTTGTCGAATACTGCGGAATTCTTATATGCCCATGTGGAGTTAAATGGGGTTGAAGTCGGCCCCGGTGATCAGGTTTTAATTCATGATCCATTAACCCAGATCGAGTTTGGGCAGCAAATGGAGTACACCCGCAGGGCGACTGTTTCGCGGGCGGGGCTTTTGAGTCGCTTTTGGACCTATTGCACGGCACGCCTGGAGCTCACCATGCTCTATGAAGTGAGTTTTTCCACTACCCGCTTTTCGCATACGAAAAAGTACCCTAGACTGAAGGCAGTTCAGCAGCAAACAGACAATACAACAGCAATCAATCTGAATTTAGGAAAGAGGGTAGAGGCATGACCAGCGCAACTATGCATGCAAACACGATCAGCGAGTCAACCGATCGTGCCCTAGAGAATACGATGTTGAGCCCCCGTTTTTATACAACGGACTTTAAGGAAATGGATAGCTTTGATATCGAGTCCGTAAGGCCTGAGTGGAATCGCTTGATGAAAGAGTTTGATAAGGATATTAATCAAACGCACTTTCAGCGCCCCGAAGACATGGTGAAGGATTATTCTCAGTTACCCGAAGGTTTGTATCAAGAGTTTCTGGATTTTTTAATCAGCTCCATTACCTCTGAGTTCTCGGGTTGCGTGCTTTATGCTGAAATCAAAAAACGTGTGAAGAACCCAGATTTAAAAGACCTGTTTACCTATATGGCTCGCGACGAAAGTCGCCATGCCGGTTTTATTAACCAGTGGCTCAAAGACTTTGGTATCGGCGTCGATTTGGGATTCTTGGCGCGCGAGAAAAAATACACCTTCTTTAAGCCTAAGTTTATTTTCTACGCCACCTATTTATCCGAGAAGATTGGCTACGCCCGTTACATCACCATCTTCCGTATTATTGAAAAGCACCCAGAACTCCGCTTTCATCCGATCTTCACTTGGTTTGAAAAGTGGTGCAATGATGAGTTCCGTCATGGTGAGGCATTTGCCCTCATGATGCGTGCCAATCCGTATTTGCTGGAGGGGCGCAATAAATTGTGGATTCGCTTCTTCTTAATTGCGGTGTATGCCACTATGTATGTAAGGGATCATTCGCGGCCAGAGTTTCATGCAGCCTTGGGTGTATCGGTAGCTGAATATGATCGCAAAGTATTGCAGATTACATCCGACATATCCAAGCAAGTATTTCCATTCACCATTAATTTAGAAGACGACCGCTTATGGGCCGGTTTTGAGCGCCTGCGGGAAATTTCCGATGAAGTCGAGGCAGCTAAGGTACAGGGCGGCATCTTCTCCTATGTAAAACGCGGATTCTTGGCGGCCAATGCGGCTTTGGTATTTGCCCGCATTTACATGCTCCCCGTAGTGCCAAACGAATTACCTGCCGACATTCGCATGGCTCCGGCTTGGTAAGCGTGAACAGGGAGCATGAATCGTAATGTCAGCCTGGATCGCCCCACTTGGTTTTGCTGTGCTGATATGGTGGTTTAGTACCGGTGCGATTCTATGGTTGGATGGGTTTTCTAAAAAGTACTTCCGGACTATTTTTGTAGCATCGAGCGTTTTGCTCTTCTTTGCTTTTTGGGGTATTAGTATCTCTAGTACGCAAGATACGGTGCTAGGGGCGTACTGTGCATTCACTTGCGCGATATTGATTTGGGGTTGGCAAGAATTGGCTTTCTTGCTCGGCTACATTACCGGCTCACGGCGAGTGCTTTGTCCAGTTGATGCCAAGGGCTGGCAACGCGCCTGGTTTGCGTTCCAAACCATTAACCACCATGAACTTGCTCTGCTGGTGCTGGGTATCATCTTGGCCGTTCTGCATATCGATGCTGTTAATACAACCGGTCTGTGGGCTTTTGTGATTTTGTGGGTGATGCGCCAAAGTGCGAAGATTAATATCTTTCTCGGCGTTCTCAATCTGAATGAACGCTTCTTACCGGACCACCTCAAGTATTTACAGACTTATTTTCGTCGTCGCGCCATGAATTACCTCATGCCATTCTCGGTGGTCTTGGCGATGCTCGTCGTTACGCCGCTGTGGATCGATGTATTTACTGCGACGGAGAGTGCCTTTGCCCTGACATCCAAAACCCTGCTGGCAACACTCTTGTCACTCGGCATTTTGGAGCATGTTTTATTGGTCTTGCCGTTTTCGAGCGAGGGCCTATGGAAGTGGGGATTTCGGGAGGGTCGTTAAACCCTGCTTCTTGATTGTCATGCCTCCTTACGGGAAGCTAATGGTAAACCCGTATAATAGGGTTAGTCCTGAGCTTTTAAAGCCGTAAAAGTGTCAAATTTATTTGACAGTCTGATATGTAAATGTAAAAATTATTTACATGAATATGCCTCAGATCAGTGCTGTCGCAACGCTACTCAAACCCATTACGTGGTTTCCGCCGATGTGGGCATTTGCGTGCGGGGCCATCTCATCCGGCTATTCCATTACTGCCAATTGGCACATCATGCTGATTGGATTAGTGCTCACAGGCCCATTGGTCTGTGCATCGAGTCAAGCTACCAACGATTGGTTTGATCGCCACGTCGATGCCATCAATGAACCCAATCGACCCATTCCATCGGGGCGCATTCCGGGTCACTGGGGTTTATACATTGCAATCGCTTGGTCAATCCTGTCGCTCTTGCTCGCGAGTGCCTTAGGCCACTGGGGATTTATTGCGACCATGGTTGCGTTAGCTTTGGCGTGGGCCTACAGCATGCCGCCAGTCAGACTCAAACAAAATGGTTGGTGGGGCAATCTAGCTTGCGGATTTAGTTATGAAGGATTGGCCTGGATTACCGGCGCAGCTCTACTTGCGGGTGGCATGGCGCCGAGCGTGCAATCACTCACGCTTGCAGTCTTATATAGCCTGAGTGCCCACGGCATCATGACGCTGAATGACTTCAAGGCAATTGAAGGCGATCGCAAGATGGGCGTGCGCTCCTTGCCAGTGCAGTTGGGTGTGGATCGGGCAGCGCGCTTGGCGTGCTGGGTGATGATCGTGCCCCAAGTTGTTGTTCTTATCTTGCTCTTGTATTGGGATCGCAGTAATTACGCACTGGCGATTGCTGGCTTAATCGTGTGCCAACTTGTGCTGATGCGGAAGTTTTTATCTGACCCAGTGCGCTACGCACTTTTCTATAGCGGCTTTGGTGTACCACTCTTAGTGAGCGGCATGATGGTTTCTGCTTTTGCTATTCACTCCTTTGGTGCGCGCTAATGGGTATTGCACTTAATCCCAGCTTTGTACGTGCCAGCGGCTTTAGTTGGCTGGACATCGTGCGCTTAGGTCTAGTGCAAACCGCCATTGGTGGCATTGTGGTGATGACCACCTCGACACTGAATCGCATCATGGTGGTGGAGTTAGCACTACCCGCAATCTTACCTGGCTTGTTAGTGGCGTTTCATTATTTTATTCAAGTGATTCGGCCGCGCATGGGTCATGCCTCTGATAGTGGGGCTAAGAAAACGCCTTGGATCATTGGCGGTATTTGTGTTTTGGCCTTGGGCGGGTTTGGCGCAGCGCTCTCCACCGCGCTGATGGCAAGTTATCTCATTCTTGGAATTGCATGCGCTGCAGTGGCGTTCTTTTTAATTGGTATCGGCGTGAGCATTAGCGGCACCTCCCTATTGGCACTGTTAGCTAAAGGTGTAAATGATGAGCGCCGCGCAGCGGCAGCAACCATCGTTTGGCTCATGATGATTTTTGGCTTTGCATTTACCAGCATCATGGCCGGCAAATTTTTAGATCCCTACGAGCCGTATAAGGTAGTGGTGATTTCAGGGATCATCTCTACGATTGCTGTGTTGGTTGTCTTGGCAGCCCTCTATCGACTTGAGACCCCTGAATTGCAAAACAGCCATGCGCGCGCAGAACGCAAAACCCCATTTAAACAAGCCTTAGCTGAAGTCTGGGCTGACTCTGATGCGCGTCGGTTTTCTGTCTTTATCTTTATTTCGATGTTTGCGTTTAGCTCACAAGATTTAATCCTCGAGCCATTTGCTGGGATCGTGTTTGACTATAGCTTGGGTGAAACAACCAGCTTATCGGGTGTACAGCACTCGGGCGTGCTGATGGGAATGTTGCTGGTTGCCATTTGTGGATCAAGTCGCTTGCGAGCCTATTGCGGTTCCTTGCGCCTCTGGATGATTTACGGCTGCGTTGCGTCTGGCATCGCGATGTTTGGACTGGCCGTTGGCAGCATGGTTGGACCCGAGTGGCCATTGCGTTTTAATGTCTTCGCCTTAGGGCTTGCTAATGGCGCATTCTCCATTGCTGCCATTGCATCAATGATGCGCTTGGCGGTTGCTGGCGGCGCAGGCAAAGAGGGAGTTCGTATTGGGCTCTGGGGCGGGGCGCAGGCGATTGCCTTTGGTGTCGGTGGATTGCTTGGAGCAGCAGCGAGCGATGTCGCGAGAACAGTGATGGAAAGCCAATCGTTGGCCTACGCCAGCGTCTTCAGTATTGAGTCGGGATTATTTATCGCATCAGCCTATTTAGCTTCGAAAGTGGAGAAGTGATTATGCAAACAAACCAAAATTGCCTTGTCTATGACGTAGTCGTAGTGGGCGGTGGCCCAGCCGGAGCTACTGCGGCTGAAACCCTCGCTAAAAAAGGCAAGTCCGTCTTGCTGCTGGATCGACGGGGTCGCATCAAGCCCTGTGGTGGCGCGATACCGCCGCGCCTCATTAAAGATTTTGCAATTCCCGATGAGTTGTTAGTTGCTAAGTCGACTTCAGCACGGATGATCTCGCCAGCGGGTAAGAAAGTCGATATTCAGATTGAGAATGGTTTTGTCGGCATGGTTGATCGCTCGCAATTTGATGAATGGTTACGCAATCGCGCCGTTCAACATGGCGCAGAGCGACGCGATGGCATTTTTGAAAATCTGACACGCGAAGGTGATTTAGCGCGCATTCACTTTAAAGTACGTGATAACAAATCCACTGCCGAAGGCGTCATGGATAGTATTTTGGCTAGGGCCGTAATTGGTGCCGATGGTGCTAAGTCCCAAGTGGGCCGCAGTGCCGGCGTTAAAGGATGCGCTGAAGCCAACTATGTCTTTGCCTACCATGAGATTGTCAAAGCGCCAGCCATTAAACCGGAATCGTATGATCCTCATCGCTGCGATGTGTTTTACCAAAAACCCTTGTCCCCCGATTTTTATGGCTGGGTATTCCCACACGGCGATACTTTAAGTATTGGTACGGGCAGTGCAGATAAAGGTTTCTCACTTCGCCATGCGGTTGGCAAACTGCGTAAAGAAATTGGCCTGGAAAATGCCGAGCTCGTTCGCCACGAAGGTGCGCCTTTGCCGATGAAGCCCCTCAAAAAATGGGATGACGGTAAGCAGGTAGTGCTTGCAGGCGATGCTGCTGGGGTCGTCGCCCCCGCATCCGGCGAAGGCATTTATTACGCCATGCTCGGCGGTCAATTGGCCGGGGAAGCAGTCATGGAATTTTTAGAGAGCAAAAATCCCGCCTGCTTACAGTTGGCCCGTAAACGCTTCATGAAAGAACACCGCCTAACCTTCATTGTGCTCGGCATCATGCAGTACTTTTGGTACACCACCAACAAGCGCCGTGAGAGCTTTGTGAAGATGTGCGAAGACAAGGACGTGCAAAAGCTGACCTTCGAGTCGTATATGCATAAAAAACTGGTGCGCAAAAAGCCATTGGCCCACGTCAAGATTTTCTTTAAAGACATGGGACACTTGTTGGGGCTTGCCAAGGCATAAGCATGAGTACAACAGACTTCCTTCTGCAAAAGCATGTACTTGCTGCAGCGGCTTGGGTTTTGATTGTGGCCATTGCAGGTGGGCTTGCGACTGAAGTAGGGGCTTGGTACAAAGCACTATTGCAGCCACCATGGAAACCGCCGGATTGGGCTTTTGGCGTGGTATGGACTTGCATCTTCATTGCTTCGGCATTTGCCTGGCTGGAGTTTTGGAGTCGTAATC
>JBIJAC010000023.1:0-29744 GCA_044345935.1 Polynucleobacter sp. | reverse complement strand
GCCTTAATCGCAGCTAAATTGACCGGCTGAGCTTGATGCTCTAAAAGCCAAGAGGTCCAATCGGGGCGTGCCTGCAACCAGCGGCTAGCAAATACAGAATGCCGCTGTAAAAAGTCGATTGGTTGATCGGGCGAAGCCATACCGAATCATAGCCATTCCGGGCTGGGCTGACGGATAATAGGGTATATGTTGCGTAAATTTACCTTGAGCTCCCTAGTTAGTGGCATTAAAGGCAGCTTTGTCACCCCAAAATGGTCACGCTGGTTTAAGCGCCTAATAAAGGTACTGCTTGCAGTGGCCGCGCTTGCCATTGGCCTTCACTTTGGGGTGCGCTATCTTGTGTGGCCACAGATTGAAAAATCCAAACCAGCCCTAGAAAAGCTGATTGGATCCCGACTGGGTATTACAGTCACGATGGATGATATACGCGTCACTTGGGATGGTCTGCGGCCTGAATTTGAGATCGATGGGTTGCGGTTTTATACGAAGGGGGCAGGTAATGTCAGCGGTAGCAATAAAAATATGCCTGTCCTTGCCATTCAATCCCTGTCAGGCGAACTCAGCCTGCTGTCCTTTTATCACCTCGCGCCGTATTTTCAGAAATTAAATATCAGCGATGTCGAGCTCACGGCAGAGCGCGAATCAACTGGGGTAATTTCAGTAGCTGGCATTGCACTTGACCCAAACGAAAGTGGTCATGCGGGCAGTGATTGGCTCATGGCACAAAATGCCATTCGGCTAAACAATGCAGTGATTCACTGGCGGGATCGCGAAAAGAAAAAGTTAGATACCGATGTTCGCATTGAGTCCCTAGCGATCTCCAATGGTCTACGAGATCACCTGTTTGACTTGGTGGCTTATCTGCCCAGCGATCCAAGCCCAGTGCGCTTGAACGCAGACTTTAAACACGGGTTTGGTGGCGAGCCTGGCAATTGGCGCAACTGGAGCGGGCAATTTACGTGGGACTTTAAGGGGCTCAACCTCAATCGCTTGGCACTCGACTTTAAGCTGCCTCCGCCCATACTTGAGGGCATTCTTGAGTCGCGTGGTTTTGTAAGTCTCAATAAGGGCATGCTAAGTGGTGGCGATGCCCTGCTGTTTGCGGATGACTTACGCGTTCAATTTAAACAGGAGCGCGATCTTTTGGAATTTGGTCGACTCGAGGCAGAAATTCAGGAAAGCTCTAAAGGGAAAGTGGTTTCCGTGACGAGCAAAAAATTAGCCTGGCGGGATTTTGGCAGTCCTAAAAATTCCCCCCTGAAGCAATTGAGTCCCATGTCGTTTTATTGGACTCCGCCTAAAGCCGGTGAAGAAATTCGGGATTTTGGATTTGCATCTCCCCGAATCAGTGTCGATGACGCCACCTTATTTGCGCTTAATCTACCCATCCCCAAAAAACTGCATCGCATCATTGCAGGCTCAAAGGCAAGTGGACTGCTAGAGAACGTCGATATCCAATGGTCTGAAAAATCATCCGCTCTACCGCTACCCAAAACCTGGTTACCGAATGCCAATTTGGCCTTGTCGATCAAGGCAGACTTAAGCAACTTTCGCTTTCTAGGACCCCGCACTGTTTTGCCTAGCGTGACGAACTTAACGGGGCGACTGGAAACCAATGAAAAACAAGGCAGCCTGATATTGAACTCCCCCAATCTCGAGCTCGATATCAGCGGCTTTTTAGTAGACCCAAAACTCAAGCTGGAGACCGCAAAAGGTCGTATTGATTGGCAAAAAATAAAGGGGCAATGGCAAATCACTGGAAAAGATGTTGCATTTAGCAATCCCGATGTCAGCGCAACCTTAACTGCGAACTACCTCTTTGGTGACCCCAAGCAAACGGACTCACTGACCCTGAATATGCAATTTGAGCGCGCCACGCTGACCCAAGCGCACCGGTATCTTCCAGTCGAAATGGATCGCGATGCGCGCACCTACCTGAGTAAGGCTTTTGCTGCTGGCGAGATTCAACAAGGCAGCCTCTCGATTAAAGGGGATCCAAATCAAATCCCCTACTCTGCTAAATTCCCAGGCGAGTTCACGCTAAATCTGCCAATTAAAAATACGACCTTTAATCCTGTTCCGACGCTTCCCGTCAGCCAAGGTAGCTGGCCAGCATTTACTAATATCAGCGGCGTAGTAATGATGAAGGAGTCGGCGCTGAAAGTACAAGTCGATACGGCAAGCTACCAACATGTTCTGTTGCAATCGATTCAAGCAACGATCAAAGACATAAACGCTACAAATTCAGAGCTAAAAGTAACGGGCTCCGCTAGCGGCGACCTGAAGGAGTTGCTGGACTACATTAAACCTACCCCCATTCTGCAGAAGCGGTCCTCCGTTGCGCAATTACTCAGTGTCGGCGGCCCTGCCGATTTAACCGTCGATTTAGCAATCCCCCTATCAGGGACAAAAGATCCGGATATCGATATTCGTTTAACTTTATTGGGCAATCAAATACAGTGGTCCGACTTTCCACCACTGATTAATACCAAAGGCAGCCTGCGAATACAGGATGACTTTCCGGTGCCGGAAACGATCCGTGCCGAAGTTTTGGGTGGTAACCTCCAGGTGACCAGTCAGTCAGCGAAAGGAACAGAAAAGCTACTGACGATTGCTGGCGGCATTAATACGAATGAGCTCAAAAAACACCTTACTGATAGAAGCGATTCTGCTTTTTTTCCTTTGTTGAATGCAATGACAGGTAGGATTAACTATGACGGTCAAGTCCGTGTAGACAAATCCAACATCGACAGCAATTTCCGTTTCAATCTGAATTCATTTGGTTTAAATGCGCCAGAACCATTGAAGAAGGAGATCAATACACCGCTCGCTGGTCGCCTGAGCTTAAAAAGCAATGCGGATCCAAAAAGTGGGGGCAGCGCCATTAGTTGGTCTGGCCAAATCGGTGAGCGTATTTTTATGCAAGGCAGCTCTGCCACTGGATCCCCAGTACGGCAAGCCTACAGTATTGGTTTGCCAGCGACCCTACCTCAGAATGGCATCGCTTTTGGTATCAATACCAATGAGCTTGATCTCGATACCTGGTATGCGTTTTTAAAACCAAGTCCCGCAATGGATACGGCAACAAAAAAAGGGGGCGAGCCCACCCCATCAAAATCCGCCGACGGTAATACGCCGGTGGAAATCACTGCCCAAGTAAAAAAACTGATACTACTCAATCGCCTTTGGTCTGATCTGCAATTAAGTGCAAATCAAAAAGACGCGCAACTGCAGTTGCAGATCACATCACCACAGGTAGCAGGGGAAATTCAGTGGCAGGCTAAGAAAAAAATGGATATTGCAGGGCAGCTAAACGCTAAGCTAAGTACCTTGCGCATTCCGGAAAAAATAGACTCTGCTACCGCCATTAATCCAGCAACCAAACGACAAGAGCCGCTCCAGGTATCGGTAAGCGTATTACCAAATATCAATATGGCTATCGATAACTTTCAATATGGCGACAAGTCCCTTGGCAAGGTAAGCCTGAAAGCAAGCCGCACGCCCACCGCCTTGATTATTAATAATCTGCAAGTGAGCAATCCGCAAGACGCTGCCACTATTAGTGGGGTATGGCGCGGCAGCGATGGCGCGCAAAAAGAGCGGACTGAGATTGATATCTCGATGGCGATTGCAGATCTTGGCCCGATTGCAGCCCGCTGGGGCAACCCCAAGTCCATTGAAGGAGGCGATGGCAACATTAGCGGAAAATTGGCATGGAATGGCTCGGTATTTGAACCCCAACTTGCCACGCTGAGCGGCAAGGTCAATGTTGCGCTTGAAAAAGGCCGTCTCTTAAAGGTCGATAACACTGCCGCTAAGTTGTTTAGCGTCCTCAGTCTACAAAGTCTGTTGCGCTTTGCCACCCTAGACTTACAAGGTAGCCTTGGAACGGTGGTATCGCAAGGGACTGCCTTTAAAACCATTACGGGTGATTTTGCAGTCAGCAATGGAATTGCCAAAACAGATAATTTTTTAATGCAACTCGATCAGGCTCGTGTTGCCATGGTAGGCTCTATTGACGCTCCCAAAGAAAATCAGGATTTACGCATTACGATTTTCCCAAGTATTGACGCAACCTCGGGCGCTTTGGCCGTATTTGCGATCAATCCGATTGCTGGACTTGGCGCTTTAATTGGTCAATATCTGGTAACCAATCGAATCAACAAGGCGATGCAATCCGATTACTTAGTGCAAGGTTCGTGGACGGATCCGGAAATTATTCCCCTCAACCAACAGGGCCAGCCTTTAGATCCCAAGGTACTCGATGGCATTCGGACTAAGGGCCTTCTCAAAGAACAGCCTAAGCCAAGCGCGCCCAGTCCAAATGCCCCTACGCCCGCCAGCAAGCAAACTGTAATTGAGTCCCTCACTGGTTCTGGCGTAATCGCCACCCCCAATTAAAGTAAAGCAGTACGATTGAAGCATTCCTACTTTTAATTGATTCAGCTTATGTCAGAATTGCGTGTTTGCTCGATTCAGATGGTGTCTACACCCCTGCCTCAAGAGAATCTCGAGCGGGCAGCGCATTGGGTTGCTCAGGCTGCTACCGCAGGCGCTAAGCTTGTTCTGCTACCGGAATACTTTTGCCTGATGGGTTTGGCCGATACCGATAAGGTAAAGGCTAGGGAAAAACTAGGCCATGGCCCAATCCAAGAGCGCCTATCCAGTCTTGCAAAACAGCATGCTATTTTTTTAGTTGCTGGCACCATTCCACTGGAGTGCAGTGATCCCAGCAAGGTACTCAACACAACCTTGGTATTCAATCCAGATGGCATGCAAATCGCACGCTACGACAAAATTCATTTGTTCGGATTTCAGACAAACGAAGAACGCTATCAAGAATCAGAAACAATTTCGCCTGGCGATCAGCCCGGGAGTGTGTCGGTTTTAGTTGGGGGAGTGGAGTGGCGCTTTGGTTTGAGCATCTGTTATGACTTGCGCTTTCCCGAACTTTATCGTGCGATTGGATTAGTGGATTGCCACCTTATTCCAGCCGCCTTTACCTACACCACCGGTAAAGACCATTGGGACATCTTATTACGCGCCAGGGCCATTGAAAACCAATGCTACGTCTTGGCATCCGCCCAAGGAGGCCTGCATCAGAATCAGCGCCGCACCTGGGGTAATAGCACCTTGATTGATCCATGGGGCCAAGTTGTTGCTACCCTGGATCAAGGCGAGGGATTGGTACATGGCGTGCTCAGCAAAGAACAGTTAAACGCGGTACGCTCTAAATTGCCCGCATTACACCACCGCACCATGTGATTTTTTGAAAGACACTGCATTTATGAATGATGTTCACCTGCCGACCGATTGGACTAAACCCAAACAACAGGACGACTTACTGCAAATAGCCAAGTCAATCCTGCTGGAGCCCAGCGGCCTCACGGAATCGGATTTGCACGACACCTTTGGGGTGATGTACGCCCATCGCTTGGATGATGCCGATCTGTATTTTCAGCACACACGCAATGAAAGCTGGAGCCTAGAAGAAGGTATCGTCAAATCCGGTAGCTTCAGTATTGACCAAGGCGTTGGTGTGCGCGCCATTTACGGCGACAAAACTGCATTCGCCTATTCGGATGAAATCAATCTACCCGCCCTACTCAAGTCAGCTAAAGCGACCCGAGTAATCGGTCCATCGGGTGGCAAGAAGGCCCTTGCCAGAACCACATCAACTCCAGTCGCCAATGCCTTGTACTCTGGTTTAAATCCGCTCGACTCTTTAGGTCCAACGGAGAAGATCGCTTTACTTGAGGCAATTGAGCGGCGCGCCAAAGCACGCGATCCCCGAATCATTCAGGTGATGGCCAGCCTAGCTGGAGAATTCGATGTGGTACTGGTGATGCGTGCCAATGGCTTACTTGCGGCCGATATCAGGCCACTTGTGCGCGTCTCCGTTCATGTGATTGCGGAACAAAATGGGCGTCGTGAGTCAGGCTCTGCTGGCGGTGGTGCGCGCCATGATTACGGGTATTTCACATCGGACCTAGTGAATCATTGGGTAGATGAAGCAGTGGATAGCGCACTACTCAATCTCGAGTCACGTCCCGCCCCTGCTGGTCCGATGACCGTAGTCATGGGCCCAGGATGGCCTGGCGTATTGCTCCACGAAGCGATCGGTCATGGCCTGGAGGGTGACTTTAATCGCAAAGGATCTTCTGCTTTTGCAGGCCGTATCGGCCAACGGGTTGCTGCCAAAGGGGTTACGGTTGTCGACGATGGCACGCTTAGTGGGCGACGCGGCTCCCTGAATATCGACGACGAAGGCACGCCAACCCAATGCACCACTTTGATTGAGGATGGCATTCTGAAAGGCTACATTCAAGATACCTTGAATGCTCGGCTCATGAAAATGCCGCAGACCGGTAATGGTCGGCGCGAGAGTTTTGCCTCCTTGCCTATGCCACGCATGACTAATACCTATATGCTAGCCGGCAAAGAAGATCCCCAAGAAATCGTCGCCAGCATCAAACGTGGCCTGTATGCAGTCAACTTTGGTGGCGGGCAAGTGGACATTACCAGCGGAAAATTTGTCTTTTCGGCATCGGAGGCCTACTGGGTGGAAAACGGCAAAATTCAATATCCCGTTAAGGGCGCCACCATTATTGGCAACGGCCCAGAGTGCTTAAAACAGGTCTCGATGATTGGCAATGACCTCAAACTGGATAGCGGGGTTGGTGTTTGTGGCAAGGAGGGGCAGAGCGTGCCGGTAGGCGTAGGCCAGCCAACCCTAAGGATTGATGGCATGACTGTAGGGGGCACGGCCTAATCAGCTTAAAATACGACTATGAGTAATCGAACCAACATCACCCCCGAAAACTGGTATGCCAGCGTGGATAAAACCTCGGATACCGACGACCAACGCATTCACAACATTACGGTACTACCGCCGCCGGAGCACCTGATTCGTTTTTTCCCAATTGCTGGAACAGCGATTGAAAAATTAATCAGCCAAACGCGCAGCAAAATTCGTAATTTGATTCACGGCAAAGATGATCGACTTTTAGTCATCATCGGTCCATGCTCCATTCATGACCCTAGAGCAGCGCTCGAATATTGCCAGCGCCTCTTGGCCGAACGCAAGCGCTTTTCGGGCGAACTGGAAATCGTCATGCGGGTCTATTTTGAAAAACCCCGCACTACTGTTGGCTGGAAGGGTTTAATTAATGACCCGTATCTGGATGAGAGTTTCCGTATCGAAGAAGGTCTGCGCATTGCGCGTCAGGTGCTAATGGAAATCAACCGCATGGGCATGCCTGCGGGAAGCGAATTTTTAGATGTCATCTCGCCGCAATACATTGCCGATTTAATTTCCTGGGGAGCCATTGGTGCCCGCACCACCGAGAGCCAGGTACATCGCGAACTCGCCTCTGGTCTATCGGCCCCCATTGGATTTAAAAATGGTACTGATGGCAATATCCGCATTGCCACTGATGCAATTCAGGCAGCGCGCAGGGCGCACCACTTTTTATCGGTACACAAAAATGGTCAAGTTGCCATCGTTGAAACTAACGGTAATAAAGATTGCCACGTCATTCTGCGCGGCGGCAAAGAACCGAACTACGAAGCTAAATTTGTTGATGCGGCCTGTGCCGAGCTTGAGGCTGCAAAGTTACCGGCTACTCTAATGGTTGATTTATCGCACGCCAACTCGAGCAAACAACATGAGCGTCAGATCACGGTTGCTGATGACGTTGCAAAACAAATTGAATCTGGTTCACGTCACATCTTTGGTGTCATGATTGAAAGTCACCTCAATGGCGGCGCTCAAAAATTTACGCCCGGCAAAGATGATGCTAGCGCGCTTGAATATGGCAAGAGCATTACCGATGCCTGCATCAATTGGGATGATTCTGTACGGGTCTTAGAGCGCTTAGCGCAAGCCGTTAAGAAACGCCGGCGCAGCTAAACCGACGATGGTAACTCTGGATCAATCGGATTTATTCTGATTCTTCCAGAGAATATCCTGACCACCAGCAGCGCGATTTAAGACCCGCGCCAAAACAAACAATAAATCCGATAAGCGATTGACGTACTGACGCGGCGAGTCATGCAAGGTATCGTGCCAACCGAGCTTAACGATTGATCGCTCAGCGCGACGACAAATTGTTCTACACACATGGGCCTGCGCAGCAGCGCGAGTCCCGCCTGGCAGAATAAATTCGGTTAAAGGAGGCAGCGTATCGTTGTACAGCTTTAGCCAGGCATCCAACTGCGCCACTTGTTCTTCTTTGAGTAGGGTGTAATTAGGGATGCATAGCTCGCCACCCAAATCAAACAAGTCATGCTGCACCCGCAAAAAGAGGGTCTGCATCTCACTGGCAATCGATTCTGGGATTGCTTCGGTCATCAAAACCCCAATTTCGGAGTTGAGCTCATCAACGTCGCCCATCGCGCAAATGCGCAAATGGTCCTTTTCAACCCGGCTACCATCGCCCAAACCGGTCATGCCGGCATCGCCGGTTCGCGTTGTAATTTTTGAAAGTCGATTTCCCATCAACTGATTATAGGTAAATGGCTAAAATGGAACGATGAATACTGTCGCCCCGCCACCCGATCTCTTAGAAATTAAGGCTTTGCAGGCCAAATTAGTCTCGGCGCTCCGGCCCATCTTGGCTGAAGACGGCCTTTTGTGGGAGCCCGAAGACACAATCCCCTATGAATGTGATGGTTTAGCGGCCTATCGGCGCATGCCTTTGGCAGTTGCCCTGCCTGAAAACGAAGCGCAAGTGTCGCGTATTTTGCAAATCTGCCATGCCATGAATGTCCCTGTCGTGCCCCGCGGCGCCGGTACCGGTCTATCCGGTGGCGCCATGCCCATCTCACAAGGCCTGGTTCTCTCCCTCGCAAAGCTCAAAAAGATTGTGGATATCAACCCATTTACGCGTACCGCAGTGGTACAGCCTGGTGTGCGCAATCTGGCAATTTCTGAGGCGGTTGCCCATTTGGGCTTGTACTATGCACCCGATCCATCATCGCAAATTGCCTGCTCGATTGGCGGCAACGTCAATGAAAACTCGGGCGGCGTTCACTGCTTAAAGTACGGACTTACCCTCCACAATGTATTGCGCGTCCGCGGCGTTTTAATGAGCGGCGAGATCGTCGAATTTGGCAGCCTAGCACCGGATGCTCCCGGGCTCGATTTACTCGCCATCGTGATGGGCAGCGAAGGCATGTTGGCAGCCGTTACAGAGGTAACCGTCAAACTTGTACCAAAGCCCAAACTAGCCCAAGTCATTATGGCTAGTTTTGATGACATCGAAAAAGGGGGCAATGCGGTTGCAGCCATTATTGCTGCTGGCATTATTCCGGCGGGCCTCGAGATGATGGACAAGGCAACCACCCGCGCGGTCGAGGAGTTTGTGCACGCTGGCTACGATTTAGATGCAGTTGCCATTTTGCTGTGCGAGTCCGACGGCACACCAGAAGAAGTTGCAGAAGAAATTGGTCGCATGACTGCCGTATTAGAAAAAGCCGGTGCAAGTGGCATTCGCATCTCCAAAAATGAAACGGAACGCCTGACGTTCTGGAGTGGTCGCAAGAATGCCTTCCCAGCGGCGGGCCGGATTGCGGCCGACTACTACTGTATGGACGGTACGATTCCACGGCGCCACATTGCTACGCTCTTGCGCCGCATTCAGGAAATGGAAAAGAAGTATCAACTTGGCTGCTTAAATGTATTCCATGCGGGCGACGGTAATATGCATCCGCTCATTTTGTTTAATGGCGCCGATCCAGATGAGTGGCATCGTGCTGAAGAGTTTGGTACCGACATACTCGAGGCCTGTGTAGAGCTGGGCGGAACCATTACCGGCGAACACGGTGTCGGTATCGAAAAGATTAATTCGATGTGCGTGCAGTTTGGCGAACACGAGCGGGAGTTATTTTGGGGCGTCAAACGCGCCTTTGACCCAGCCCAATTACTGAATCCCGATAAAGCCATTCCAACCCTCAGCCGCTGCGCTGAGTACGGCCGCATGCGCATCAGCGGCGGTAAGTTACCGCACCCTGAGTTGGAGCGTTTTTAATGAGTGATGTACAGATTCAGGAGTTTCGAGAGCAAATTCAAGCCGCAGCGGCATCCAAGTCGGTGCTATCGATTCATGGCGGTGGATCCAAGGCGTGGTACGGCAACCCCAGTGCACATTCAAAACTACTGACTGCAGGATTTCACGGGATCGTAGATTACCAACCAGAAGAACTCGTGATTACAGCGCGCGCTGGAACACCATTAGCCACGATTGAGGCGGCGCTCGCCGAAAAAAATCAGATGCTGGCATTTGAGCCTCCCCACTTTGGAGCACAAGCGACATTTGGCGGCGCGATTGGTACCGGCCTTGCTGGCCCAGGACGCATCAGTGCTGGTAATTTGCGCGACTACGTATTGGGTACGCGCCTGATGGACGGGCAAGGGCATGATTTATCGTTCGGCGGCAAGGTCATGAAAAACGTGGCTGGCTATGACGTCTCACGTTTGTTGCCAGGCTCTTTAGGCACCTTCGCCCTCATACTGGAGGCCTCGGTCAAGGTCTTACCCAAACCAGCCGGTACCGCATCGCTTCGCTGCTTTATTTCTGAGGCGCGTGCCCTAAAGGTGCTAAATGAATGGGCAGGCCAACCATTGCCTTTATCAGCAAGTACTTGGGTCGGTTCAGACGATGCCAATACCGATGGCGAGCTGACCATTCGCCTTGCGGGAGCAGTTGCCGCAGTACAGTCCGCTACCGTCCTCATGAAATCGACCCTTGGCGCTACCGAGCTCGATCCTGCGATTGCAAATTCTTTTTGGCGTGATTTACGCGAACATAAATTGGCTTGTTTTCAGGACGTGGGCGCCGCTGATGCCCTCTATCGCCTAGCTCTGCCGGCAGCATGTCCTGCAATTGATTTTTCTAAGCTTGCCTCAGGTAGCACGCAGCAGCGCATCTTGGAATGGCATGGCCAGCAACGCTGGTGGCATGGCCCGGCCGATGCTGCAACCCAAGCCAATGTCAAAGCAAAAGCAATTGAGCATGGCGGTCATGCCAGCTGCTTTCGTGTTGGCAGTACTGGTGTAGAGCAACGGTTCACTCTGCTCAGCGATCAAGCCCATAGCGCAGCACTGACTGCTGTACAAGCCCAATTGCGTAAGGCATTTGATCCATCCGGCGTTTTTGCAACCGGTCGCCTTCCTTAACCCATTCATTGACATGCAAACCCAACTCGCTCCCCAGTTCATTAACACCCACGACGGCAATGAAGCTGCGCGCATTCTAGGAAAGTGCGTGCACTGCGGTTTTTGCACTGCCACTTGCCCAACCTACCAGATATTGGGTGATGAATTAGATGGTCCACGCGGGCGAATCTACCTGATCAAGCAAATCGCAGAGGGTCAGGCGGTGACTGAAAAAACCCGCTTGCACCTGGATCGCTGCTTAACTTGCCGTAATTGCGAAACCACCTGCCCAAGCGGCGTGCAATATGGCCAACTGATTGACATCGGCCGTAAATGGGCAGAAGAAAGTACAGCCCCACGCAAATCCAGTGAGCGCCTCACGCGCTGGCTTTTAAAGGAAGGCTTAACACGCCCCGCGCTCTTTAACTCCGCGATGGCTCTCGGAAGATTGGTGCGTCCACTTCTGCCAAGCGAATTAAAACGCAAGGTGCCGATCAATGGTGTTTACACCAATCAAGTTAAGACAGATAACGCAGTATTCGTGAAACCAATAAAGCAGGTGGCACGCAGTACGATGCTGATTCTAGAAGGCTGTGTGCAGCCCGGTATGCTGCCCAATATCAATCTGGCTACCAGGCGTGTTTTATCGCGCCTCGGTGTTGATTTGATTAGCGCCCCTAAGGCAGGCTGTTGCGGCGCGCTCCGCTATCACCTCAATGACCAGGATGGCGGGCTCGAAGCAGCGCGGCGCAATATTGATGCGTGGTGGCCTTACGTTGATGGCAGTAATCCGGTAAGCGCGATCGTGATGACCGCATCAGGCTGTGGCGTGATGGTGAAAGACTATGGCCATTTGCTTGCGGAGGATGCGCAGTATGCTGCGAAGGCTAAACGCATTTCTGAGCTGACAAAAGATTTGGCAGAAATTCTGCCGAGCTATACAGAAGGCTTGGTTGCGCTGCTCGGCAGTAATCCAAAATCAGGTGTGGTCTACCATCCGCCATGCACCTTGCAGCATGGCCAGAAAATTCGGGGCAAAGTAGAAGGCTTATTAGAGAGCATTGGAGTGCCCGCACGCTTGTGCGCAGACAGCCATCTATGCTGCGGCTCTGCAGGTACTTACTCCGTTTTGCAGCCAGTCCTTTCTAGCCAATTGCGTCAGCAAAAATTAGATCATTTGCAGCGGACCTATGACGATAGCAATGCTACCGCTATTGTTTCTGCCAACATTGGTTGCATCACGCATTTGCAGCAAGAAAAAATGCCAGTACTGCATTGGGTTGAGATTTTGGATCAACTGCTGGAAGATGCGCAAGTTACAGGAGCCAAGGCAGCATGAGGGGAATCGCCGTCAACTTAATCCAGGTCAGAGACCGCATTGAATTAGCCGCCCTCGCTGCTAAACGCGAGCCTGAAGAAATTCAATTGATGGCAGTCAGCAAGCTGTTCCCTGCTAGCGCGGTAGAAGAGGCAATGCATGCAGGCCAGACGTGTTTTGGCGAAAACTACGTCCAAGAGGGTGTTGAAAAAATACAGAAACTCGCCAAATTACGCCCTTGGCTTGAATGGCATTTTATTGGCCCACTGCAAAGCAATAAAACCAAAGACGTAGCGCACCATTTTGACTGGGTTGAAAGCATTGATCGCCTAAAAATTGCAGAGCGTTTGTCGGAACAGCGCCTAGAACTGCCTGAGATACTGCCACTGCAAGTCTGCGTTCAAGTCAACATCAGCAATGAAGAGAGCAAAAGTGGGGTCTTGATTGATGAGGCGGCGGCGCTATGCGATGCGGTTGCGCAACTGCCTGGTCTCACTCTGCGAGGGCTGATGGCTATTCCTGCTCTGAGCAGCGACCCTGCAGAGCAACGCGCCGCATGCGCCAAGCTCAAGGCGCTGTTTGTGCAAATTCAGCAATCGCGCCTGGATGACCGAGGCTACGTCTATTTTGATACCCTCTCGATTGGCATGTCTGACGACCTTGAGGCCGCGGTTGCCGAGGGCAGCACCCTGGTTCGCATCGGCACTGCCATCTTTGGTCAGCGGCCTATCGCTAAGGCCTAGTACTATTCTGCTTATGACTGATTCCCTTCCCCCCCCTTTAGCCCACACCCACATCACCTTTATTGGTGGCGGCAATATGGGTCGAGCCCTGATTGGTGGCTTACTGGCGAGCGGCTTACATGCCAAACAAATCACGGTAGTAGAGCCATTGACTTCGACTGCCGAAAAGCTGAAGGCTGATTTTTCAGTAGCCATCGTCAATTCCATCGACCAATTGCAGTTCGATTCAAAGCTCGAGCACGTCATGGTTATGGCCGTGAAGCCCCAAGACTTCAAGCAAGTAGCCCTATCCCTAGCGCCCCACTTAAAAACCATTGATGCGCAACGCCTACTCATCATCAGTATTGCAGCCGGCATTCGTCTCAGCAATATGACAAGCTGGTTGGGTCATTCGCACTGTGTGCGGGCAATGCCAAATACCCCTGCCCTCATCGGCATGGGTATGACGGGCCTATGTGCAGGCGCCAGCGTTGATACCCAAGCCTGCTCTAAGGCTGCGGCACTCTGCAATGCGGTGGGGCAAAGTGTCTGGGTAAAGGATGAGCATTTGATTGATGCCGTTACTGCGCTATCTGGCAGTGGCCCCGCCTATGTGTTTGCATTTTTAGAGGCACTGCAAAGTGGCGGAGAAAAATTAGGCCTTGATCCAGACACTGCCAGAGCCCTTGCATATGCGACCTTGCAGGGCGCCGCGCAGCTTGCTATCAATTCAGACGAGTCCGCTGGTAGCTTGCGTCAAAAGGTGACCTCCAAGGGGGGCACTACTGCTGCCGCTTTGACTGTCCTTCAAGAGGGGAATTGGCAGGGCATCTTAGAGGCGGCCCTCGCTGCTGCAGCCAAGCGTGGACAGGCTATGGGCGACGAGCTAGCCCAATAATCCCAGCACGATCCCCAGGAACAAAAAGGCGCCTAACCAATTGTTTTGGCGAAATGCCTTAAAGCAAGCCTCCCGTTCCCGGGTACGCACCAGTGACACATGGTAGATCGCGCAGATCAGCGCCCCAATCCACCCCAACCAAAAAAAGTCATTGAGTTGAACCAGGTAAGCAACCCACAAAAGACTGAATAGCAGCAAGGCGTAACAGACTGCAATTGCAATCACATCAAAACGTCCAAAGGTAATCGCAGAGGTACGCAAACCCAAACGCAGATCATCATCACGGTCCACCATGGCATACGCAGTGTCATAGGCAATCGTCCAGAAAAGATTACCTGCGAATAGAATCCATGCCTCAAGTGGTACTTGATTCTGGCTTGCGGCATAGGCCATCGGAATTCCAAATCCAAAAGCGACGCCCAATACGGCTTGCGGCATCGCAAAGAAACGCTTCGTAAATGGATACACCGCTGCGACAATAATCGCAAAAACCGATAGCTGTTTTGTGAGTAAATTGAGTGGCTGAATTAATCCAAAGGACAATAAGGCAAGGATGGCAGCAATCAGAACTGCTTCTTTACCACTGATTTGACCGCTCGTGATGGGGCGATTTTTAGTGCGCTCGACATGGCGATCAAAATCCCGATCGGCATAGTCATTAATGGCACATCCTGCGCTGCGCATCAAAAAAGTACCGAGCGTAAAAATAATCAATAAATCGAATGGCGGCATTCCTTGATTGGATAGCCACAAAGCCCAGTAGGTAGGCCACAGCAAGAGCAGTGTACCAATCGGCTTGTCGAGCCGAATTAAGCAGGCGTAAGCATAGAGGCGCTGCAAAATCAGACCAGCCTCGCTCCAGGCAAATCACAGCGCCGGATTGTTTTGGCGAGCTCTACCATCGCAGCTGCGCGCGGATAACTTTTACGCCATACCAAACTCACGCGACGCGTCGGCATAGGCTCTTCAAAGGGGATATAGCGAATCAAACCTTCGCGTGTTTTGGGATCAGGAATCGATGTGCGTGGCAAAACCGTAATGCCAATGCCGCCAGCCACCATTTGTCGGATAGTTTCCAGTGAGGAACCTTCAAAACTGCGCTGCTCACCCATCGTCGGGCCCGGCCCAAAGCGATTCAGTTCTGGGCACACACCGATAACATGATCACGAAAGCAGTGTCCCGCACCCAGAAGCAAGGTATTTTGTTCTTTTAATTCATCGTGGCCAATCAATTGGCGTTCAGTCCAAGGATGGTCTTTTGGTACGGCCACATAAAATGGCTCATCGTACAACTCGGCAACTTCAAGGCCTGCCATCGGAAACGGGTCGGCCAAAATAGCGCAGTCGAGTACGCCTTGACGCAGCATCTCTAACAAACGAACCGTAAAATTTTCTTCCAAAAATAGTGGGGCATTAGGCATGGACTCACGTGCTACCCGCACAAGGCTGGGTAACAAATATGGTGCAACGGTATAAATTGCACCCAGGCGCAAGGGGCCCGATAAAGGATCTTGACCGTGCTTTGCTAGGTGCTTAAGCGCATTGGACTCCTCTAAAACACGCTGAGCCTGCTCCACAATCAAAATTCCCAGGGCCGTCATTGCAACCTCAGCACTGGTACGCTCAAAAATCTGCGCACCCAATTCTTCCTCGAGTTTCTTGATGGCAACCGATAAGGTCGGCTGCGACACATGGCATGCCTCTGCTGCACGCCCAAAATGGCGCTCCCGGGCAACCGCAACAATGTAGCGAAGTTCAGTTAATGTCATGGCTCAATTATCAGGCTTTTAGAAAATCGGCGCGTGATCCAAGCCACCGCTCCAGTTGCTGCTCCACCACCGCAGGGTGATTTGCCAAAAGGCGCTCCGCTACCTGCTGGGCTAAATCGATCAGCCAGGCGTCGCGTTGCAGGTCAACAAAACGGAGCATGGTATCACCCGATTGCTTTGCGCCCAAGAGTTCACCTGGGCCTCGCAGCGATAAATCCCGCTCCGCAATCACAAAGCCATCGGATACTTCACGCAGGGTTTGCAAACGCTCCTTCGCAGCTGCCGAAAGGGGTTCTGCGTACATCAAAATGCAGACTGAGTCCGCTGTACCGCGCCCTACTCGGCCACGCAATTGATGAATTTGGGCATAACCAAATCGCTCTGCATGTTCAATCACCATCAGGGCCGCATTGGGTACGTCCACCCCAACCTCAATCACTGTCGTTGCCACCAGCAATTGAATTTGATTGGCCTTAAATGCTGCCATAACAGCAGCCTTCTCCTCCGCCTTTAATCGCCCATGCACCAGGCCTACTTTAAATTGCGGTAGGTGCTCTTCTAACTGCGCATAACTCTCCACT
The DNA here is from genome assembly GCA_044345935.1 of Polynucleobacter sp. Classification (GTDB taxonomy): domain Bacteria; phylum Pseudomonadota; class Gammaproteobacteria; order Burkholderiales; family Burkholderiaceae; genus Polynucleobacter. The sequence continues at coordinate 13,298 of JBIJAC010000023.1, read as the reverse complement.
GCGGTTTGCAGTTGTAACGCATCCGATTCTTCAATCAGGGGGCAAACCCAGTAGGCTTGCAAGCCTTTACTAAGCCAGTCCTGCAGTCCATTGATGACCTCATCCCGCCGGCTGTGCTTCACCACCTTGGTTGTAATAGGCTTGCGCCCAGGCGGTAGCTCATCCACTACAGCCACGTCCAGGTCGGCGTAGTAGGTCATTGCTAAGGTGCGGGGTATTGGGGTTGCGGACATCATCAGCTGATGGCAGTAAAACAATTCAGAGCCGATGCGCTGCGATATCTCTAGGCGTTGACGGACCCCAAAGCGGTGCTGCTCATCAATCACCGCTAAGCCCAACTTTGCAAAGGAGACGCTTTCCTGAATCAAGGCGTGGGTACCAATAATCAGTTGCGCAGCACCACTCTCAATTGCGGCATGTGCGGCTTTTTTTTCTTTGGCTTTTAAACTGCCCGATAGCCATACAATCTGCACACCAAGCGGCCCAAACCATTCTTGCATTTTGATGTGGTGCTGTTCCGCCAGGATTTCAGTGGGGGCCATGACCGCAGCCTGATAACCATGGTCGATTGCCCTGGCAGCGGCCAGAGCCGCAACCACGGTCTTGCCACTGCCCACATCCCCCTGCAACAAACGGTTCATTGGAAATGCTCGGCTGAGGTCCGACTCAATTTGTGCCCACACCCGCTTTTGAGCGCCCGTTAATTCGAATGGCAGCGCTGCCAACAGTCCTTGCTCAATCGATTGCTGCCCCCCAGTCGATGGGCCTCCATGCAGACGAGGTGCATTGCGCTGACGGCGCAGTGCATGAGCCTGCTTTAGCGAGAGTTGCTGTGCCAATAATTCTTCAAACTGCACGCGTCGCCATGCTGGGTGGGTTCGTTCCATTAAGGCGGCGGTATCAGCATCGGCCGGTGGGTTGTGTAGGTAGTGAATAGCATCATGCAAAGGCATCCACTCGCCCCGCGGCAAAAGATCAGTCGTTACGGATGCGGGTATTACCTCGGCTAAAAATTGCCAAATGTCGCTCGATCGCAAGGCCTGCTGCACTGCCTTACGAATGACCGTTTGAGTCACGCCCTCACTGGCGGGATAGACCGGAGTCAAGCTTGCTGGTAGCGGCGCATCAGGCGGCACAGCTTTGACGGTAGGATGAACCATCTCAGGTCCAGAGTAGCCATCGCGTACCTCGCCGCGTACTCGGACGTGGGTGCCTACGGCCATTTGCTTTTGCTGACTTGGGTAAAAATTGAGAAAGCGCAACTGCAGCACAGCGGTGTCGTCTTCAATGGTGACCACCAACTGGCGTCGCGGCCGAAACAGTACCTGACTGCGAATGACTTTTCCTTGGGTCTGTACTGCGCTAAATGACCCTTTAATCAATGCGTCTTCGATACTATAAAGCGCAGTCTCGTCCTCGTAGCGGCTTGGCAGGTGCAATGCCAGCCCAATCGGGCTATTTAAGCCCATTTTTTCGAGCGCATTTGGTGGTCGGGGTTTCGTCATGGTTAGAATTCCAACTTCGATGGTAACGCTATGCAACTCTCCGACTTCAATTACGACCTTCCGCCCGAGCTAATTGCTCAGCACCCCCTAGCCAATCGCTCCGACAGCCGCTTGTTGGAGGTGGCTAGCGACGGCATACACGACCGTCAATTTGTTGATATCAGCCAAATAGCCAAGCCTGGCGATTTATTCATTTTCAATGATACGAAGGTAATCCCGGCAAGGCTATATGGTCAGAAAGAAACTGGCGGACAGGTTGAGCTCTTAATTGAGCGCATCACGGGTGAAAACCGAGCCTGGGTGCAAATAAGGGCCTCAAAGACACCTAAAGTTGGCGGCCGAATCTACATTCAAAATAAACTCGGTGAACAAATCGATGTCCAGATCCTGCAGCGCAAGGATCGCTTTTATGAAATTGCCTTCGGGCAGAATGTATTGGAATTACTCGATCGCTTTGGAGAACTGCCTCTCCCACACTACATAGAGCACCAAGCCGATCGCGATGATGCCGAGCGCTACCAAACTGTTTTGGCAAGCAATCCCGGTGCCGTAGCAGCGCCTACGGCAGGCCTGCACTTTGATGACCTTGTCTTAGGGCGCCTTGCTGATAATGGCGTAAATCGCGCTACCATCACCTTGCACGTTGGCGCCGGCACCTTCACACCGGTTCACTCCGAAGATTTAAGCCAGCACCAAATGCATCATGAGTGGTACAGCATCCCCGAAAAAACCATTGAGGCTATTGCGCAGACTAAGCAAAGGGGTGGGCGCGTGATTGCCGTTGGCACTACCAGCTTACGTACCTTGGAAAGTTATGCCCAGAATCAGCAACTCACCGGGGATACTAATTTATTTATTACCCCTGGTTTTGAGTTCAAGGTGGTGGACGCCTTGGTAACGAACTTTCACTTACCCAAATCGACTTTACTTATGTTAGTTAGTGCCTTTGCCGGTATGGATACCATTCGGGAGGCTTATCAGCATGCGATTGCAGAGCGCTATCGCTTTTTCAGTTATGGTGATGCTATGTTTCTGAATCGCTCATAAAGCAACCCAATGACTTCACCCATTCAATTTGAGTTAATCAAGCGTGATTCGCAAAGCTTGGCGCGACTCGGCAGGCTTGATCTACCCCATGGCAGCGTACAAACCCCCATCTTTATGCCGGTGGGAACCTACGGTACCGTGAAGGCCATGACCCCGCGTGACCTCGAAGAAGCAAAAGCGCAAATTATTTTAGGTAACACCTTTCATTTGTGGTTACGGCCTGGGCTCGATGTCATTGCAAAACACGGCGGACTGCATCGCTTTATGGCATGGGATAAACCCATCTTGACGGACTCAGGAGGCTTTCAAGTATTTAGTCTCGGCGCGCTGCGAAAGATTTCAGAAGAGGGTGTGACCTTTGCGTCACCCATTAATGGCGATAAATTATTTATGTCTCCGGAAGTCTCGATGGAGATTCAGGCGGTGCTTAATAGTGACATTGCCATGCAATTCGATGAGTGCACTCCCTATGAAACTCACGGTCAGGCCACCACCGAAAAGGCAGCGCGGCAATCATTAGAGCTTTCCCTGCGCTGGGGCGCCCGTTCGCTCAAGCGCTTTCGAGAGCTTGAAACGGGTAATGGACTCTTTGGCATTGTGCAAGGCGGGATGTTTGAGTCCTTGCGTGAAGCCTCCTTAGCCGAAGTCAGTGGGCAGGGATTTGATGGCATTGCAATTGGGGGTCTTTCGGTAGGGGAGCCCAAGCCTGAGTTTGAGCGGATTTTGGCCTTTACCGCTCCCAAGCTGCCAGAAAAAGCCCCTCACTATTTAATGGGTGTTGGCACCCCTGAAGACCTCATGCTGGGGGTTAGTAATGGCATCGATATGTTTGATTGCGTCATGCCCACCCGAAATGCCCGCAATGGCTGGCTGTTTACCCGCTTTGGCGATTTGAAGCTGCGCAATAGCGGCTACAAGGACGATGACCGCCCAGTAGACCCGACTTGCACCTGCTATACCTGCCAGCGCTTTACCCGGTCGTATCTCAACCACCTGCAAAAAGCCAATGAAATTCTGGGGGCGCAGCTCAATACCATCCACAATTTGTCCTACTACTTAGGGCTAATGACTGAAATCCGGGAAGCCCTGGCGAACGATCGGTTTAGCGCCTACCGTGAGCAGTTTTATGCCGATCGGCAACGTGGCGTCGAGCCAGGCCAGGATTAGGCTTCAAATCCCCCGAGCGGTTTAGAATTGCACCTTAGCCGATCTTTCTGGCTTTTTAATTAGGGTTCTATATGGAGGCGTTGAATATGTGGATTAGTAATGCATTTGCTCAAACTGGCACAGGCTCGGATAGCGGCGGCCTAATGGGTTTCTTACCCATCCTTTTGATGTTTGTGGTGCTGTACTTCATCATGATTCGCCCACAAATGAAGCGTCAAAAAGAAACGCGCCTCATGCTTGAAGCATTGGCGGTTGGCGATGAAGTCATTACCATCGGCGGAATTCTGGGCAAAGTCACTGCAATGAAAGACCAAAACGTAACCGTTGAAATTGCAGCGGGCACCGAAGTGATCATGCAAAAAGGCGCGGTCACCATGGTTTTACCTAAAGGCAGCCTCAAAGCTGCTTAATCTCATTTTCAGTATTAGCGCCATCAAGACACTATGAATCGTTACCCCCTTTGGAAGTACCTTGTAATTGGTGTTGCGCTCCTAATTGGTGCGCTCTACTCCTTACCCAATATTTTTGGAGAGGCTCCAGCGGTCCAAGTGTCGGCGGCCAAGCCAACCGTCAAGGTTGAACTGGCAACGCAAGCGCGTGTTGAAAAAATCTTGGCGGATGCCTCGATTCCAAGTACGGGCATGTTTTTTGAGCGCACCGGTAATGTGGGATCGGTGAAGGTTCGCTTTGATAACACCGACATTCAGCTCCGGGCCAAGGATTTATTGCAGCAGCAATTGAATTCCGATCCAAATGATCCCAGCTTTACAGTTGCTTTAAATTTACTCTCCAACACACCTCATTGGCTCAGCTCCATCAATGCGATGCCAATGCCCCTTGGGCTTGATCTGCGGGGTGGCGTTTACTTCCTGCTGCAGGTTGATATGCAAGGCGCGGTGCAGAAAAAAGTGCTGGCGATTGCTGGCGACATTCGCAGTCAATTGCGTGAGAAGAACATTCGCCATCAAGGTATTGAGCGTGGCAATGAATCCATCACCATTCAATTTGGCAGTACGGAAGAAGCGGAAAAAGCCAGGACACTGCTCACCGCCTCGCAAATTGACCTGACTTGGCAACTCAATGCCCAGGCTGGTGGTGCTCGCCTACTGGGTCAGTTCAAACCCAGCTCGCTCAAGGAAGTGCAAGACAGCGCAGTAAAACAAAACATTACGACGCTCAATAAGCGCGTCAATGAACTGGCAGTAAAAGAGCCTGTGATTCAACAGCAAGGTGCCGATCGCATCATCGTGCAATTGCCTGGCGTACAAGACACTGCGCGCGCCAAAGACATTATTGGCCGCACCGCCACCCTCGAATCCCGCCTTGCTGACCCGCTGGTCTCGACCATTGCAGTTGGCGATCCCGTTCCTCCGGGCATGGATGTCTTCCGCTTTGGTGAAGGCCGTCTGGGCGTGTTCAAGAAGTCGATTATTTTTAGCGGTGAGCGCATTACCGATGCGAGCGCTGGCTTTGATCAAAATCAACGTCCCTCGGTCAATATCTCACTCGATGCGGCCGGTGGCCGTGTGATGCAAGAAGTCACCCGTGAAAACATTGGTAAGCCCATGGGCATGATTTTGTTTGAAAAAGGCAAAGGCGAAGTACTGACCATTGCCACCATCCAGAGTGAATTTGGCTCTAAGTTTCAGATTACCGGCCAGCCCACTACTGAAAGCGCCAATGACCTTGCCCTGCTATTACGTGCAGGCTCACTCGCAGCACCAATGGAAATCATTGAAGAGCGCACCATTGGTCCTAGCCTAGGCGCTGAGAACATTGAGAAAGGCTTTACCTCGCTGATCTTTGGCTTTATTGCAATCGCGGTTTTCATGATCGTGTACTACATGCTGTTTGGATTTTTCTCAGTCACCGCGTTGGCGGTCAATATTGTGCTGCTGATTTCCCTTCTGTCCATGCTGCAGGCGACCTTAAGTTTGCCTGGCATTGCAGCGATGGCCTTAGCACTCGGCATGGCGATTGACTCAAACGTACTAATTAATGAACGCATTCGGGAAGAGCTGCGCAATGGCGTTGCCCCTAGCACGGCGATTGCAATTGGTTTTGATAAGGCCTGGGCGACTATCTTAGATTCAAACATCACGACCCTGATTGCTGGCTTAGCATTGCTGGCTTTTGGCTCTGGACCAATCAAAGGCTTTGCAGTGGTTCATTGCTTAGGCATTTTGACTTCGATGTTCTCGGCGGTATTTTTCTCGCGCGGCGTGGTTAACCTTTGGTACGGTAGAAAAAAGAAGTTGCAGAAGATTTCGATTGGCCAAATTTGGCGCGCAAAGGAGAAATAAGCCATGGAATTTTTCCGCATCAAAAAAGATATTCCCTTTATGCGCCATGCATTGATACTCAATGCATTCTCACTGATTACTTTCCTTGCTTCGGTATTTTTCCTTTGGCAAAACGGCCTGCACCTCTCCATTGAGTTCACGGGCGGTACAGTCATGGAAGTGAGTTACCAGCAAACGGCGCCACTCGACTCCATTCGCAAGAAAGTAGAAAAGCTCGGTTATACCGATACCCAAATCCAGAACTTTGGCAGCTCGCGGGACATTATTATTCGTCTGCCTTTGCAGAAAGATGCGGAAGGGAAAAACATTTCCTCTGCAGACCAAAGTATTGTGGTGATGAAGGCGTTAGTTGAAGATGGTACCCAGGCAAAACTCCAACGCGTCGAGTTTGTCGGACCTCAGGTCGGCAAAGAGTTAGCAATCGACGGCCTGAAAGCGCTTGTCTTTGTAGTGATTGGCATCATGATTTACCTCTCATTTCGGTTTGAGTGGAAATTTGCGGTTGCCGGCATCATCGCTAACTTACATGATGTGATTATTATCTTGGGCTTTTTTGCTTTCTTCCAATGGGAATTCTCACTCTCGGTATTGGCCGCGGTCTTAGCGGTTCTCGGCTACTCCGTAAATGAGTCCGTGGTTATTTTTGACCGGGTACGTGAAAACTTCCGTAAGTACCGAAAGATGAATACTACCGAGGTAATTGATAACGCGATTACCAGCACCATCAGCCGTACCGTCATTACGCACGGCAGTACGCAAATGATGGTCTTGGCGATGCTTTTGTTTGGTGGGCCTACCCTCTTTTACTTTGCCTTGGCTCTTACCATCGGTATTTTGTTTGGTATCTACTCGTCGGTATTCGTGGCCGCTGCGATTGCGATGTGGCTCGGAATTAAGCGTGAAGATCTGATTAAGAACGACAAAAAGCCCGGCGATCCGACAAATAAAGACGATCCCAACTACGGCGCTACCGTTTAAGTATTGAGTTCTATTAGTGCGGCCATGATTCTAGTGGTCGCGCCCCGATACTCTGCGGCATAGCGCAAGGCGGCTTCCCTCATAGCCTGGCGCTGCTGTTGATCTTGAAGGATGCGACTCATCGCTCCCGCTAATTCTGCAGCTAGCGATCCATTACTCTCAACCCGCATGGCAGCACCGCAGTCAACTGCGTCTTGACTTGCCTGTTGAAAGTTAAAGGTATGCTCCCCTAGAATTACAGGACAACCAGCAGCACAGGCTTCAATCAAGTTTTGACCGCCCAGTGGCATGAGGCTTCCCCCCATCACCACGAGATCGGATGCGCAGTAATACAAAGGCATCTCACCCATCGAATTGCCCAGCACCACCGCCGTTTTCAGATCGATCCTATTGTGCCAATCCGCAGCATCCAAATCCATTTCAGAGCGTTGCAATACCGTCAGCCCTGAAGCACGAATGAGCTCAGCCACTTCAGCAAAGCGCTCGGGGTGGCGCGGCACGATGCACAACAATAGCTGTGGGGTTGATGTTGATGCCGATGTTGATTCTTGGGCATGCAGTTGAAGAAGCGTTTGCCACGCCTCTAGAACGATTGCCTCTTCCCCTTCGCGGGTGCTTGCAGCGCACACCATCAAGCGATTGGCTTTTTCTAGTTGCGCATGCCATGCAAGGCCACGCTCTACTAGAGCGGGATTCAGCATGACATCAAATTTCAGGTTACCAACGACCTCGCATTGCTTCACGCCCAGAGCCCGATATCGCCCCGCATCGAGTTCGGTCTGCGCCAAAATACCAGCGAATGCCTGAAATAAAGACCGGCCTGCAGCGCCAAAGCGGGCAACGCGGCGGGCACTGCGCTCGGATAAACGGGCGTTGATTAAAAAGACGGGTAATTTGATTTCAGCGGCACGAAACACAATCGTTGGCCATGCTTCGGTTTCCATAAACAAGCCCATCTCTGGCTTCGCTGCTTTTAAGAACCGCTCTACCGACCAGCAGAGGTCATAGGGTAAATACACTTGCTGCAAGCGGCCCTGGGCAATCGCCTCTGCAAAAATGGCAGCGCCAGTGCGTCTGCCATTGGGCGTCATGCACGTCAGCAAAATGGATTTGCCTTGCTGTAAATAGGCTTCGATTAAAGGCTGAGCTGCTCTGGTTTCGCCCACCGATACGGCGTGCATCCAAATGGCTCCAGGCCGAATATGCAGGCCAAAACCAAATCGCTCTGCAATCGATTGGCGGTAGCCAGGATCTTTGCGCCCGCGCCACCACAGGCGCAGCAGCACGATTGGTAACAAAACATGCCACCCGAGTTGGTAGCAGGCAAACCAGAACCAAGGACGATCCATTGTCGCTTGCGGCAATGCAGGCTCTGGGCTAGCTGGCGTCACTTTTTGAGGCGCTGAGCCAACTCAACCGCTTTACCTAGATAGCTGGACGGCTTCATTTCCAGTAAACGGGCTTTTGCATCGTCTGGAATCGCTAAGCCACGTATGAAGACCTGCAGATCCGCTTGATTAATGCCCTTGCCGCGGGTTAATTCTTTTAACTGCTCGTAGGGATTTTCGATGCCATAGCGGCGCATCACGGTTTGCACTGGCTCAGCCAAAACTTCCCAGCATGCATCCAAATCAGCTGCAATCGCTGCCGTATTGACTTCGAGCTTGCCAATGCCGCGCATGGCACTGTCGTAAGCCAATACGCTGTGCCCAAATGCAGGGCCCAAGTTACGCAGTACGGTGGAGTCCGTTAAATCGCGCTGCCAGCGTGAGAGCGGTAACTTTTCAGCGAGGTGACGCAGTAAAGCATTAGCAACGCCCAGATTGCCCTCGGAGTTTTCAAAATCAATTGGGTTCACTTTGTGCGGCATGGTGGATGAACCAATTTCACCGGCCTTGGTACGCTGTTTGAAGTAACCCAAAGAGATGTAAGCCCAAAAGTCGCGATCCATATCGAGCAAGATGGTGTTGGCACGTGCAATCGCATCAAACAATTCAGCCATGCCATCGTGTGGCTCAATCTGAATCGTATACGGATTAAATTGCAAACCAAGGCGCTGCTCCACCACGTCGCGCGAGAACTTCTCCCAATCAAAATCAGGATAAGCCGAGAGGTGTGCGTTGTAATTACCAACAGCGCCATTCATTTTGCCGAGCAACGGTACTGCTGCGATCGCAGCAATCGCGCGCTCCAATCGTTTGGCAATATTGGCAATCTCTTTGCCAAGGGTGGTAGGTGATGCCGGCTGGCCATGGGTCCGCGAGAGCATGGGTACGCTTGCATTGGCTAGAGCTAATTCAGTTAAGGCATCGTGGATTTTGCGCAGCTGGGGTAGCAAGACGGTATCGCGCGCGCCCCTTAGCATCAAACCATGCGCCGTATTGTTGATGTCTTCCGAGGTACAGGCAAAGTGGATAAATTCACTTGCCTTCAAAAGATCAGGCCTACCCGATACTTTTTCTTTTAAGAAGTATTCGACTGCCTTCACATCGTGATTGGTAACTGCTTCGATTTCTTTAATGCGCTGCGCATCGGCATCGGTAAATGCATTGGCGAGGGACAATAAAAAATCCGCATCCGCCTGTGAAATGCGCGGCACATCAGCAAGGCCAGCAGAACCCAAAGCCAAAAGCCAATGAATTTCTACAAAAACGCGCTGCTTCATGAATGCAGACTCGGACAACCAGGGTCGCAAGGCATCCAGCTTACTGGCGTAGCGACCATCCAGTGGGGATAGGGCATTTAAAGTGCTGATCGGTTGGCTCACGGTCCTGCCTTTTTGGGGTGTAATCGATAAGACCCTATTTTAAAGCGTTATTGGATCACCCCCTCATGACGCGGCTATACTTCATCGCTATGAAAATTATCGGTTCAATTACAAGTCCCTATGTCCGTAAAGTACGGATAGTCCTGGCCGAAAAGAAGATCGAGGCTGATTTTGTCCTCGAAAACGTCTGGGCTGCCGAAACGACCATTGGGCAAACCAACCCCTTAGGCAAAATTCCCTGCTTAGTGACGGACGATGGCAGCGCCATCTTTGATTCACGGGTCATTGTGGAATACGTCGATACCTTAAGCCCCGTTGGTAAGTTAATTCCGGCCGATGGCCGTGAGCGTGCCGCGGTCAAAACCTGGGAAGCATTGGCAGATGGGGTCTTGGATGCCGGCATCTTGGCAAGGCTAGAGGCAACCTGGCGGCCAGCAGAGCAGCAAAGCCCAGCTTGGATTGAACGCCAAATGAGCAAAATTAATGTGGCCCTGAAGAGTATGTCCAATAGCCTAGGTGAATCCAATTACTGCCACCACAATCAATTTGGCCTAGCCGATATTGCGGTGGGTTGCGCCTTGGGTTACCTGGATTTTCGCTTTCCATCACTGGACTGGCGCGCACCCTATCCGAACTTGGAGACTCTCTTCCAAGGTCTAATGCAGCGGCAGTCTTTTAAAGATACGGTCCCGCCTGCAGCCTAGGACTTAGGGGCTCGTACCCCTTATTCTGGGCTTGCGGAAATAATCCCGCCGCCCAAGCAAATATCGCCGTCGTACACTACGGCCGATTGGCCGGGAGTAACCGCCCACTGCGAATCCTCAAATTGCAGAGCGAACCCAGCAGGCGCGCTTTGCAGGGTGCAATTGGCATCTAACTGGCGATAGCGTGTTTTGGCCGCATAAGCTCCAGTCAGTGGGGCTGAGCCACTAATCCAACTGACATCAATTGCATTTAAATGCAGACTGCAGAGCCAAGGATGCTCATGACCTTGCGCGACATACAGGGTATTGCTCGGCATGTCTTTGCGGGCGACGTACCAAGCATCGCCGTTACCATCTTGGCTGCCGCCAATACCAATCCCTTTGCGTTGACCAAGCGTAAAAAAGGCCAAACCCATGTGCTCGCCGACTGTCTTGCCATCGGGGGTTTTAATGGGACCTGGGGTAGTCGGCAAGTAGCGATTCAAAAATTCCCGAAACGGCCGCTCACCAATAAAACAAATGCCAGTCGAATCTTTTTTACGCGCGTTTGGTAAACCAATTTGGTCAGCCAAGGTACGCACTTCGGTCTTAGCCATTTCACCCAGCGGAAATAGGACCTTTGCCAGTTGCTGCTGACTTAAGCGATGTAAAAAATAGCTTTGATCCTTGCTGGCATCCAGCCCCTTTAGGAGCTGAACCCCTTCTACGGCGTGCCTTGCCCGGGCGTAGTGCCCAGTGGCGATGGCATCTGCACCCAAGGCCATCGCGTGGTCTAAAAAGGCTTTAAATTTGATTTCGGCATTGCACAACACATCGGGATTGGGCGTGCGGCCGGCGCTGTATTCGCGTAAGAATTCAGCAAAAACCCGTTCCCGGTACTCTGCAGCAAAGTTCACCGCCTCTACGTCAATCCCAATCAGGTCCGCGACCGAGACCACATCCAGCCAATCTTGGCGGCTCGAGCAATACTCGCTATTGTCGTCATCCTCCCAGTTTTTCATAAAAAGTCCAATAACTTCAAAGCCTTGCTGTTTTAAAAGCCAGGCTGTTACGGACGAGTCCACGCCACCAGACATCCCCACCACGATTTTTGAGGGCTGAGACAGCGGAATTGCGGAAGATTGAAGGTCGAGCATCGAAAAATGAGAGAATTACACTTAAGTTACCGGTTCCCCATTGTAAAAGTCTTCCGTTGGATACACACCAATAAAAAGAAATTATCAACGCAATGGGTAAGTGAGCTCACAAGGCCAAGCTACTTTAACTAAAACCGCTTTTCTAAATTATTTGCTTTCGGAGACGTGCCATGCGCATTGGAGTGCCACTAGAAACCAGACCGGGGGAAACTCGGGTCGCAGCAACACCGGAAACGGTCAAAAAACTGATCAGCCAAGGTCATCAATTCATTATTCAATCGGGTGCCGGTAACGGCGCTAGCGTCCCTGATTCAGCCTATGAAGCCGTTGGCGCCACTATTGGTAGCGCTGCCGACGCTTTTGCAGCGGAGATGGTGCTTAAGGTCCGCAGCCCCCAGGCCGACGAACTCAAGCAAATCAAATCCGGCACGGTGTTAATTGGCATGCTTGATCCATTTGATAACGAGGCGATTGCAGCCATGGCCAGCCAAGGCATTACCGCCTTTGCCCTTGAGGCAGCGCCGCGTACCACCCGTGCCCAAAGCATGGATGTGCTGTCTTCTCAGGCCAACATTGCCGGCTATAAAGCCGTGATGATTGCCGCTAACGAATACCAGCGCTTTATGCCGATGCTGATGACGGCTGCAGGTACTGTCAAAGCAGCGCGCATCCTTATTTTGGGTGCTGGCGTTGCAGGCCTGCAAGCGATTGCGACAGCCAAGCGCTTAGGCGCTGTAATCGAAGCGTCCGATGTACGCCCTGCCGCAAAAGAACAAATCGAATCGCTCGGCGCTAAGTTTGTGGATGTGCCCTACGAGACCGATGAAGAGCGCGAGATCGCTAAAGGTGTTGGCGGCTATGCGCGTCCGATGCCCGAGTCGTGGATGAAACGCCAAGCTGCTTTGGTTGCTGAGCGCGCCATGCAAGCGGACATTGTGATTGCGACCGCCTTAATTCCAGGGCGTAAGCCACCGGTCTTATTGCATAGCGAGACCGTAGCTAAGATGAAGCCTGGTTCAGTCGTCATTGATTTGGCCGCAGGCCGTGGTGAAAACGGTTCTGGCAATTGCCCCCTCACTCGCGCAGACCAAATCGTCGATGCGAATGGCGTGAAGATTGTTGGCCATACGAATTTACCCAGCATGGTTGCAGCAGATGCGTCAGCACTCTATGCGCGCAACGTACTGGACTTTATGAAGCTCATCATCAACAAAGAAGCGCAGCTCGCTATTCCTGCTGCTGCCGATGATGACATTGTTGCAGCCTGCCTCATGTGTCGTGATGGCCAAGCTGTCCGTAAAAATTAATTATTGAAGGAATGATCATGGATGCAGCTGCAATTCAAAGTATTCTTACGGTCCAAAACATTACGGTGTTTGTGCTGGCCATTTTTGTGGGCTACCACGTCGTTTGGAACGTCACGCCCGCATTGCATACGCCTTTAATGGCGGTGACCAATGCAATTTCTGGAATTATTATCGTCGGCGCTTTGTTGCAAACCGAAGTCATCAACGGTGATGAAATCACCCTCACCAGTATGATTGGTGCGCTTGCTGTCTTCCTGGCCTCGATAAACATTTTTGGTGGCTTTATGGTCACCCGCCGCATGCTTGAAATGTTTAAAAAGAAGGCTCCTAAAAACGAAGCCGCTGGCACAAAGTAAGAGAACCCCATCATGTCTAATATCACAG
>JBIJAC010000055.1:0-8767 GCA_044345935.1 Polynucleobacter sp. | reverse complement strand
CGCGTTAATTGATTGACTACCCCGCGCACAAATCTCCTGGATTTTGACGCTGCCGGTATGGCAGCGTATGTCGCGGGTCTAAATGAAAAACCATTTCGGGCCAAGCAGCTCCTGAATTGGATTCACCAGCGCGGCGTATCCGATATCGCCGCGATGAGTGATCTAGCCAAAACCTTTCGTACTTCCTTAACCGATCAGGCTGAGATTAAGCCCTTGCCCGTGATACGGGAGGAGCAGGCGGTCGATGGCACACGCAAGTGGCTGATTGATGTGGGCGCCAAAGATGCGGTGGAGATGGTATTCATACCAGAAGACGACCGTGGCACCTTGTGTATTTCATCGCAGGCCGGTTGTGCAGTGAATTGCCGTTTTTGCTCCACGGGCTATCAAGGTTTCTCACGCAACCTCACCGCCGGTGAAATCATCGGTCAGCTTTGGTATGCCGAGCACGAACTCAAAAAAGACCCGAACGCGATATTGCGTTTAGAGCAATACCCAACCCCCGGTTATGTGTACAGCGGCCGTGTGGTTTCGAACGTGGTGCTAATGGGCATGGGCGAGCCCTTGCTCAATTATGACAACGTATTGACTGCCTTGCGCTTGATGCTCGATGACAATGCCTATGGTTTGTCACGTCGCCGCGTCACCGTCTCCACCTCAGGCGTTGTGCCGATGATGGATCGTTTATCGCAGGACTGCCCCGTTGCCTTGGCGGTATCCTTGCATGCGCCCAATGATGCGCTGCGTGACCAGCTGGTGCCACTCAACATCAAATACCCACTGCGCGAATTACTCGCAGCGTGCGAGCGCTATTTGGAATTTGCGCCGCGTGATTTTTTAACCTTTGAATACTGCATGCTCGAAAATGTGAATGACAGCGATGCGCAGGCCAAAGAATTAATTCGGTTGCTGAGCGGCATTAAATGCAAGGTCAATCTGATTCCATTTAATCCCTTTCCGGAATCGGGCCTAACGCGTTCATTGCCACAGCGCGTACAAGCATTTATGCATTTATTGCAAGACGCGGGCATGATTGCCACCGTGCGTAAAACCCGCGGCGACGATATCGCCGCTGCCTGTGGCCAACTCGCTGGTGATGTGGTGGACCGGACGCGCGTGCGGGAGCGCGCGCTCTACGAACAACCCATCGAATGGGTCAACCGTTAATATTTCCTATCCCAATGACAACATCTGACAAAACTATGTTGAACTGCTTGCCCCCATTACCACTCGGCCCATCGCCGAAGCGCGCTTCACGTCAATCGGAAGTCGTTTGGGAAAGTGCCCGCATTACGGTTGGCGGTAATGCACCGGTCCGCGTACAGTCGATGACCAATACCGATACCGAAGATGCCCTGGCTACCGCCATTCAAGTAAAAGAGTTAGCGCGTGCTGGTTCGGAGATGGTGCGCATTACTGTGAACACCCCGGCAGCCGCTGCTGCTGTTCCCTACATTCGTGAGCAGCTCGATAAGATGGGGGTTCACGTACCCCTCATTGGTGACTTTCATTACAACGGCCACACCTTGCTGAAAGAGCATCCCGAGTGCGCTCGGACCTTATCCAAGTACCGCATCAATCCAGGTAACGTAGGCAAGGGCGCTAAACGCGATCCGCAGTTTGCACAAATGATTGAGGCCGCTTGCGAATACCGCAAACCCATTCGGATCGGAGTGAACTGGGGCAGCCTAGATCAAGAGCTGCTCGCTAGCATCATGGATGCCAATGCTGCGTTGCCATCGCCCAAATCTGCGCAAGAAGTCATGATTGAGGCCTTAATTCAGTCTGCCCTGCAATCCGCAGAGAAGGCGGAAGAACTGGGCATGGATCCCAATCAAATCACGCTCTCCTGCAAAGTCAGTAACGTACAAGATTTGGTCGCGGTCTACCGTGACCTGGCGCGCCGTTGCGACTACCCACTGCATTTGGGCTTAACCGAAGCCGGCATGGGCAGCAAAGGCATTGTGGCCTCGACGGCAGCTTTAGCCATTTTGTTGCAAGAAGGCATTGGTGACACCATTCGTATTTCACTCACGCCCGATCCCGGCGCGCCCCGTGAAAACGAAGTGATTGTCGGCCAAGAGATATTACAAACCATGGGCCTGCGTAATTTCACGCCGATGGTGATTGCCTGCCCTGGTTGTGGTCGTACGACGAGTACGACCTTTCAGGAATTAGCCGCCAACATCCAATCGTATTTACGGCAGCAAATGCCGGTATGGAAAAAAACCCACCCGGGCGTCGAAGAAATGAACGTCGCCGTGATGGGTTGCATTGTGAATGGCCCGGGCGAAAGTAAGCACGCCAATATTGGTATCTCATTGCCAGGAACGGGTGAGACACCGGCTGCCCCTGTGTTTGTTGATGGCGTCAAAGTGAAGACACTCCGCGGTGAATCGATTGCGCAAGACTTTCAGGTGATTGTCGAAGAGTACGTCCAAACCCATTACGGCAGCAAGCAAGCATGAGTAATCCGAAGCTGCAAAAAATAAATGGCGTACGGGGCATGAATGATCTGCTGCCCGCCGATGCGCAGCAGTGGACGCATTTGGAAAATGCCGTTCGTGATCTCACGCGTGCCTATGGATACGAATTACTCAAAACGCCGATTGTGGAATCGACTCCAGTCTTTCAGCGCGGCATTGGCGAAGTAACCGACATTGTTGAGAAGGAAATGTATTCCTTTGAGGATCGCTTAAATGGCGAGCAATTAACACTTCGGCCAGAAGGTACCGCGGCACTCGTACGCGCTGTGATTGAACACAATTTACTGTACGACGGCCCCAAGCGCCTTTGGTATACCGGCCCGATGTTTCGGCATGAGCGGCCACAGCGCGGGCGTTATCGCCAGTTCCATCAATTTGGTATTGAGGCCTTGGGTTTTGCCGGCCCGGACATCGACGCTGAAATCATTTTGATGGGTCAGCGCTTATGGGATGAGCTGGGTTTGCGCGGCGTGCGTTTGGAAATCAATTCCCTCGGGCAAGCCGATGAGCGCGCGCAGCACCGCACTGCCTTAATTGCCTATTTTGAGCAAAACGCATCGGCACTCGATGCAGATTCACAGCGGCGCCTCACAACCAATCCACTGCGCATCCTGGATTCGAAAAATCCAGACATGCAAGCCCTGATTGAAGGCGCGCCGCGGCTGCTGGATTTTCTCGGCGCGGAATCCTTGGCGCATTTTGAAGCAGTACAAGCTTTACTCAAAGCCAATAACGTACCGTGCAAGATCAATCCGCGGCTGGTGCGCGGTTTGGACTATTACAACTTGACGGTATTTGAGTGGGTAACCGATGCCCTTGGTGCCCAAGGCACGATTGCGGGCGGTGGTCGTTACGATCCCTTAATCGAGCGCATGGGTGGCAAATCAGCACCCGCATGTGGCTGGGCGATGGGCATGGAGCGGGTACTCGAACTCATGAAGGTGTCCGAGTCATTGCCCGAGCCCACGAATTTATGCGACATCTTTGTGTTGCATCAGGGCGGCGAGACCTTGCGCACTGCCTTGGTTGCGGCCGAGGAAATGCGCAGCGCTGGTATTGACGTTGTTCTATTTTGCGCACCAGACGGTCAAACAGCGAGTTTTAAGTCCCAAATGAAGAAGGCCGATGCCAGCGGCGCGGCGTATGCAGTGATCATCGGCCCCGATGAGCTTACCCGTAATGAGGCGCAACTCAAAGATTTGCGTGGTGGCGCGGAGCAGCGCGCCGTTGCCTTGGATGGATTGCTCGGCACCGTAATTGATGCCTTAGTAGCGACATCCGAATAGAATGACGCATTCGTATCGTAATTAATAGCCTGGATCGTTATGCCTTTAGACCTCGAAGAACAAGAACAACTCGATAGCTTTAAAGCTTTTTGGGAAAAATACCGCTCCATCATCATGGGCGTGCTTACTGCTGTGCTGTTTGTATTTGCCGCCTACAACGGTTGGCAGTGGTGGAAGAACAGCCAAGCAACTGAAGCCGGTAAGCTCTATGAAACCATGATGAGCTCCCTTGAAAAGGGCAATAAAGACCAAAGCATTCTGGCTGCCGAAGACTTGCAAAAGCAATTTGCTGGAACCAGCTACGCTCCTATGGCCAGTTTGATCGCAGCAAAACTGGCTGCCGATGCGGGCGATGCTGCTAAATCACAGGCCTTCTTACGCTGGGTTGCTGAAAAGTCAGCCAATGATGGCTACAAGGCTCTGGGCAAATTGCGCTTGGCAACGGCCTTGATGGATGAGGGTAGCGCAAAGTCACTTGCCGAAGCCGATGCGATTTTGAATGGCAAGCCAACCCTTGGATTTGAACCCTTGTGGCTAGAGCGCCGTGGTGACTGGTATTTGGTGCAAGGAAAAAATACCGATGCGAGAAAAAGTTATTCGCAAGCGTGGAAGTTATT
Organism: Polynucleobacter sp.; assembly: GCA_044345935.1. Lineage (GTDB taxonomy): Bacteria > Pseudomonadota > Gammaproteobacteria > Burkholderiales > Burkholderiaceae > Polynucleobacter. Next base: position 4,378 of record JBIJAC010000055.1, on the reverse strand, counting down.
GGAAAAATCCAAAGAGTTCCCACAGGAAGCGCGTAGTCTTTTAAAAGTAAAGCTCGATGCCGTTGGGGGCGTTGAATGAAACGACTTCTAGGCGCCGCCCTTGTTGCCGTATTGGCGGTAAGCCTTGTTGCTTGCTCTGGTAAGGCACGCGTGCGCCAGCCTGCTGAGTTAGTTAAAGTCAGTAACCAGTTTGATTTAGCGCCGGTATGGTCTGTCAGCATTGGTTCATCGGAGCCCTTTAACTTTCATCCTGCGGTCGTGGGCGATGCCGTTTATGCCGCGTCGCGTCGTGGCGGTTTACGCAAAATGGATTTGCAAAGCGGTAAAACCCTATGGGAAACATCCGTTCCTGAAAAACTCATTATTGGTCCGGGCTCGGATGGCAAGGTCACTGCAGTAGTGACCACGGAAGGCGATGTGCTTGCCTACGATGACACGGGCAAAAATATTTGGAAGTTTCACATTGGCGGCGAAGTATTGACTGCTCCGGTTGTGGCTGGTGGTGTAGTGGTCATTCGCGGCTTAGATAATCGCTTTGTTGGTCTCGATGCGGCGACCGGTAAACGCCGCTGGCTTTACCAGCGTCAGCAATCAGCACTCTCTTTGCGCGTCGGTTACGGCATGCTATCGATTGGCAATGAAGTGATCGTGACCGGTTTTGCAGGCGGACGTTTTGGCATGATTGGGATTGCCAACGGCGGACTCGTTTGGGAAACCCCGATCTCCTTTCCGAAAGGCTTCTCCGAAATCGAGCGCCTCAATGACGTGAGTGCTAAACCCAGCATGGAAGGTGAGCGGATTTGTGCCGTGTCCTATCAGGGCCGCATTGGCTGTGCGCAAGCGCGCACGGGCACGCTGATTTGGTTCAAAGATTTTTCTAGCTTTACGGGCACAACTCAAAGTACCGACTTTGTCTTTGCGGCCAATGAAAAATCGCACGTCACGGCATTCCGGAGTAGCGATGGCGTACAGGTATGGGAAAACACCCAACTGACCTGGCGCGATGTCGGCGAGCCCTTAGCAATTGGACGGGTAGTCTTAATGGGCGATAAGCAAGGCTACATTCATGCGATGTCGCAGTCGGGCGGTGAGATGCTCGCGCGCATTCGCCATGACACCACGCCGGTGACTGCGGCGCCGATCGCAGTAGGCGGCTTGATTCTGGTTCAGTCTCAAGGTGGCAAATTAGCGGCGTACAGCCCGAAATGAAGCCGGTCATCACCATCGTTGGCCGACCGAACGTCGGCAAATCCACTTTATTCAATCGCTTGACGCGTTCGCGCGATGCCTTGGTTGCCGACTTTTCTGGATTAACCCGGGATCGCCATTACGGCAATAGCCGCCTTACTTCACGTGAGTTCATTTGCGTGGATACCGGCGGCTTTGAGCCGGTAGCAAAAACCGGCATCGTGGCCGAGATGGCTAAACAAACCAAGCAAGCCGTGGCTGAATCCGATTTAATTATCTTCTTGGTGGACGGCCGTTTAGGTATGGCGCCGCAAGACCGCGTGATTGCTGATTTTTTACGTAAGACCGGTCGCCCCGTTGTGTTGGCGGTCAATAAAACCGAAGGCATGTCGCATGGCGTAGTCACCGCTGATTTTCATGAGCTGGGGTTGGGCGAGCCCTTTGCGATTTCCTCGGCGCACGGCGACGGCGTAAAAACACTGATTGATGATGCGCTCGATGAGTTAGGCATACCCGAGCCCGATGACAGCGCTGATGCTGATCCCTTAACGCCCCGCGCCATGAAAATCGCGGTGGTGGGTCGCCCCAATGTGGGCAAGTCGACCCTGATTAATAAACTGATTGGCGAAGAGCGGGTGATTGCATTTGATATGCCGGGCACAACGCGCGATGCAATTGAAGTGCCGTTTGAGCGTAATGGCAAGCCCTACATCTTGATTGATACCGCCGGTTTGCGTCGTCGCGGTAAGGTGTTTGAAGCCATTGAAAAGTTCTCCGTCGTTAAAACGCTGCAAGCGATTGCCGATGCCAACGTCGTGATCTTGATGCTCGATGCCCAGCAAGATATTTCAGAGCAAGACGCGCACATTGCAGGATTTATTTTAGAAGCGGGCCGCGCATTGGTTCTAGCCATTAATAAGTGGGATGGCGTGGATCACTACGTCAAAGAACGCTGCCGAGTCGAGATTGGTCAAAAGTTGCGCTTCTTGGATTTTGCGAACGTGCATCCCATCTCGGCAGCAAAAGGGACTGGACTCAAAGAGCTCTTTAAAGACGTGGATTTGGCGTATGCCGCAGCCATGGCGAAATTACCCACCCCAAGACTCACGCGCATTTTGGCGGAAGCCGTCGAGCATCAACAGCCCAAGCGCGTTGGCATGGGCCGCCCTAAATTGCGTTATGCCCACCAAGGCGGCATGAACCCGCCGATTGTGGTGATTCATGGCAGTGCGCTGAGCGGCGTAACGGACAGCTATAAGCGCTTTTTAGAAGGGCGCTTTCGGGAGGCATTTAAGTTGCGGGGAACCCCCTTGCGAATTGAAATGCGCACCAATAAAAACCCGTATGTGGATGCAGATAAGGGCAAAAAGCGCTAATCTAGTGCCATTCTTCCGCATTTAATCATTCAGTATTACTGATGATTTGGCAAAATAGTTTTAGGCGGTATATATTAATAACCATAGAGTGAATAGCGCGCCGTATTGCAGTACCTTGTTGTCGAACGTAAAAAAGCAAGACTCCCACACATCCAATAATGAATAAGGAGCAGTATGAATAGCAATAAGACCCAATTACTTCAGGATCCTTTCCTGAATACCTTGCGCAAAGAGCACGTTCCAGTATCAATCTACTTAGTCAACGGCATTAAGCTGCAAGGCAATATTGAATCCTTTGATCAGTACGTCGTTTTATTGCGTAACACCGTGACGCAAATGGTTTACAAGCATGCCATTTCGACTATCGTACCGGCGCGTGCAGTGACGTTCCGTGCGGATGAGGACGAGCCTTCTGCATAAAACTGGCATTGATCCCGTTCGCGCAGTTCTAGTAGGTGTCGATTCGGGGCGAGAGGATTTTCCCGACAGCATGGCTGAACTCAGCCTTCTGGCCGATAGTGCAGGCTCCATTCCCGTAGCGCGTGTGGTAGCCCGCAAAGGCAGAACTGATCCAGCCTTATTTGTTGGATCCGGTAAGGCTAATGAAATCAAACGCGCTTTAGAAGACAATGACGCTGAGCTCGTTATCTTTAATCACCCCTTATCCCCAAGCCAGCAGCGCAATTTAGAGCGCCACCTCGGTCACCATGTGATGGATCGCACTGGCTTGATATTGGATATTTTTTCGCAGCGCGCCCAAAGCCACATCGGTAAAACTCAGGTGGAGTTGGCGCAGGTGCGCTACCGGATGTCACGCTTGGTGCGGGCATGGAGTCATTTGGAACGTCAAAAGGGCGGTATTGGTTTGCGCGGCGGCCCTGGCGAGACCCAAATGGAGCTCGATCGTCGCATGTTAGCCACTAAAGCTAAGCGCCTTGAGCTTGAGCTAGAGAAGCTGCAGCGCCAGCAGCGTACCCAGAGAAGGTCACGCAGCCGTAAAGATGTGTTCTCGGTTTCCTTAGTGGGCTACACCAATGCCGGCAAATCGACCTTGTTTAATGCCTTAACCAAGGCCGATACCTATGCGGCAGATCAGCTCTTTGCCACCTTAGACACCACCTCGCGTCGGGTATTTTTGCCCGAAGTGGGCTCGATTGTGGTCTCCGATACGGTTGGATTTATCCGGGATTTGCCCCATCAGCTGGTAGAAGCCTTTCGGGCGACCTTGGACGAAACCATCCATGCGGACTTAATACTGCACGTGATTGATGCCTGTAGCCCAGTAGCCAAGGAGCAGCAAGCTCAGGTTGAGGCAGTTTTGGCTGAAATTGGGGCCGATTCCATCCCGCGGCTAGAGGTGATGAATAAGATTGACCTGATGCCCCAGACCTTTACGAAAGGGCCCATGGTTGTAAGGGATATTGAGGGTCAGCCAAGCCGCATTTATCTGTCGGCGCAAACGGGGCTGGGCCTTGATTTACTGCGGGATACTCTGGCTCAAAGCGCTGTAATGACTGATAGAATTAGGGACGAGCACAACCGACCCAAGTCGCAATTGACTACGGAGGAGTTGTTGGCCCCTATGACAGAACGACCTGATTCCGCTGAATTTAACCCGATTCCACTAAAACACTATTTACCCCATGATGCGTAGACTGCTTTCGATTTTTTCGGTAAATGACCCTGGCTGGGGTAATTCGCCACGCCCAAATGACAATAAAGGCGATTCCACTGGATCCAAAGACGGCAATTCTGGCAATGAGGGCGCTAAGCCCCCAGCAGAAGAGCAGGGCGCCTCGGCTAATCCGCCTACG
>JBIJAC010000022.1:0-30482 GCA_044345935.1 Polynucleobacter sp. | reverse complement strand
AACAGCTCGAGGCTGCCACTGTACGGTTGCGAAACGCTCACGCCCACATTGCAAAGATCGCTCCGTATGCTTGCGCATCGGTTCAAAGATCTATTGGCCTTGGCGAGCCAGGCAGGGAAAGGGTTTGCAGCAATGCATCCACTTGCAACTCGAGGCCTTTGATTTCAGCTTCGAGCCGCGCTACCTCATCCGGATGGATTGCGGCGGTCTGCGTTGATAACTGCGCTGCGGTATCTGCAGCCAGACGTTTACTTGAAATCAGATCGCCAGCAAGCTTGAGAGCGGCCATCATGGTTGCGCGCTCGATGCTGCGATTACCACCCGTAATCGCCAACTGAATTTGTTCGTCAACCAAGGTACAGGCCTCGCGCAACAGGGGCTCGTGCTCGGTAGTAGTGGCCAGCGTGATTTTTTGGCCTGCGAGCGTGACCTCAATGCGTTGTTGGCTCATGGTCATCGCCTGAAAGTGTGGGGTTAGGTTCGTCAGCGGCTAGCAAGTTCAGTTGCCGTGTGTCACTTTGCTCGGGTAGTCGACTCAGAATATGCTGAATGCGATTTTGGGCGTCTGCTATCTTAGTTTCGAGCCGCGTGCGATCTTGGCGTGCCTCTTCTATGGCTTTTGTAGCCAGGGTGAGTTTGTCTTTTAGCCGAGCTATCGCTTGGTTTAAATTGCTTAAGGAAGACTCGGGGGAGTGGGATGCATCGCTCATTGCTACATTGTAGCCTCTGAATTAGGCTGTGAGCAGTGCTCAAATGCCAGCTTTACTAGCGAGCCAGGGCGATCCAGTGATTGCCTAGCTTGGCTAGCTCAATGCGACCGTCAAATAGATCAATCAGGGCCTGATGGGTTAGTGGATCATCACTTTTACCTTGGTGATGGACCCCTTTCTTACCCAAAAGAATCAGGTTTTCGGCCTGCAATGCAAACTGAATTTCATGCAAAACAGTGATGCTGGTTTTGCCCTGACCAGACAGTGCGCTTTGCCATTGCAGCCAATCGGCTTGATGCGGTGGATCTAGATTAGCAATCGGCTCATCCATTAGGAGTATGGCGGCTTGAGCAGCAAAGAGCCTGGCCAGTAAAACGCGCTGACGCTCGCCCCCCGAGAGCTGACTAAAAAAGCGCTCGCGTAACTCCCACACAGCCGTTTGACGCATCGCTTGTTCAACCACACGGTGATCTTCGGCGCTTGGAATGGAAAGCCAGCTTTGATGAGGCAATCGACCTAGCATGGCAATGTCGTATACCCGCAGACCAAAATCAAGGCCATCTGGTATCGACGTTGCCTGCTCAAGCCAAGCAATGTGTTGCGCGCGCGCCTTGATTGCAATCGAGCGAAGCTCTGCTCCCCCAATCTGAATCGAGCCTTCATAAGGCAAGAGACCAGCAAGGGCTTGAACGAGGGTCGATTTGCCTGCTCCATTGGGGCCCACAATGCTAGTCCACTCACCCCCGAGAATAGTCAGGTTAATGTTTTGCAAAATAACGGTGTTATTTCGGGATAAAGAAACATTCCTTAGCTCTATTGGGTTCATGTACTTATCCCCAAAGTCTGACGCCGAAGCAATAGCAATAAATAAGAACCCCCCAGTACTGCAGTAACAATTCCAACGGGAAGCTCCAGGGGTGCTAAGACCGTACGCGCCAGTAAATCGGATGCCAGCAATAAGATGCCACCCGCTAAGCTAGACATCAGTAGATGCATGCGTTGGGAGCCGCTCGCAAAGCGCCGAACCAGGTGGGGGGCTGCAAGGCCGATGAATGCGATCAGCCCAGTTTGCGCAACGGCAGCGCCTGTAGCTAGTGCAAGAACGGCAATCAAACCCAAACGCATTTGATCAATCGGCAGGCCAAGCGTTTTAGCAGTGCTTTCCCCCAGACTAAGTGCACTCAGGGCGGCACTTAAAAGTAGTGCTGCTCCAATGCAGGCAAGCCAAACCAGCAGCATGAGGTAGACACCATGCCAATCGAGCAGACTGGTATTGCCGAGCATGAATGCCTGAAAGCGCTGATAGAGATCGGGGCGAACAAAGGTAAAGAGGGCATTACCAGCGCCAAGAATGACGCTAATCACGACACCCGATAGTAAAAGCCGTAAGGAGCTGCGATAACCACCAGCCAGAATCAGCGCCGCAACAACACCCAGTAGCGCGCCCATAAATGCACCGCCGTTGAGTCCGATTAACGCAAACCCAGATTCAGCAATCGCGTGGGAAAAGCCTAAAACAAGTGCGACCCCCATCAAGGCGCCCGATGCACTGCCAAGCAAATAGGGATCAGCCAAGGGATTACGAAATACGCCTTGCGCAATCGCACCGGCTAAGCCGAGAAGAGCGCCTGCCAGCCATGCCCCTGCTGAACGCGGTAAGCGGATGTCAAGAACGATTGCAGCGTCAGTGCTCCAGGCAATCCCACCGCTACCTAGCAAGGCACCCAAGCATAGCAATGCAATGCTCATTAGCAACAAGGCAAGCACACGGGGCAATAAAGTAGGGCGCATACCGCAGACTATCACTTGGGCAGTAAGCGCATCGCGCAATCGGCGATAAGGCTTGCTGCTTCACCCATACGCGGGCCGGGCCGAACGAGTACGTCTGCCTGTGCTGCCGAAAAGAAACAAACTCGATTGCCCTGAATCGCTGGAATGGATTTCCAGCCGGGGCGCTGTGCCAACTGTTTGGGCGATGCTTCAGTACTCATGATTAAATCCGGTTTGGATTGCACTACGAATTCCGGATTAATTTTCGGAAAGGCACCCATCTTTTCCGTAGCAATGTTTTGCATTCCAAGTCGATCAAGTAATTCACCAATGAAGGATGTTTTGCCAGCCGCAAACGGCGCAGCGTTCACTTCAAAGTAAACCCGGGCCGATTTTTGTGAGGGCGATAGCGCGCGATTAGCCCGAGCAATATCAAGTTGAATGCGATCCCATACTGCGCCCGATTCAGTAGAGCCCAAGACTCGATCCAGCTGCCGCAAAGTGCGCTGCACATCGGCCATGGACTGCACATCAAATGCAGCCACTGAAAGACCCAAGGACTGCAGGCGCGCAATCAGGGGCGATGATTTCTCAAGCAAAACTAAGTCAGGCTTTAGGCGAACAATGCCCTCGATATTGGCATCAGCAATGCCGCCTAAGCGTGGTAAAGCATCAACCGACTTCGGCCAATTGGAGAAGCGATCGACCCCCACTAGAACAGAGCACTTGCCCAAAGCACATACGGACTCGGTTAAAGAGGGAAGCATACTGACTACGCGCTGGGCGGGGGCGCTTAAGTGAATCTGGGCGCCGCGATCATCTTTTAGTACAATCGCAGCATGCAATAACCCACAGAGAAATAAACCTGCTACGAATATCACTTGACGAGCAAGAAAAATCATTGACATCCTAGAATGAGTATTTGGCGGTTAAATAGTACGCCCTTGGATCGCTTGGGAAGTAATAGTAGCTACTTCTACCCGTTCCACCTGGCAGAGAAACAAATCCATAGCCACCATAGGTAGAGTAACTTGCATTACCCACATTCTTAATGGTGAGACGAGTCTCCCACTTACCGGTGCGATAGCTAGCAAATACATCTGCGACCGTATACGCTGGCATCATTGATAGTGAGTTACTCACAGTTGGACTTGCGTCATAACGTTGCTCACTAACGTAATTGACAACGCCGCCCAATGACCATTGATTGTTGAGCCAATAATTTGCCCTTGCATTAAGTAAGAGGTTTGGCGCAAGGCCAATTCCACTTCCGCTATAGGGCCCAGTTGTGTAGGCAGTATTTTGATAAGTGCCGCCCGCCGATAAAGTAAGCTTACTAAAGAGTGTTGAAGTGCTATCTAAGATAACTCCCTTGCGACTGATATTGTTTGGATCATTTGTGTTGTAGTACGTTGCAGGGTTGTATCGAATTTCATTCATAGTTAGCGACTGAAATAGCGAAGTTGATACCTTAAATTTATTCAGCGACCATTCCCCTCCAATCTGATAGGTTTGCGAGGTTTGAGGCTGTAGGATTCCCGAAAAAATACGATTATTTGTGTTGGGATCAAATCCCCAAAACTCATCTATATTAGGGAAGCGAAACGATTGATTCCATTTCGCATAGATTTTTTGTCCCTTGAGGTAGTTGTAGTTCAATGCAATATCGCCCGCATTTGCGCCATAATTTTGACTGGCATTCACGGTTCCGTTTGGTGAGGCGATATTGGTGTCCGTTGTGGATGCATTTTGCACTTGGCGTCTAAATCCTCCGCTGGCGTCTATAGAGGAGGTGATGGGTATGCGAGACACAATATAAAGTGATTGATTAATGATTTTGGCGGATTGGGAATTGTTCAATAGGCCGCCGTAATAGCCATATGGCTGATCTTGCAGTGCCAGGATGGCTTGCTGCGAAAGCGTTCCATATGCATTGCTGCCATTCTGACTGGCCTGATTAAAGTCATAACCTACTACTGTAGTTCCCCATTTACCAAAATTACCTTTTGCTCGTGGGGTAAAAGTCATATCCCAACTTTGGGCATTGGTACTTGTCGGGCCGCCAGGGTAGATCCCAAAGATTAAAGAATCAGCAGAGTTGTAATAGGGCGCATTGTATGCAAGCGACCGATTTCCATACGATGCGTCTGCCTCAAAGGTCCAGTTAGGATTAATGCCGTAAATAGCCCCACCACGAATGCCTGATGTGGTGTTGGTATTTTGAGAGCCGATGTTATTAAATTTCGCGGCCTGTGTATTTCCTTGCCCCACTTGACCAAGAACACCACCTGGCGACTGTGCATTTGTATAGCTGTAGTACGCATCGGCATAGACCTTATTGATGCCGCCGAGATCCTGGGTTATTTTTCCATCGAATGAATATGCATTTGCAGCAGAGTTCTGTCGCCAGCCCCCAGTATTGGATGTATTGGCAGTCAGCTGAATTGTTGTTTTATCAACTGTATTGCGCAGTATTGCGTTGTTTATCAGTGTGTTGAAGCTGCCATAACTAACTGATGCTTGATTTAAGTTTGCTTTGCCGCCATTCGTGATGATATTAATCACTCCACCGACCGCGCCGTTACCATACTGAACGCTTGCGCCGCCCTGAACAATCTCAATGCGCTCAATTGAATCAATCGGAATTGATTGCCAGTTAACACCAAGCGAATCAATTGGATTAAGTCTTTGCCCATCAATCAAAATCAAGGTATTGCTATTTGCGGTGACGCCATATCCACCCATATCAACGGTAGCATCGAGGCTGAGTTGACCCAAGTTGCTGCCTCTAACATTGAGGCCACCAATTTGCGATAAGACCTCTGGGATATTGTTTGAGCTCGAGTTGGCGATTTCATCCCGCGTAATAACTTTTACATTTGCAGGAACTTCGTTGAGGTTTTCTTCAAATCGCGATCCCGAAACAATGAGCGTTGGACCGGAGTTTGGTGTTTGTGCTGCTACATATTGAAATGGAATGACGCTGGATAAAAGCGCTGCGAACAGTGCAGATGTGCACTGTGTATTGCTGAACTGCTGCTTCATGATGAACCTTCTGCCGTCGAATCACCAAGCCAACTTCCCCGTTAGCCGAGTCGAACAGAACTTCATGGGCGCGAGTCCAGAACGTCAATATGTGCGGGCGCACGAAATCCATGCAGCCGCTTCTACTGGCGCGCGAAGGATCCCCGTCCGCAAAATTCCACCTGTCTTGGCCGGTATCCGGGCTGGCAAATTTAAGAGCTTGACCTTCCCATGCGATTGACGCGCACAGTGGCTATATCCAAGTTCTCCGTACCTAGTTGCAGGCACATTTGCTTACCGTTGCGGGGGCAGCACACGTTTGATTAGTGTTTCCCGTTTAACTTTATTGCAACGCAATAAAGCACCATAACCGTTCTATACTACAACATTTAAGTCCCTTAAATACTGGGGTTTTTACTAACTGAGCCTACAATGGCATAGTTAGAACAATAAAAATATGACCGTACTAGACAAACACCCCGAAAAGAACCTGATTCGCTTGCAGCTGAGTCAAAACGTGGTTTTGCAGCATTTGGATCTGGAAAGTATGGCCGAGCTAGAGCGCCACTTGGTGATCTCCGACCTCAAAAAGTCGGAGATTTTGCTGCACCAAGGGGATCACCAGATGGAGCAGTATTTCGTGCTCGATGGCATTTTGAAGCGCATCGTATCGAGCTCGGACGCAAAAGAAATGATTTTACGTTTTACGATCGAAAAAGACATCGAGACTAGCTATGCCGCCTGGCGCCTCAAGAAATCGGCCCCTTACAGCATTGCCTGCGTGACCAAGGCTAGGGTTGCGCGCATGCCCATGAAAAAGTGGACTGAGTTTTTGGAAAGCCACCCCCCACTAAAAGAGAGTTTTGAGTTTGAGGTCATGCGCCTCATGAGTGAAATCATGGCCCATATCATTACCTTGCATATGCTCGATGCACCCGGCCGTGTGGAGCGCTTTCTGCGTAAGTACGAAAGCCTATTTGGGCTTTTGCCCAAAAAAGAGCTCGCAGCCTATTTGAATTTATCGCCCGAGACCCTAAGCCGCCTAAAAACAAAGCACAAAGACCTATTTGTTTAGTTTTTTGTGGATTTGAGTTCGCTTTTAGTAGGCTCTAAGCCTTGTTTTTATTGGAATTAAAGGGAAATTGACGCAAGTCAATGCCGATCCATACCCCCAAGCCTAAGATGCATCCACCTAAATGCAGTTTGTTAATTCCCTGAGTTTAGGTGCATTTTTAACTGGAGATACAAGACACACGCTAAATTGCCTTGCCAACGGAGTGAAGCAATCTAACCAATATAACTTTATGACAAACGACAATCAAAACCAAGAACTTACTGACGGATTCCATCTCGTTATCGACGCCCTCAAGGCCAATGACATTGACACCATTTATGGTTTAGTGGGTATTCCCATTACGGATTTGTGTCGTTTGGCTCAGGCTGAGGGTATGCGCTTCATTGGTTTCCGCCATGAGCAGCACGCAGGAAATGCTGCAGCCATTGCCGGTTACATGACGCAAAAGCCTGGTATTTGCATGACCGTTTCTGCACCTGGTTTCTTGAACGGTTTAACTGCCTTAGCCAATGCAACGGTGAACTGCTTCCCAATGATTCTGATTAGCGGCTCGAGTGAGCGCGAGATCGTTGACTTGCAGCAGGGCGATTACGAAGAAATGGATCAGCTCAATGCAGCCAAGCCATATGCCAAGGCTGCTTATCGTATTAATCACGCAGAAGATATTGGTATTGGTATTGCACGTGCGATTCGTGCTGCGGTGTCTGGCCGTCCAGGCGGCGTGTACTTGGACTTGCCAGCACAGCTCTTGTCACAGACTCTGTCGGTTGCGGATGCCAAGAAATCCATTTTCAAAGTAATCGACCCAGTACCGCGTCAGATTCCAGCAGCCGATGCAGTAGCGCGCGCATTAGATGTACTCAAGAGCGCAAAGCGTCCATTGATTCTATTGGGCAAAGGCGCTGCATATGCACAAGCCGATGCGGACATCAAGGCCTTGATTGAAAAATCGGGTATCCCTTATTTGCCAATGTCGATGGCAAAAGGGTTGTTACCAGACGATCATCCGCAAACGGCATCCCCGGCTCGCTCATTTGTTTTGGCGGAAGCTGACACAGTCTTATTAATTGGCGCCCGCTTGAACTGGTTATTGGCGCATGGAAAGGGCAAGACGTGGGGTAAGGAGCCTAAGAAATTTATTCAAATCGATATTCAGGCAAACGAAGTGGATAGCAACGTACAAATTGCCGCACCATTGATTGGTGATATTGGTTCATGCGTTGGTGAACTCTTGAAAGGGATTGCTTCTGTTCCTAAGCCAAGCGCTGAATGGATTAACGCGATCAATGAGAAAAAAGACAAGAACATGGCGAAGATGGCAGAAACACTTGCCAAAGATGCTGCGCCAATGAACTTCCATGGCGCATTGCGCGTGATTCGCGATGTTGTGAAGAAAAATCCCGATATCAACCTCGTTAACGAAGGCGCTAATACGCTCGACTTTTGCCGTGCGATTGTGAATATGTATAAACCGCGTAAGCGTTTTGACTCGGGCACATGGGGCATTATGGGTATTGGTATGGGCTATTCGATTGGCGCAGCGGTTACCAGCGGTTTGCCCGTTATCGCAGTTGAGGGTGATAGCGCGTTTGGTTTCAGCGGCATGGAACTTGAGACCATTTGCCGTTACAACTTGCCAATCACCACCGTGATTTTTAATAACAATGGCGTTTACCGCGGCACTGACGTAAACCCAACCGGCGGCGCTGATGTTGCCCCAACCGTATTCGTGAAAAACGCACGCTATGACAAGATGATGGAAGCGTTTGGTGGAATCGGTTACAACGTCACCACCCCACAGGAATTAGAGAAGGCATTGACTGAGGCAATAGCCGCAGGCAAGCCAGCACTAATCAATGCTGTCATTGATGAAACGGCAGGGACCGAAAGTGGTCGCCTGACGAATCTCAACCCAGCAAGTACTGCCAGTAAGAAGTAATTGACGAATTAAGTCGTACGCAACCCTAAGGAGATTTAATATGAGTAAGCCATTAGACGGAATCCGCATCATCGATTTCACACACGTACAAGCAGGTCCTGCCTGTACCCAGCTGTTGGCATGGTATGGCGCGGACGTAATCAAAGTAGAGCGCCCTGGATCTGGCGACGTAACCCGCGGCCAATTACGCGATATACCTGATGTCGATGCTTTGTATTTCACGATGCTCAACGGCAATAAGCGCTCGTTGACCTTGGATACCAAGACAGCAGAAGGCAAGGAAGTATTGGAGAAGCTGATTAAAGTATCCGATGTGATGGTCGAGAACTTTGGCCCAGGCGCCTTGGATCGCATGGGTTTCTCATGGGAACGCATCACAGAACTCAACCCACGCATGATTATGGCGTCGGTAAAAGGCTTTAGTGATGGCCACTCTTACGAAGATTTAAAAGTGTATGAGAACGTAGCCCAGTGTGCTGGCGGCGCAGCCTCCACCACCGGTTTCTGGGATGGTCCTCCAACCGTATCTGCTGCCGCTTTGGGCGATAGCAACACCGGTATGCATTTGGCGATTGGTATTTTGACGGCGCTGATGCACCGTGAGAAGACTGGTCGTGGCCAGAAGGTCGCTTGCTCGATGCAAGACGCTGTATTGAACTTGTGCCGCGTGAAGTTGCGCGACCAACAGCGCTTAGATCGCGTTGGATATTTGGAAGAGTATCCACAGTATCCCCATGGCACATTCTCTGATGTAGTGCCCCGCGGCGGCAATGCTGGTGGTGGTGGTCAGCCAGGTTGGGTTTTAAAATGTAAGGGCTGGGAAACCGATCCAAATGCCTATATTTATTTCACGATTCAAGGCCATGCGTGGAAGCCAATTACTGAGGCGCTAGGTCGTCCAGAGTGGGCAACCGATCCAGCCTATATGACTGCAGAAGCGCGTCAAGACAAAATCTTTGATATCTTCGCAACCATTGAAGACTGGCTCAAAGACAAGACCAAGTACGAAGCCGTGGACATCTTGCGTAAGTTCGATATTCCATGCGCACCGGTACTTTCGATGAAAGAACTTGCCGCATCACCCGACTTGCGTGCAAGCGGTTCGATTGTGGAAGTGGATCACAAGGTACGCGGTAAGTACCTGACGATTGGTAGCCCAATCAAGTTCTCTGATTTGGAAGTTGAGGTAAAGCCATCACCAGTATTGGGTGAGCACACCGATGAAGTGTTGGCTGACCTTGGCTACGGCAAGGATGATATTGCTAAGCTACACGCAGCAAAAGCAGTTTAATAACAATAAATTAGTTTGATCCTTTAAGGCGCTCCGAGTGAGCGCCTTTTTTATTCGGATGGGCACTATGAGTGAGGCGATCGATTACAAGCAGTTTGTGAACGGCATGGGTGATGCAGTGGTTGTTTCGAATGCGCAAGGCGACATCATCCTTTGGAATAAAGCGGCAGAACGTATTTTTGGATACACCGAAGCGGAGGCTTTAGGCAAACGGTTAGATCTCATTACGCCAGATCGATTTCGCCACCGCCATTGGGAGGGGTATGAGAAATCCATGGAAACGGGTACAACCCGCTACGGTACGCAGCTTTTAAAAGTACCGGCGCTCCACAAGGACGGCAGAACCCTCTCGATTGCCTTTACTGTAACCATGCTTTTTGATGAGGCACATCGTGCTACTGGGGTGGCGGCTACGATTCGGGATGAAACCGAGCGCTTTCATGCGGATCGCGCATTACGAAATCGACTATCAGAGCTTGAGAACGCCGGCGATCCAAAGGCAGCAAAATAGCGCTTAAAAGGGGGTAATCCACTTAGCCTAAGCGCCTAAAAGGCGGTAAATCAACTTGCGCCGACTGGTAGAATTTGAATAATTTAAAAAATTTCAATACTTATTAGGACTACTGTCATGGCAAAAGCACTTGAAGGGGTGAAAATCCTCGATTTCACGCACGTTCAATCAGGGCCAACCTGTACCCAATTATTAGCTTGGTTTGGCGCCGACGTCATTAAAGTAGAGCGCTCCGGTGAGGGCGATGCCACCCGTGGTCAGCTGCGCGACATACCCGATGCCGATAGCTTGTATTTCACGATGCTGAACCACAATAAACGCTCGATTACAGTTAATACTAAAACACCAGAGGGTAAAGATATCCTCGAGCGTTTGATTAAAGAATGTGATGTCTTGGTTGAGAACTTTGCACCTGGCGCGCTAGATCGCATGGGTTTTACCTGGGAGCACATTCAGCATCTCAACCCACGCATGATCATGGCATCGATCAAGGGCTTTGGTCCTGGCCCCTATGAAGATTGCAAGGTATATGAAAACGTAGCGCAGTGTGCTGGAGGCTCGGCATCAACCACTGGTTTTGATGACGGCCCACCGATGGTAACCGGCGCGCAGATTGGCGACAGCGGAACGGGTTTGCATTTGGCCTTGGGCATCGTGACTGCCTTGTATCATCGCACCCACTCGGGTCGGGGTCAGCGAGTACAAGCAGCGATGCAAGATGCGGTACTCAATTTGTGCCGTGTAAAGCTGCGCGATCAGCAACGCCTTGATCGCAATGGCACGATGCAAGAATATCCGCAGTACCCTAATGGCCATTTCGGTGAGGCAGTACCCCGCGCCGGCAATGCGTCTGGCGGTGGACAGCCCGGCTGGATTCTGAAATGCAAAGGCTGGGAAACCGATCCTAATTCTTATATTTATGTTGTCGTTCAGGCGGCCGTATGGGAAGCCATTTGCAAGGTGATTGGCAAAGAAGAGTGGATTACCGATCACGACTTTTCATCACCCATGGCACGCTTACCGAGACTCATGCACATCTTTGGCGAGATTGAAAAATGGACCATGACCAAAACCAAGTTTGAGGTAATGGACATATTGAATAAATACGACGTGCCATGCGGCCCGATTCTGTCGATGAAAGAAATCGCCGAAGAGCCAGCATTGCGCGCTACCGGTACGATTGTCGAGGTAGATCATCCAGTTCGTGGAAAGTATCTGACAGTGGGCAATCCTATCAAGTTATCCGATAGCGAAACCGAAGTTACGCGCTCGCCACTGCTGGGCGAACACACCGATGAAATCCTGCAAGAGTTGGGATTTAATATCGACGACTTGATTGATTTACGCCACCGGAAAGTCATCTAAATGAAAGTTGCGCTGATTGGTAGCCAGGACTTTGGTAAGGCGGCGCTAGAGGCTTTTTTAGAGCGCGGCGATGAGATTGTTGCAGTGTTTTGTCCGCCCGATAATCCCAAAGCCACCAAGCCTGAGATTCTGAAAGAGGCGACCCTTGCCAAAGGCCTTGTGCCCTTGCAATTTGCTTCGCTCAAAAGCCCCGAGGCGGCCGATGCCATGCGCAATAGCGGGGCAGATATCTGTGTGATGGCCTATGTCCTGCAATTTGTGCCACAGGATTTCGCCAAGATACCACGCTTGGGTACGATTCAATACCATCCCTCACTGCTGCCGAAGTACCGCGGCCCCAGTGCCATTAACTGGGCCATTGCCCTGGGTGAGACCAAGACAGGTCTGACCATTTTTCGGCCATCCGATGGTCTAGATGAAGGTGAAGTGATTTTGCAAAAAGAAGTAGCGATTGGCGCAAATGACACCTTAGGTTCGGTTTACTTTGATCATTTGTTCCCACTCGGGGTGCAAGCCTTGCTTGAGGCTGCTGATCTGGTTGCGGCAGGTAAGCACCAGGAGATAGTGCAAGATGAGACGCTAGCCAATTACGAAGGTTGGTTCGATCAAGCGGCCGCGCGCATCCATTGGTCAAGCCACATTACGCAGATCCATAACTTGATTCGGGCCTGCAATCCAGCGCCCGGTGCTTGGGCCATGGTGGGCGGACAGAAGGTTCAGATTTACGATGTCAAAAAGCACATTGCTGCAACCTATGGCGCCGTCAAAGGCAAGCCTGGTCAAATCACAGCAATCGGCTCCGAATCCTTCTTTGTGACCTGCCACGGCGGACAGATCGAGGTGTTAAAAGCCAAAGGACCTGCTGGCAAGGTGAGCGGTGCTGAGCTGGCTAAAAGCCTTGGCTTAGCGGCAGATCAATTTTTTGATGCCTAGAAAAAGTTGAATAGGCCCGGAGTATTGGGCTTAGATTTCGAGGTTATCAATCAGACGGGTTTTGCCGAGCTTGGCGGCGGTCACAATTACCAGTGGCTGACCTGCGTCTAAATCGGCTTGCGTTGGTTTGGCTAGATCGCGCTGCTGGCGAATGGCCATGTAGTCGGGCTTCCAGCCGCGAGCCTGCATTTGCGTCAAAGCCTTCGCTTCGATATCCATTAGTGAACTTAGCGTCTTTTCCTTTAAGCCAAGCACTTGCTCTCGCATTACGCTTAACTGGCGCTGCAGTGCCGGCGCTTCGGCTCGCTCTTCTGTAGAAAGATAAATGTTGCGCGAGGACAGGGCTAATCCATCTTCAGCACGAATGGTTTCGGCGGGAACGATCTCAACTGGTAAAGCAAATTGGCTGGCCATCTGACGCACGATCATCAACTGCTGATAATCTTTTTTTCCGAAGACAGCAACCCGGGGCTGAACACAGGAAAAGAGTTTTAAAACAACCGTGCAGACACCCTTAAAAAAGCCAGGCCTGAACTCACCCTCGAGAATATCGCCGAGTTGCTGGGGTGGATCTACGCGGTATTCTTGGGGTTGGGGGTAGAGGTCTTTTTCAGTGGGGGCAAATAAAATATAGACCCCTTCTTTTTCCAGTTTGTCGATGTCAGCCTGCATGGTCCGGGGGTAGCTATCAAAGTCTTCGTTAGGACCAAATTGCAAGCGGTTGACAAAAATACTGGCTACGACTGGATCGCCATGTTGGCGCGCCAAGCGCATTAAAGATAAATGACCTTCGTGTAGATTGCCCATGGTGGGCACAAACGAGGCGCGATTTTGGCCCCGCAGGTGATCACGCAACTCATTGATATCACTAATTATTTTCATGCGCTGGGGGTATAGGCTAGACGCACGTAAATGGGCGCATAGGGCTCTGCTTGGGTAATCTCGACCAAGGCTTCCCTAGACAACTCGAGCATGGCAATGAAATTCACAATCACCACGGGTACGCCATTGCCGGAGGCAATCGCGTCTTCAAATAATTCACTGAACTCGACAAAGCGCGTGCTTTGCAGACGACGCAAAATGCGCGTCATAAAATCACGCACCGACAGGGTTTCACGGGTGATGGTGTGGTGCTGATTTAACTTTGCGCGGTGCAGCACATCACGCCACGCCATTTGCAAGTCTTCTAAGTTGACCTCAGGCCAAGTGACTGCTACGGTTGTATCAACGTAGCCATGGGCGATTTGGAAGTCACGCCCTTGCTGGGGAATCTGGTCTAACTCTTGCGCCGCTAACTTCATGCGTTCGTATTCAAGTAATCGACGAACCAACTCTGCGCGCGGATCATCCACCTCTTCTTCACTATCGGCTTTTTTCATCGGCAAGAGCATGCGCGATTTGATTTCAATCAGCATCGCGGCCATCAGCAGATACTCTGCAGCCAATTCCAAATTGGTATGGCGGATTTGATCAACGTAGGTCAAATACTGGGACGTAACTTGTGCCATCGGAATATCCAGCACATTGAAGTTCTGTTTACGAATCAGGTAGAGCAGTAAATCGAGTGGGCCTTCGAAGGCTTCTAGAAAAACCTCGAGCGCATCAGGCGGAATGTACAGGTCGGTTGGGAGCTTAAAAAGGGGCTCACCATAGAGTTTGGCAAAAGCCTCCGACATACCATCGGTAACGGAAGGCGTGCTGTCGAGTAAGTTAGCGACAGGCTGAACCAGCGGGTCATTCATTGGAATAAACGTAGGCCCGTTGTTTGACTTTGGCCGCATTTAAGCGGCGCTGCTCATCAATGCTAATTGGCTCTTTGTCCCAAAGGAGGGCGCGCCCAGCTTGTTGGTCTTGCTCCAAGGTGGGTTTAGCCGCTTTGAGTTTTTCAAGAAATACGGTGACGTCAGACTGGTATTTACGCATATCAATACTTAATTCTCAATTAATTCAATAACTTATAAAATCCCATGGAACTGGGCAACCCTCATTATTAACGATTTTGCATGGCCTAAGTCAGATTTGTGTCGGTATCCCGTTTTTAGCTATTGGCTGCTAATAGGAGGTCAATCTGAGCCGGCTCAACGCGGCTCATGAGATGGGTATAGGTTGCAATCGGTTGTTGACTAGAGAGGGGCGTATTGATGTCGCTCCAAGCCATCGGCGCTATACATAAAAAGCGCTCAACACCGGCAGCAACCTGCGGCAACACGGGTTTGAGGTACAAGCTTAAGCACCGGAATGCTTCCAATGTCACGCTGCATATCGCCTGAAGATCGGCTGTGCGTAGAGGATCTTTGGCAATGTCCCACGGTTTATTTTCATCGACAAAGGCATTGACTTGATCTGCCAATTCCATAATGGTGCGAACCGCTTTTGCATACTCGCGGCCTTCATACAATTCAGCTATTTTTGTATTGGCCGACCGAATCGAGATCAACAAGGGATGTTGCATGGCATCGTCTACGACCACACCGCCAAAGCGCTTCACTAAAAAGCCGGCGCTGCGGCTCGCAATATTAATGTACTTGCCAATCAAGTCGCTGTTCACGCGGGCAACGAAGTCGCTCAGATTGAGGTCAAGGTCTTCCATGCTGTCGTTTAATTTGGTTGCAAAATAGTAGCGGAACCATTCAGGGTTAAAGCCCGACTCAATGACGCTGTTGGCTGAGATCAAAGTGCCACGTGACTTGCTCATCTTTTCGCCATCGACCGTCAGAAAGCCGTGTGCGAATACGTTGGTTGGGGTGCGGTAGCCGGCGAAATGCAGGGTAGCAGGCCAAAACAAGGTGTGGAAATACAAAATGTCTTTGCCAATAAAGTGGTACTGCTCGGTAGCGCTGTCTGGCTTAACCCACTCATCAAAATTCAGACCTTTGTCGGTGCAGTACTTTAAGAAGCTGGCGTAATAGCCAATGGGTGCATCGAGCCAGACATAAAAATACTTGCCAGGGGCATCGGGGATTTCAAAGCCAAAGTACGGGGCATCGCGCGAAATATCCCAATCGCTTAATTTACTTTCACCAGCTTGCCCAACCCACTCTTTCATTTTGTTGCGGGCCTCTGGTTGCAGCGGTGTGCGAACCTGGGTCCAGTCGCGTAAAAAAGTTTCGCAGCGAGGATCGGATAACTTGAAGAAATAGTGATCCGACACTTTACGAGTCGGTGTTGCGCCGCTGACGACCGAGAAGGGGTCAATTAAATCGGTAGGCGCGTAGGTGGCGCCGCATTTTTCACAGGAGTCACCGTACTGATCGGGCGCTTTGCATTTAGGGCACTTACCCTTAATAAAGCGATCCGGCAGGAACATTTCTTTTACGGGATCGTAAGCCTGCTCGATGGCGCGCTTTTCAATCAGGCCCGCGTCGCGAAGCTTAATGTAAATATCCCTGGCTAGCTTTTCATTTTCAGGGCTATCGGTGGTGTAGTAGTGATCAAAAGAAATCAGAAAGGCATCAAAGTCGCGCTTATGTTCTTGCCAGACTTTGGCGATTAGCTCTTTGGGGGTCAGCCCCTCTTTCTCTGCGCGCAGCATGATGGGGGTGCCATGGGTATCGTCTGCCCCCATGTAATGCACTTCATGACCCTGCATCCGTTGATAGCGAACCCAAATATCAGTCTGAATGTATTCCACCAAATGGCCGATGTGAATCTGCCCATTGGCATACGGCAGGGCAGAGGTAACTAAAAGGCGGCGTGGTGAACGACTCATGCTGTGGACGGGGTACGGTTTTGATAAAAAGGCAAAATTGGGCTTCTGAAGTGAATTATGCTGGTAGTGCATGGATTTTAGACTGCGGTTAAAGTAAGGCTCGCATTTAAAATACTCAGAATGAATCAAGGAACGCGTGTATGGCAGTAAATCCCCGAATTGCGATGTCCAATGCTTCTGTGCCCCTCATCCATGAGGTCCAGATTATTGATGAGGCTGGACGCCATAAAACCGTCCATGTACCGGGAGAGCGCTCGCTCACGATTTATTTGGATAAGCGTGAGCTCGTCACCCTCATGACCTTGGGCAGCGCCCCTGAGGCCCTGGTACTGGGTTATTTGCGTAACCAGCGCTTGGTGGAGTCACCAGACGACATCGAAAGCATTCAGGTCGATTGGGAAACCGATTCTGCGGCGGTTAAGACCCGGCGCAGTACCGTCGATATCGATCAAATGACCAGCAAACGCATTGTGACTACCGGTTGTGGCCAAGGCACGATGTTTGGCGGCCTCATCGAGGAAATGGAGCAGATCCGCTTGGCGGATGGCCCCACCCTCAATCAGGCAGCTGTTGTGGACCTCATCGACCAAATTCGCCTACACGACACCATTTATAAAAAATCAGGCTCTGTCCATGCCTGTGCGGTATTTGAGCGTAAGGGTGCCGATCAGGTTGAATTGCTTCACTTTATTGAGGATGTGGGTCGCCACAATGCAGTGGACTCGATTTCTGGGCTCATGTGGCTGGCGGATAAGGCGGGTCGGGATTTGGTGTTTTTTACGACCGGGCGCTTAACCTCGGAGATGGTCATTAAGGGCGCGCAGATGGGCATCCCCTTTTTGTTAACGCGTTCAGGCGTAACCCAGATGGGCCTTGAGCTCGCCCGAAAGACCCGCCTGACACTTCTGTCGCGCTGCTCTGGAACCCATTTTGAGATTTACAACGCCCCAGAGCGGGTTGTTTTTAGTCCGCCCAAGCAGTAAATAGGTGGTCATCCAAGGCGGGTTGGTTTTACAATTCCGCCATGACTATTAAATCCGACCACTGGATACGCCGTATGGCTCAAGAGGGCATGATCAGCCCGTTTGAGCCTGGCCAAATCCGCCAAGACGCCACTGGACAAAAAATCGTGAGCTACGGTACCTCGAGCTACGGTTATGACATTCGCTGTGCAAACGAATTCAAGATCTTCACCAACATCAACAGCACGATTGTGGACCCGAAGCATTTCGATGAAAAATCCTTTGTGGATTTTCAGGGGGATGTCTGCATTATTCCGCCCAATTCCTTTGCATTGGCGCGCACGGTGGAATACTTCAAGATCCCACGCAGTGTTCTGACGATCTGCGTTGGCAAGAGCACCTATGCACGTTGCGGCATTATTGTGAACGTCACGCCATTTGAGCCGGAGTGGGAAGGGTATGTCACCCTCGAGTTCTCAAACACTACGCCATTGCCAGCAAAAATCTATGCAGGCGAGGGGTGTGCTCAAGTCCTCTTTTTTGAAAGCGATGAAGTTTGCGGTACCTCGTACAAGGACCGCGGCGGCAAGTACCAAGGGCAGCAGGGCGTTACGCTACCCAAGACCTAATTGCATCTGGCAATTTTCCAAAGGCACACATGAAATTTCGTTTCCCAATCATCATTATTGATGAGGATTTTCGCTCTGAAAATATTTCAGGTTCCGGCATCCGTGACCTGGCTTTAGCCATCGAGGGCGAGGGCATCGAAGTCATTGGTCTGACTAGCTATGGCGACTTAACGTCGTTCGCACAGCAAGCCTCGCGCGCCTCCTGTTTTGTTTTATCGATTGACGATGAAGAATTCATTAGCGATACCGAAGACAATGACTTGCCCGCTT
Organism: Polynucleobacter sp.; assembly: GCA_044345935.1. GTDB lineage: Bacteria > Pseudomonadota > Gammaproteobacteria > Burkholderiales > Burkholderiaceae > Polynucleobacter. The sequence goes on along the minus strand of JBIJAC010000022.1, from coordinate 12,294 downwards.
TGAATAACCTCCGTGCTTTTGTTGTCGAAGTACGTAAGCGCAATGAAGACATTCCGATTTTCTTATATGGCGAGACCCGTACCTCACGTCATATGCCCAATGATATTTTGCGCGAGTTGCACGGCTTCATTCATATGAATGAAGACACGCCGGAGTTTGTGGCGCGCCACATTATTCGTGAAGCGAAGGTTTACCTCGACTCATTAGCGCCCCCCTTCTTTCGCGCCCTGACGCATTACGCTTCTGAAGGTTCGTATTCATGGCATTGCCCTGGCCACTCAGGCGGCGTTGCTTTCCTCAAAAGCCCCGTTGGCCGAATGTTCCATCAATTCTTTGGTGAGAATATGCTGCGCGCCGACGTCTGTAATGCGGTTGAAGAATTAGGTCAGTTGCTCGATCACACTGGCCCAGTACTGGCCAGTGAGCGCAATGCCGCACGAATTTTCAATGCCGATCACTTGTTTTTCGTCACCAATGGCACGTCTACATCCAATAAGATTGTTTGGCACTCGACAGTCGCCCCAGGCGACATTGTTTTGGTGGACCGCAATTGCCATAAATCAGTAATTCATTCCATCACCATGATGGGAGCGATTCCGATTTTCCTGATGCCAACGCGCAATCACTTGGGCATCATTGGCCCCATTCCAAAAGAAGAATTCGAATGGGCCAATATCAAAAAGAAAATCGATGCTAATCCATTCATTCAAGATAAAAACGCGATACCCCGCGTGATGACGCTGACGCAAAGTACCTACGACGGCATCATCTACAACGTCGAAATGATTAAAGAAATGCTCGACGGCAGGGTGGATTCCTTGCATTTTGATGAGGCATGGTTGCCGCATGCAGCCTTCCACCCGTTTTATAAAGACATGCATGCGATTGGCGCTGACCGCAAGCGCACTAAGAAAAGCTTGATGTTCGCAACCCAGTCCACCCACAAACTGTTGGCCGGCTTATCGCAAGCATCGCAAGTCTTGGTGCAAGATGCGGAAGAGCACAAACTGGATCGTGATTGCTTTAATGAGGCGTATTTGATGCATACCTCCACTAGCCCACAGTACGCCATCATTGCGTCTTGTGACGTATCGGCGGCGATGATGGAGGCCCCGGGTGGAACCACCTTGGTTGAAGAGTCGATTGCCGAGGCGATGGATTTCCGAAGAGCCATGCGCGAGGTCGATGAACAGTTTGGTACCGACTGGTGGTTTAAGGTCTGGGGCCCAGATCATTTGGCCGAAGATGGTATTGGTGAGCGCAGTGACTGGGTTTTAGAGCCCAATGCGAGCTGGCATGACTTTGGCAAGTTAGCCGATGACTTCAATATGCTAGACCCCATCAAGGCAACCATCGTTACCCCTGGTCTCGATATTGAAGGTAGCTTTGGCGCAACCGGCATACCAGCGAGCATCGTCACCAAGTATTTGGCCGAGCACGGCATTATTGTTGAAAAATGCGGACTGTATTCCTTCTTCATCATGTTCACCATTGGCATTACCAAGGGCCGTTGGAATACCTTGGTTACGGAGTTGCAGCAATTTAAAGACCACTTTGATAAAAATGCACCGCTCTGGAAAGTGTTGCCGGAGTTTGTGGCAAAGCACCCTCGGTATGAGCGAGTTGGCCTCAATGACATTTGCCAGCAAATTCATGCCTTCTACAAAGGCCGCGATGTGGCGCGCATGACGACGGAGATGTATACCTCCGATATGGTACCGGCGATGATGCCGTCGGATGCCTGGGCGCAAATGGCCCACAAGAAAGTCGATCGCGTGCCATTGGATCAACTCGAAGGACGCGTTACTGCCATGCTGGTGACGCCGTATCCACCCGGCATTCCCTTACTCATTCCAGGGGAGCGTTTCAATAAACGCATCGTCGACTATCTGTACTTTGCCCGCGACTTTAATGCGCAGTTTCCTGGATTTGAGACCGATATTCATGGTTTAGTAAAAACCGAGGTGGATGGACGTAGCGAATACTATGTCGATTGCGTGCGCTCAGAAAAATAAGAAGAAGGCCGCAAGGGTCGGCTTCTTAGGCACTGCCAGAAAGCCATCACTGCTCCTAAAGAAGGGGGATGGCTAGAGCTTGAGTTCGGCGCGGCCGCGCTGAACAGCCGCCAAGACTTGCTCTGGTGCAGTACCGCCAGCGTGCTGACGCGACTGTACCGATCCGGTGACGGTCAATAAGGGAAATACATCCTCGCTGATGAGATCTGGTCTTGCGTCCAGACCGCAGGCAAAGCGCAGCTCCGATAGGCTGAGGTCAGTTAGGGCGCATTTGCGGCCAACGCAGGCTTTGACGGCATGGGCTACCGCCTCATGCGCATCCCGAAACGCCAAACCTTTTTTAACCAAGTAGTCGGCTAAGTCAGTGGCGGTAGCAAAACCCTCTTCGGCCGCTGCCTGCATCACTGCTTTTTGTACCGCGATGTGCGGAATCATGTCGGCAAAAATACGTAAGGTATCTTGGACGGTATCGACCGCATCGAATAAAGGTTCTTTGTCTTCTTGATTGTCTTTGTTGTAGGCCAGGGGTTGGCTTTTCATGAGGGTTAGCAAGGCAATCAAATCGCCATACACACGCCCGGTTTTGCCACGGGCAAGTTCGGGTACGTCGGGGTTTTTCTTTTGCGGCATGATCGAGCTGCCCGTACAGAAACGGTCCGGCAAATCAATAAAACCAAAGCGTGGGCTGAGCCACAAGATTAGTTCTTCCGATAAGCGCGAGATGTGCATCATCAGCGTCGCTGAAAAGGCACAAAATTCAATCGCAAAATCCCGATCCGATACGGCATCCAGGGAATTGGTGCAGATGCCATCAAAGCCCAGCTTCTGCGCTACCCACTCCCGGTCAATCGGGTAGCTGGTTCCAGCCAAGGCAGCAGCGCCGAGCGGCAGGCGATTCATGCGCTTGCGGCAATCGGCTAGGCGGCTGGCATCGCGACTAAACATTTCAAAATAGGCCATGAGGTGATGACCAAAAGTGATTGGCTGAGCCACTTGCAAATGGGTGTGACCCGGCATGATGGTAGCCGCATGCGTCTCTGCTAAATTTAGCAAGGAAGTACGCAATACAGTTAAGGAAGTTTGGATCTCATCGATGTTGCTACGCAGCCATAAACGCAAGTCGGTGGCTACTTGGTCGTTGCGTGAGCGGCCCGTGTGCAGGCGCTTGCCTGCATCGCCAATTAAAGCGGTCAGGCGTGCTTCGATATTGAGGTGAACATCTTCGAGTGCTAGCTGCCATTCAAACTGCCCAGCTTCGATTTCCCCTTTGATTTGCGCCATTCCTTTTTGAATGTCCGCTAAATCGGTGGCACTGATGATTTTTTGCTTCGCCAGCATTTCGGCGTGGGCCAATGAACCCTCGATATCGACCAAGGCAAAGCGGTGGTCAAACCCAATGGAGGCCGTATAACGCTGGACCAGTTCGTCGACCGGCTCGGCAAAGCGCGCCGACCAAGCTTGGGCCTTATTGGCCAGGGAATTTTTAGAGGAGCTCATAAAGGCAGTATATTGGTGTCAGTCATCTCTATTTTAAATGTTATGTCCCAACACTCGAATTCTGCCCCTTTCCCCCTCGCCCCAGCGCGTTTAGTGATTGCCTCCCGAGAAAGCCGCCTAGCCATGTGGCAGGCCGAGCATCTGCGGGATTGCCTAAAAGCCCTGTATCCCGACTGCCAGGTCGAGATTTTAGGAATGACCACCCGCGGCGACCAAATACTCGATCGCACCCTATCTAAAGTGGGTGGCAAAGGATTATTTGTGAAGGAATTGGAAGCGGCTTTGGCCGATGGCCGCGCCGATTTGGCTGTCCACTCCTTAAAAGACGTGCCGATGATCATGCCGGACGGCTTTGCCTTAACTTGCGTCATGAGCCGTGAAGATGCACGCGACGCCTTTGTCTCTAACAATTTTGCTTCACTGGATGAGCTGCCACAGGGTGCAGTTGTCGGTACATCCAGCCTGCGCCGTGAGGCTATCCTGCGCAAGCATTTCCCTCACCTACAGATTCAACCCTTGCGCGGCAACTTAGATACCCGGATGGGCAAATTAGATCGCGGCGAATACCATGCCATTATTTTGGCCGCTGCTGGCTTAAAGCGCCTTGGATTGGCCAGTCGCATTAAAGCCTTCTTACCGCTCGATCCCTACACACCGGCGGCAGGTCAAGGCGCCCTCGGTATTGAAACCCTCAGTAATCGCGCGGATATGCATGCATGGCTCGCGCCACTCAATGACCTACCTACCTTGCTTGCCGTTTCGGCAGAGCGGATGGTATCGCGGCAGTTGGGTGGTTCCTGCGAAGTGCCGCTGGCTGCCCACGGCGAGTGGAATGGTCCTCAATTGGGGATTCGCTCCTTTGTGGCGAGCGTAGATGGCACGCAGATTTGTTTGGCCAGTTCTACTGCCGAGATCAAGACCGTTGCCGATGCAGAAGCCCTAGGACTCACTGTCGCGCAGGACCTGCTGTCCCAAGGCGCGAGCGCTTTACTGCCGTAATCACCATGAAATCCACTGCGCTGGTTGTCACTCGGCCAAGTGGTCAAGCAAGCGCCTTAATAGAGGCGCTCCAAGCCGCAATAGAAAACATAGCGGCCATGCGGACTGGGCAGGATTGGCAAACCCCGCAGATCCTTGCTCTGCCGCTCTTAACGATTGTTCCAAAATCAGATCCGAAGGTGGCCGTAGCAATACGAACGGCAATGCAGACTGCCGACTTAGCGGTGTTTGTGAGTCCCAATGCCATCGAGTGCACCATGCGATTGTTGGGCGACGATTGGCAGTCGATCGCACAGCGCCGGATTCCGATTGGGGTGGTGGGTCAAAGCAGTTACCATGCCCTCGAGCGCCACGGCATCGGCGCAGAAGCCAATCTACCCACTCCCATTTGGATGCCAAGCAATCCCGCGCAGTGGGATTCCGAAGGCCTGTGGGATGCAATTCAAAACCGCTTTCCGAGCTGGGCAGGTCGACGGGTACTGGTATTTCGGGGGGATGGTGGTCGCGAGTGGTTGGCCGATCAAATGCAGTCGGCCCGCGCACAGGTTGAGGCGATTGCGGTGTACTCGCGGATACCTCTGAGTGAGTCTAGTCCACAGTGGGAGAAGGTCCTTCATGCGAATACCGATGACGTCCTTTGGATCCTCACCTCGTCTGAGGCGGTGCGGCATTTAGGCACCGTTTTAAAGCAGCAAGGCCGCCAAGATTATTTAGCTAGCGCCAGCGCACTATGCCCACATCACAACATTGCCCGTAGTGCAAAAGAGCTTGGTTTTAAGGCGGTAGTGGAATGCCACTCGGGTGATGCTGCTCTAGTTAAGGCTGCAGTAACTTGGTTGGAGGTAGCGTCAAAAAAACCTCATTAACCAACAAGGGATGCCCCTTTAAGTGATAGAGGGTTCTTCTTGCCCATGAGCCGGTCGGCATCTCAGGGTAACGACGCTGGCATTTTTTCCACAAAGGGTGGCGACGATCCAATTGCGTAATGTCACGATGGGCTTTGAGCCGATTGCGATTGCGGTTATGGCCCTGAAACAAAACAGCACCCAGCGGCTTTTTTCCTAACTTCAGGATGGCATGATTGCTACCACTTGCGGTGAGTATGGGGATGATACTGCGGGCGATGACGACGGGCTCTTGGTTGATGAGTAAGAGAACTTCTCGAACGCGACAGCGTGTAGTGCGCCCATGAAAAAAGCGACTTTCGTCGCTATGGATGGTTTGAAGACAGTCTGCCAGCACCACCACTTCGATGCGACTTTCAAACGCTGCTTCGAGTTTACGGGTTAAAGAACCGGTGTCACCAAGCCACGCTTGCCACTGCCGCGGGGCAAGGTGAAGTCCACCGGAACCGACTCGATTCCAAACAGAACGGAGGCGATTGCGGTGGAGCATGCTTAGTTACCGCCGAAGGTTCTCCGTTGGCTTCCTGCTGCTTTTGGTTTACCAAAGCGTGGGCCGGTTGGGCGGGAATCGCCAGAGCGAGCACCTGCTGGTTTGGAATCAAATCGACCAGTAGGGCGTGAATCGCCTGAGCGTGCACCCGATGGCTTGGAGTCAAAGCGATTGGCTGGACGGGCGTCTGCAGAAAAGCCCGCTGGCTTTGAATCAAAGCGACCAGTTGGGCGCGAATCGCCAGAGTAGCCACCCGCTGGTTTTGCATCGAAGCGGGGTGCTGGGCGGGAATCGCCACCACTGCGCGACTCAAAATGGCTACCACCCGAGCGTGACTCAAAACGGCCACCCGAACGATTACCAGGACGCGCGTCGGAACGTGCGCCAGGGCGACCACCAGAGCGGCTACCAGGACGTCCACCACCACCACCGAAGCTAGGCTTGGCTTGTGGCTCAAGACCAGGGATCACGGAAGCAACGATGTCTTGCTGCGTAAAGCGTTCGATATTGCGAATCTTGGCGCGATCGCGATGCTCAACTAAGGTGATTGCAATGCCATTGCGACCAGCACGACCAGTACGACCAATGCGGTGTGTGTAATCTTCTGGCTTCATGGGTAAACCAAAATTAATCACGTGACTGATGCGGGGCACATCAATGCCGCGCGCAGCAACGTCAGTGGCAACCAAAATCTTGGTGTGGCCTTTGCGCAGGGATTCGAGGCGACGCATGCGCACGGCTTGTGGCATTGCGCCGTGCAGCGCAGTTGCTTCGTAGCCATTGGCACGCAAGGCATCCGCAATCTTTTCACTTTCCACTTGGGTGCTGGCAAATACCACTGCTTGGTCGACAGTAGGATCGGTTAAGAGATGCTCTAACAGGCGGTGCTTGTGGGCCATGTTATCGGCCCAATGCAATTTTTGCTCAATGTTGGAATGCACATCGCCTGCTTGCGCAAGTTCAATGCGTTTCGCATCATTGGTCAATTGGGTTGCTAAGGACATCACTTTGGGTGCAAAGGTGGCAGAGAACATCAAGGTTTGACTACGTTGCTTGCAGCGCTCATCAATAGCCTCGAGGTCATCTGCAAAACCCATGTCTAACATGCGGTCGGCTTCATCAATCACGAGTTGCTTGACGTCATCCAGGCGAATCGCACGGCTGTCACTCAGGTCCAATAAGCGACCTGGTGTTGCAACCACTAACAAAGCACCTTTGAGTGCTTGGATTTGTTTGCCATAGGGCATGCCACCCATCACGGTTGCAATCCGAATGCCTTTAAGGCCACGGGCTAGGTTAATCGCATCGGCAGCGACTTGTTGTGCCAGTTCACGGGTAGGACACAACACCAATACCTTGGGTTGTGCACGGCCAGGAACAGGCGAGTTGCTGGGATTGCTAGCAAGCAATTGATTGAGCAAAGGCAGTAAAAAGGCAGCGGTTTTGCCGCTACCCGTTTGGCTGCTGACCAAGAGATCGCCGCCAACCAAGGCCGCAGGAATAACCTGAGCTTGCACTGGTGTGGCTTGGGTAAAACCCAATTCAGCGACGTTTTGTAAAAGTGGGGCTGCTAAGCCAAATGATGCAAATCCATTCGCGCTAGATGTAACGACGGATACCGTTACTTTTTCGCCTGCAGGAACATCGGTATGCGAGTCAGTCGACTCAGTGTGGTTTTCATTTAAAAAAGTCATGCAAATCACATCCCCAACGGGGATGTCTCCGGTTGTGCGCCTCAGTGTTTTAAAGGGCGCGATGGTCTAGGGCATCGACCATCAGACAAGCGGCAGCGGTGTGTTTATTGCTACTAAACTGATTCGCTGAATATGTATATTGCTGGGGACGATGTTTCAAAAAGCCCTCCATTATGGCATGGTTCTAATCTAAGGGCAATCCCTAGGGTGTTTAATCTGATTATTATCGTTTCATGGGCTTTTTACCGCATTGGTCAGACTTCGGCATCATTCACTTTCCCAGTTATCTCATGGGGGCAATCCTCATTGTTTTGCTGCCAGGACCGAATTCGCTCTATGTTTTAGCCTTATCCGCAGAGCAAGGTTGGCGTAGAGGCATTTGGGCATCGGCTGGGATTGTGGTGGGCGATGCCATCATCATGCTCAGCGTTGCCCTCGGCGCAGCAACCGTACTCGGATCATCGCCGCTAATCTACGGCGCACTGCGCCTTCTGGGCGCAGGGTATTTAGCGTGGTTGGGTCTTGGCATTATCCGAGTCGGCTTAGCCCGTTTGCAGACCAAAGGACCGACTGCCAATGCATCTAGCCTGTCACAAGCGGACGCAATCATGCGCCTTCATCCTTTTTTGGCAGCATTGCTACTGTCACTGACCAACCCCAAGGCTATTTTCTTTTTCATTTCTTTTTTTTCGCAATTCGTTGACCCCGATTTTGCTCGGCCGGCACTGGGTTTTTTCTATCTTGCAGTCGTGACCCAATTGATCAGCATGGCGTATTTGGCTACTCTGATTACAGCGGGACAGCATTGCTTAGGCTGGATCAAGGCGCACCCCCGGATTGCAGCCAGTCTGTGGCTGGCAACTGGAGTGCTCTTTATTACCTTTAGTCTGCGCTTACTACTTGAGTTGCTTTAATAGGCGCACTACTTTTTTTCCGTAAGGCGGATGGACTGCACTGGTACCGCGCAACCAGCTCAGTCCAAATAGGCCGCGCACCTGAAGCACTGGCTTGAGGTGGCTGAAGGCATCGAATCCCGCTTTGCCGTGGTAAGAGCCCATGCCGCTAGATCCAATGCCGCCAAAGGGGATGCTATCGCATGCGGCATGCAATAGCACGTCATTGACGGTGATGCCGCCGGAGCGCGTATCGGCAATCACGCGATTTAGATTCACCTTATTTTTTCCAAACCAGTACAGCGCCAATGGCGTAGGTGAACTTCCCTTGTTGATAAAATCGATCATCGCTGTTGTACTCGCTGCGCCATCACTCACTGTGATGATCGGCAGAATGGGGCCGAAAATTTCTTCCTGCATCACCGCGGATTCAGGAGAAACATTGCTCAGTGCCACGGGCTCAAAAACCCGCCCTGACTCAGTACTCGGTTTTAGTAATAACGTGGCGGTTGCGCCATGGGCGATGGCGTCTTCGACTAAAAAGTGCCAGCGCGCAGTTTGCTCGGGATCAATGGGGCCCGTTAGCATTTCGGGTTTGGAAAATTGATGTTGCGCAGCCTTCATGAGTTCAGCGAGAAGCGCATCGTGTTGTTGCTCTCCGACCAAAACATAGTCGGGTGCAATGCACGTTTGCCCACTATTGAGTAATTTGCCATAGACAATGCTGCTCGCTGCGTCCCGTAAATTGGCGGAAGCATCGACTAGGGCAGGAGATTTACCACCCAGCTCTAAAGTGACTGGCACCAAATTGTCAGCAGCAGCGCGCATGACCTTCTTGCCGACGGCAGTGCTGCCACTAAAGAACAGGTGATCGAAGGGCAGGGCGGCAAAATCCGCTGCGGTATTGGCATCGCCCGTAGTTACGCTGAATTCAGTGAAATGAAAATACTCCTGAATCAGGGTCGCCAAAAAACCGGAGGTACGGCTGCTGCGCTCCGATGGCTTGAGCCAAACGCGATTACCAGCAGCGAATGCAGCAATGGCAGGGCCGAGCGCCAACAAGATAGGGTAGTTCCAGGGGCTCATGATGCCCACAATGCCTTTGGGCTGAGCTTGCATCCAAGCGGTGGAGTTCGATAGGTAAGCCGGCGTCTCTAAATGAACCGGCTTGAGCCATTCTTTGAGGTGTTTTTTGGTATATCGGCAGGCCTGATAAATTTGACTGAGTTCTGACAGCTGAGTTTCAATCGGATGGCGGTGACCAAAGTCAGCAGCAACGGCCTTGCATAGCTTTTCTTCGTTGGCACGCAGCATCGCCTCCAACCGGCCAATCCGCTCCAGGCGCTTCTCAATCGTAGAGTGCGGTTCGGCTGTATACGCTGCGCGGATTTCATCAAGCTGGATGGTAAGGCGATTCATAGGGGCAGTCGGCAAGGTCAATAAAAGGGCATGTGCAAATAAAGCAATAAGGCATTAGGATAAAGCCATGAACGAAAAACAAATCACTTTTGAAACAGCAACCCTGGGCGGTGGCTGCTTTTGGTGCCTAGAAGCGGTCTATCAGCAGGTACGCGGAGTGCATTCAGTGATCTCCGGCTATGCTGGCGGCCACGATGCGAACCCAAACTACGAAGCCGTATGCTCAGAAACGACTGGCCATGCCGAGGTCGTGCAAATCCAGTTTGATCCGGCGATTGTTACCTATCAAGAAATTCTCACCATCTTTTTTGTGATTCACGATCCGACTGCCCTCAATTACCAGGGTCATGATGTAGGTGCGCGCTACCGTTCCGTTATCTTCACCCACTCCGATGCGCAAATGGCTTGTGCACAGGCGATGGTGACAGAGCTCGGCAATGAAAAAGTTTACCCAAGACCAATCGTGACCATCATTGCGCCGGCCCCCATCTTTTATCCCGCTGAAGACTACCATCAGAATTATTTTGTGCAGCACCCGGGGCAAGGGTATTGCATGGCAGTTGTTGCGCCCAAGCTAGCGAAGTTCCGCGCCACCTTAAAAAACTTGGTAAACCCCGCTTTTAATTAAGGCGCTAGGCGCGCAATCGACCAGCCGCTATCACTGCGGCTATAGCAAATACGATCATGCAAGCGGGATGGCCTGCCTTGCCAAAATTCAATTTGGTTTGGCGTCAGGCGGTAGCCGCCCCAATGGGCTGGGCGCGGCGGCGCATCACCATACTCCGCTTTGAACTGCCGTTCTTGTTCTTCTAGAAACGCACGACTGGGAATGGCGGCGCTTTGGGGAGATGCCCACGCACCAATGCGTGAAGCCGGCGGCCTGGAATGAAAGTAGGCATCGCTTTCGGCAGCGCTCACGCGCTCAACAGTACCGTTAATGCGAACCTGCCGCTCCAGCTCATGCCAATGAAAGAGTAAGGATGCATGGGGCTGCGCAGCCAGCTCTTTGCCTTTTTGGCTATCGTAATTAGTGAAGAAAGTAAAACTACCGTGGTCTGCTGCTTTTAATAGGACAATACGGACTGATGGAATGCCGGCCTGATTGGCGGTTGCGAGTGCCATTGCATTGGGTTCGGGGCATTGCGCCTGAACTGCTTGTTCGAACCAGATCTGAAAAAGGCCGAATGGTTCCTGCGGTACGTCTTGTTCCGACAGTTCGCCGCGGGTGTAGTTTTTACGTAATTCAGCAATGGATTCCATGTTTTAAGTATAAAGAGATGCGATGACGATGGAAAACTTTCAAATACCGCCGCCAGATCAGGAGCTAAGCTCGCCAGATCGCCGCTTTGGCGGGGTGGCCCGTTTGTACGGCGATGCTGCGTTGGCGCAATTTCAGAAGGCTACGGTAGTGGTCGCGGGCTTGGGCGGCGTTGGTTCCTGGGCTGCGGAAGCCCTCGCAAGGTCAGCAATTGGCCATTTAGTCTTGATCGATTTTGACCACATTACTGAGAGCAATACCAATCGGCAGCTGCATGCACTCGATGGTGAGTATGGCAAGGCCAAAGTGGATGCCATGGCGCAGCGCATTACCCAAATCAATCCCCAAATCCAACTGACATGCCACGATGCTTTTTTAGAGCCGGACACCCTCGATGCATTGATTCCTGCGGATGCCATTGTGTTAGACGCAACCGATTCAGTGCAAGTCAAAATTGCCCTTGCGGCGTGGAGTGTGGCGAATCAACGTTTACTCGTCATGTGCGGCGCCTCTGGTGGTAAAGCAGATCCGACCCAGCTACGCTGCGATGATTTATCCAGAACAGAACAAGATGCGCTTCTCGCTAAGGTACGCGTTGGGCTGCGAACCGATCATGGCTTCTCGCGTGACTTAAAAAAGAAGATGGGCATTCGGGCGGTGTATTCGAAAGAACCCCGCGCAGGCTCTTCTACCGGGGGTTTGGCGTGTTCTGGTTACGGCTCGGCAGTAACCGTCACTGCAGCAGCGGGGCTAGTAGCAGCAGCTGAAATTCTCACGCTCATTCGGATCCAACAGAGTACGTCCGAGTAAAGCGGCTCCATTTCATTCCCGAATAGCTTAAATAAGCCTAGGGAATGCCCTGTAAGAAATTTCGTATTTTGTTGTAGGAAGCAATATTTATTTTGCTATCCACTGCCTGATTCACAGGCTCCTCCTTTTATTCCTTTGGCATTTTTTTAGATTTGCATATTTAATGAATTTTTAAGGGCTAGTGCTACGCCCAACTCCTGCCTAGACTTCGTTGCGTTGGTACATGACCAACATCAAAACGAAAAGGAGGTTTCTCTTGCAGACAGAACAAACGGGCTTAAAACGCCATCTGAAAGTACGGCACATTCGCCTCA
>JBIJAC010000021.1:0-30490 GCA_044345935.1 Polynucleobacter sp. | reverse complement strand
GAAGATCGCTACTGAAAAATTGCAACGCATTAATCGGGAAATAACTGCTCCTGAAGTGCGTTTGGTTGGAATCGATGGGGAAGCCCTCGGTGTAGTTAAATTGAACGAAGCCTTGGCTTTGGCAGAAGAGAAAGAAACCGATTTGGTTGAGATTGCTCCGACAGCCGAGCCGCCTGTAGTCCGATTGATGGACTTTGGTAAGTTCAAGTACCAAGAAGCCAAGCGTCAGCATGAAGCCAAGCTGAAGCAAAAGGTGATTCAGGTGAAAGAAGTTAAATTTCGCCCGGGTACCGATGATGGTGACTACGGTGTCAAACTACGCAATCTGATCCGCTTTTTAGAAGATGGCGATAAGACAAAGATTACGCTGCGGTTTCGGGGTCGTGAAATGGCCCACCAAGAAATCGGAGTACGGATGTTGGAACGCTTGAAGTTGGATTTGCAAGAGCATGGCCAAGTTGAGCAGTTTCCGAAGATGGAAGGTCGGCAGATGGTGATGGTGCTTGCGCCAATCCGCAAAGCCAAGGCCTAATTAGTTTAGATTTAGTTTTTTGTAGGGAGGTGCCGCAAGGCGCTGGCAGTTTGAAGTACTGCTAGGTACAGGAAGAATAACCGTCGGTTATCACCTACGTAGTGCGAATGAAAGAAGGGGAGCTTCATGCCCAAAATGAAGAGTAAGAGTAGCGCCAAAAAGCGCTTCACGGTCCGCGCAGGCGGCACCATCAAGCGAGGCCAGGCATTTAAACGCCACATCCTCACGAAGAAAACAACCAAGAACAAGCGTCACTTGCGTGGCTCCACCGAAGTAGCGAAAGCCGACGTCAAGTCGATTCGCTCGATGCTTCCGTACGCTTAACCTCAGACTAATTTAGGAGAATTCAATGCCAAGAGTCAAACGTGGGGTTACAGCAAGAGCCCGCCATAAGAAAGTTACCGATGCCGCAACTGGCTATCGTGGACGTCGTAAAAACGTATTCCGTGTCGCTAAAGAAGCGGTCATGCGCGCAGGCCAATACGCCTATCGCGATCGCCGTAACAAGAAGCGGGTATTCCGTGCTTTGTGGATTGCGCGTATTAACGCCGCAGTACGTGAGCATGACCTGAGCTACAGCGTATTCATGAATGGCATGAAGAAAGCCGAGATCGAACTCGATCGCAAAGTGCTTTCCGATATGGCGATCATGGACAAAGAGGCATTTGCCGCTTTGGTGACGCGGATCAAATCCGTCGTTAACGCCACAGCTTAATTACAAGCTGAAATGGTTTCTCTCGACCCCATTGTCGAGGATGCCAAGCGCGATTTCGCCAAGGCCGCTGATGCAGCAGCCTTGGAGGACGCGAAAGCCAGGTACCTCGGTAAATCAGGTGTTCTCACTGAGCGTTTAAAAGCGCTCGGTGCCATGTCGCCTGAAGAACGCAAAAGTGCTGGCGCATTAATTAATCAAGTGAAGTCCGCAGTCGAGCTAGCCCTTCAAGAGCGCCGTCTCGCATTGGCGGATGCGGTATTGCAAACGCGGCTTGCTGCGGAGTCAATTGATGTATCGCTGCCAGGCCGCGCTCAAACGGTTGGCAGCCTGCATCCCGTAATGCGAACCTGGGAGCGGGTTGAGGCAATCTTTCATTCGATCGGCTTTGATGTTGCCGATGGTCCTGAGATCGAAACCGATTGGTTTAATTTCACAGCGCTCAATAGCCCCGAAAATCACCCCGCACGATCGATGCAAGATACGTTTTACATCGATGGCGCCGATACGAGTGGCAAGCCTTTACTGCTGCGCACCCACACCAGCCCGATTCAGGTGCGTTACGCCAGTGAACACGTCAAAAAGTATGCGGGCGCGGCAGTGATGCCGCCCATTAAAGTCATAGCCCCGGGCAGAACCTACCGAGTCGATAGCGATGCCACCCATTCGCCAATGTTCCATCAGGTAGAAGGGTTGTGGATTGATGAGAAAGTATCCTTTGCCGACCTCAAGGGCGTGTACACCGATTTCTTGCGCACCTTCTTTGAGACCGACGCCTTGCAAGTCCGCTTTCGTCCGTCCTATTTTCCGTTTACTGAGCCTTCAGCCGAAATTGATATGGCGTTTGCGAGCGGCAAATTAGCAGGACGTTGGCTGGAGATTTCAGGGGCGGGGCAAGTGCATCCGAATGTATTGCGTAACATGGGCATTGATCCAGAGCGTTATACCGGATTTGCTTTTGGCTCGGGCCTGGAGCGCATGACCATGCTGCGCTACGGCATCGATGACTTGCGCCTCTTCTTTGAAAACGACCTGCGCTTTTTGGCGCAGTTCCCTGCTTAATACTTCCATACTGAAATTAATCTAGCCCATGCAATTCTCTGAATCCTGGCTCCGTCAGTACGTCAACCCAGCACTGGACAGCAAAGCGCTTGGCCATGCGATGACGATGGCTGGCCTGGAGGTCGAAGAGCAGTATTCGGTTGCGCCCCCATTTTCACAGGTGGTTGTTGCTGAAATTCTGTCGGCAGAGCAGCACCCCGATGCTGATCGCTTACGCGTTTGCAAAGTCAATGCCGGCACTGGTACTGAATTGCAAATTGTGTGCGGCGCTCCCAATGCACGTGTGGGCATTAAGATTCCATGCGCCTTAGTAGGCGCTCTGCTTCCGCCCGCCGAAGAAGGCGCTAAGCCATTCCAAATTAAGGTGGGCAAGTTGCGCGGCGTTGAAAGCCAGGGCATGCTCTGCTCCGGACGTGAGCTTGGCCTTGGAAATGATCATGAAGGCATTCTGGAATTACCACTCGATGCACCCGTTGGAAAAAATATTCGTGAGTACCTCGAGCTCGATGATCAGATCTACGTTATCAAGCTGACACCCAATAAGGCCGATTGTTTATCCCTTACGGGGCTGGCACGTGAAGTTGCGGCAATTACCGGCGCACCATTGTGCGGACCAAAATGGACTGCGCCGCTTGCTACGATTACCGATACCGTGAAGGTACAGATCGATGCCCCGGATTTATGCGGGCGCTTTGCAGGCCGCGTGATTCGCGGCGTTAATCCAAAAGCCAAAACACCCGATTGGATCATCCAACGTTTATGCCATGCAGGTCAACGGAGCATTTCTCCTTTAGTGGATCTATCCAATTACGTCATGTTGGAAATGGGTCAACCAAGCCATGTGTTCGACCTCGATCAATTGAAGGGTGATTTGCAGGTGCGCTGGGCAAAGCCGGGCGAACAGATTGCGCTGCTTAACGAGCAAACGCTTAATCCGATTATTCAGGGTGAGGTATCAAATCAGTTGGCTCAGGGTGTTGGTGTTGTTGCCGACAGTACCGGGCCAGTAAGTCTGGCTGGCATTATGGGTGGTAATACTAGTGCGGTCAGTGACAATACCGTCAATATTTATGTTGAGGCTGCATTTTGGTGGCCTGCTGCGATTCAAGGTCGCGCACGGCGATTCAGTTTCACAACGGACGCAGGCCATCGCTTTGAGCGCGGCGTTGATCCCGCTGCCACAGTTACGCAACTTGAGTATTTGTCATCCCTTATTTTGGATGTATGCGGCGGCCAAGCTGGCCCCATTCTGGATCAGATTACGCAATTACCGGAGCGTAAGCCAGTTCGCCTGCGCCTGCAACGCGCAATCGACGTGATTGGCATTCCTTTATCAACTGCGATTGTGGGCGATGTATTCACGCGACTCGGTTTTGCGTTTACCGTTAATGACGGCGCTGATGCAGCTAAGGCTGTATTTGTGGTGACTCCACCCAGCTACCGTTTTGATATTGAGATCGAAGAAGATTTAATCGAAGAAGTTGCACGCCTTTATGGCTTTGAAAACATTCCAGATCATCCGCCGACAGCCGCACTCAAGATGAGCGCTCCGCTAGAAGCGCGGCGTAGCGTCCACCGCTTACGCCACGCTTTGGCACAGGCAGGCTATCAAGAGGCGGTCAACTTTGGGTTTACTGATCGCGAGAGTGAAGTGCGTTTGTCCATACACCAAGACGATGAAAGTCAAGCAATTCGGGTACGCAATCCCATCGCCAATCAATATGCTGTGATGCGAAGTACCCTCTGGGGTGGTTTGCTGGGTAACCTGCGGGCAAACCTCAACCGCGGCAGCAGCCGTATTCGCCTCTTTGAGATCGGCCGCGTATTTGTGCGCAATCCCTCGCAAGCGGATGCGCCGGGCATGGTGGCAGGTTACGATCAGCCCCGTCGCGTTGGCGGCCTAGCCTATGGATTTGCGCTGCCCGAGCAGTGGGCTAGCAAAAGTAGGGCGGTTGATTTTTTTGATGTGAAAGGCGATCTAGAGAGTGCATTTGCACCCCTGGAATTTGTAACCGCAGCTGCTGCGCACCCAGCCCTGCATCCAGGCCGATCGGCACAAATTGCATTTAAGGCAGGCAATAAGACCATTCCAGTAGGCTGGATTGGAGAATTGCATCCAGGTTTGCAACAGGCCTATGAATTACCTCAGGCGCCCGTATTGTTTGAGTGCGACTGGGATGCGCTGGCTGAGCTTGGTTTGCCAGCGCCAACGGAGATTAGTAAATTCCCTGCAGTGCAGCGTGATTTAGCTGTGGTGGTCAAGCAATCTATTGCGGCGCAAGCCTTGCTCGATGCCATGCATGCAGTGAATCAGGGGCTGATTCGTCAAATTGAGGTCTTTGATGATTTTAGGCCGGGAGCTGGCAGCAGCATGGCTGCGGATGAAAAAAGCCTCGCCTTTCGTATTACATTACAAAATCCAGCGGAAACATTACAGGACGCGCAAATCGATGCTGCAATTGCAGCATTGCTCAGCGCACTGGCAAAGTGCTGCAATGCGCGGCTACGCTAAAAAATATTGCTACACTGAAAAATCAGACGCGGTCATAATAGTTAAGCCATTTGAAATAGATAAGAGCCCCTCATGAATGAAAGCAATCAGACTGTTACGAAAAACGAACTATCGGAAGCCTTATTTGATCAGGTGGGTTTAAATAAGCGGGAAGCCAAGGACATGATCGATGCTTTTTTTGATCGCATTGGAGAATCCCTTGAAGTCGGTACCGAGGTGAAGATTTCTGGCTTTGGCAATTTTCAGTTGCGCAACAAGTCAGCACGCCCTGGGCGTAATCCCAAAACAGGCGAGATGATTCCGATTGCGGCGCGCCGCGTGGTCACATTCCACGCCAGTCAAAAACTCAAAGATGCGGTCGAGTCCCATGCTCGAGAAATCAGAGCTTGATTCTGGGTTGGCGCTGCTGGTCTCCCAGCTGCCACCAATACCATCCAAGCGTTACTTCACGATTGGCGAAGTAGCCGAGCTCTGCGGTGTGCGCTCCCACGTTCTGCGGTATTGGGAGCAAGAGTTTGCTCAGCTCCGC
Organism: Polynucleobacter sp.; assembly: GCA_044345935.1. Classification (GTDB taxonomy): domain Bacteria; phylum Pseudomonadota; class Gammaproteobacteria; order Burkholderiales; family Burkholderiaceae; genus Polynucleobacter. The sequence goes on along the minus strand of JBIJAC010000021.1, from coordinate 25,143 downwards.
CCACAAAAACGCCGAGGCAATCGCCGCTATTATCAGCACCACGAGCTTGTGCTCATCCGCAAGATTCGCGCGCTTCTCTATGAGGAGGGCTTCACGATTAGCGGTGCCCGCAATCGCCTTGACGAGGTGCGTGGTGAACTCAAGCTGCGCGATGAGCTAGAGTCGATCTTGCACCTGCTATCCAGTAAATAACGCAATCAGAAAGAACGCAATGCACCCATTTCATTTGGCTTTTCCGGTCGACAATTTAGAGTCTGCCCGTCATTTTTATGGTGGTCTTTTGGGCTGCCCCGAAGGACGCAGCTCCGACGAGTGGATCGATTTCAATTTATTCGGCCATCAAATCGTTGCCCATTTGGCGCATGGCGAGGCAATCAATGATGCTCATTCCGATGTGGATGGAAAAAAAGTGCCTGTTCGGCATTTTGGAATCGTACTTTCCATGCCCGAGTGGGAGGCCATGGCCGATAAGCTCAAAAAAGCGGGTGTTGAGTTTGTAATTGAGCCTTACATTCGGTTTAAGGGCGAGGTGGGTGAGCAGGGAACCATGTTCTTCTTAGACCCATCGGGTAATGCCATCGAATTCAAGGCAATGGCCCAGCCCGATCGCCTGTTTGCTAAATAAGCAACTGCTACAATTTTAGTTTCAGTCGGGGCGTAGCGCAGCCTGGTAGCGTACATGCATGGGGTGCATGTGGTCGGAGGTTCAAATCCTCTCGCCCCGACCATCGATTCTCTTCATTCGCCTTTTTGCGAGCACATTATGAGCCTTTCCCAAACCCAGCCCACATCGTATTTTGGGCTCACCATTCCCTTCCTCGACTTCATTGGCGTGGTTCCAGACTTCGCTGAGAACGGTAAGTCCCGTATTTGCTTAGACCTGCGACCAGAGCATCTGAATAGCTTTCAGGTGGGTCATGGGGGCCTTAGCATGACCTTGCTTGACTTTGCCATGGCTGCGGCCGCTCGGAGTGTTCATCCCGATGCCAAAGGCATGGTAACGATCGATATGACTGTCAGTTTTATGCGCCCATCCACTGGCAAGCTAATTATTGAAGGCAAACTCCTCAAGGCAGGCAAAAATATCAACTACTGCGAGGGTGAGGTGATTAATGAGTCAGGCGTGGTTACTGCTAAGGCTTTAGGTAGTTTTATGATGCGCCGTTAATCACTCCTTGAAATCTGAAATAAATATTAATATTTATAACGATTATTTATCTAATTAGATAATTTATTGGTAATAATCATATATAAATTGTGTTAAAAATACCCCATTGGTAATCAGTTAATTATTTAATATCATTCTTTATTTAATAATGTGTATATAATCAAAAGGCCATTATTGATATGGCTTATTAATTACTAACCATTGCCGGAGATATTCAGACTATGCCTTCCTATCAGGAATTATTAGCCCAGCGGGAACAGCTGGACAAACAAATTAAAGAAGCCGTTCAGCGGGAAAAAGCCGATGGTATAGCCAAGGCGAAGGTAATTATTGAGCAATATGGCTTAAATGCATCCGATTTGTTCAGCCGTAAAGCGGGTAGCGCCCGTGGACCTAGCGGTAAGGTGGCTCCAAAGTACCGCGATCCTGCAACTGGAGATACCTGGACAGGCCGCGGCAAAGCTCCAAAATGGATTGAAGGTAAAAATCGAAGTTCATACGCTATCTAATTGATTTAATTTACTTTCATCCAAGAAAAAGGCCGTCATTGACGGCCTTTGTTTTTGCTTTTTATGTTTTCGATTACGTCATCGCATGCTGTCCCCATTCGCATTTACGGCCCATTCCTTCCAAAAAGACCGATTCCAGCGCAGCAAACCGGTTTGGGCTCTGATTACTAAGCCCTGAATCCACGCTGGTTGCCGGATAGCCTAATATCAGCGGGTTTTCAGTTAGTACCATTTCTTCGGCCTCCAAGGCCTCTTTTTCACTTGGTGCTGGCTTTAGAACCCCAGCATTTTCGCCTGCCAGCTGCAATACACCCGGATGCAGCTGAATAAATCCCTCATCCACCAATATCGGGATGCGCTGCGTACGGCTATTTTTACTTAAATAATGGATTAAATGGACTTGCTCCACTGGCGGAATTAATGCATCGAGGTAAATGAGATCGGGAGCAATGGAAACGGCCTGCATTAAACCCTCGAGGCTATCCATGGATATCTCCATATCGACTTTGAGCTGCCAATCGAGCATGGCGTTGGCTAATTCCAGGCTATTTTCAGTGCGGCGAAAGATGCCCATTAATACGCAATGCGTACTGGCTTTTTGCCGCATGCTGCGTTGCCGCCGCTGCAATTGCTGCTGAAGGGAGCTAGCCAAGATGCGGCGATGCCCGCCACGGGTTTTCCAGGCAATTAACTCTCCCAGTTCCACCATTTTTTGAACGGTGCCCAGGGATACATTAAGTACTTTGGCGCTTTGACGGGTGCTGAGGTATTCCAAGTCAGGGGTTATGGCTTTCATTTTTCCTTAATTTGCTAATGTTGTAGGAGATTTAAAGCATAAAAAGCATTTCAACTTGAATCTATCAGGATAGGATGAAATAAATGTAGGAAACATCCTATTTAATGGTCAGGAAATTCCATAACTCAATAAGGAAATACTGAGCACCAGTTGGAGGACGGCAGTATTCGTGTTAAATTGGACTTGTATTTGAATACGCAATGATCTATCTGTAGAGGGTGTAGCCCTTGTGCAGACGGTTTAATCCACAGTTTTTTTCGGGAAACCCGATGAAAGGTGAGCATCATGATCCAATCCTCTAGGGGAAGTTCGTACCTATTTGGCGGAAACGCCCCCTATGTAGAAGAACTCTACGAATCCTATTTGTTAGACCCAACGTCTGTTGCCGATCACTGGCGCGACTACTTCGATAACGTTAATCAAGTTCCTGCAGTCGACGGCTCTAGCGGCCCCGATATTGCCCATGCGCCGATTGTTGCATCCTTTGCCGAGCGCGCGAAGCAGGGCCCCATTCGTACCGTTTCGGATTCAGTGGACTCCGAGATGGGGCGCAAACGCGTTGCCGTTCAACAGTTGATCGCAGCCTATCGTAACGTGGGTAATCGCTGGGCCAATATTGACCCATTGAAGCGTACCGAGCGTCCCGATATTCCTGAGCTGAATCCAGCCTTCTATGGCTTTACCGATGCCGATATGGACATCGTTTTTAATACCAGCAACACCTTCTTTGGCAAAAGCAATATGTCATTGCGGGATTTGCTACAAGCCTTGCGCGAAACCTACTGCGGCACCATCGGCGCCGAGTACATGTTCATTGCCGATCAAACCATCAAAAAATGGTGGCAAGAAAAATTAGAGTCGATTCGCTCGGCGCCGAATTTCAATGTCGAAGAAAAGCGTCAAATCTTGGATCGCGTGACTGCGGCAGAGGGCCTTGAGCGCTACCTTTCGGCAAAGTACGTTGGACAAAAACGCTTTTCGCTCGAAGGCGGTGAGAGTTTCATCGCTTGCATGGATGAATTGATTCGGGATGCCGGTAACCGCGGCGTTCAAGAAATCGTGATTGGAATGGCCCATCGCGGCCGATTAAATGTTCTGGTCAATGTCCTTGGAAAAATGCCAAAGGATTTATTTGCCGAATTTGAGCACAAAGCCCCTGAAGATCTTCCAGCTGGCGACGTGAAGTACCACCAAGGTTTCTCGAGTGATATTTCCACCCCAGGCGGCCCAGTGCATTTGTCGCTAGCGTTTAATCCCTCCCATTTGGAAATCGTCAACCCAGTAGTTGAGGGCTCTGCACGTGCGCGGATGGAGCGACGCGGCGACCTGACTGGTGCCCAAGTGCTGCCTGTATTAGTACATGGCGATGCTGCGATTGCAGGGCAGGGCGTAATGCAAGAAACCCTCGCCATGGCTGAGGTGCGTGGTTATTCCACTGGCGGCACAATCCACATTGTGATTAATAACCAGATTGGATTTACAACGTCTGATCCACGCGACTTACGCTCCAGCTTGTATTGCACCGACATCATGAAAGTGATTGATGCTCCGGTATTGCATGTGAATGGCGATGATCCCGAGGCGGTTGTTTTGGCTACGCAGTTGGCCGTTGAGTTTCGGAGTCAATTTAGGAAGGACGTCGCAATCGACATCGTGTGTTTCCGTAAATTAGGGCATAACGAACAAGATTCACCGGCCATGACCCAGCCTTTGATGTACAAAATCATTAGTGCGCATCCCGGTACGCGCAAGTTGTATGCAGAAAAACTAGAAGCGCAGGGCGTAGTGCCCGCTGGCACCGGCGACTTAATGGTCAAGGAGTACCGCACGGCGATGGATGCCGGCGTGCAAACATCGGATCCTGTGCTGAGTAACTTTAAAGGCAAGTTCGCGGTAGATTGGTCGCCCTTCTTAAACAAGAAGTGGACCGATAGTGCCGACACTGCCATTCCGCTAACCGAGTGGAAGCGTTTGGCAGAGAAAATTAGTACTATCCCGGCGGATCTGAAAGTGCACCCCTTGGTTGAAAAGGTGTTACTCGATCGTGCTGCCATGGGCCGAGGCGAAATCAATGTCGACTGGGGTATGGGCGAGCACATGGCATTCGCATCCTTGGTTGCCAGCGGATACCCTGTACGCCTATCTGGAGAAGACAGTGGGCGCGGTACGTTTACGCACCGCCACGCGGTACTGCACAATCAAAACCGCGAAAAATGGGATACCGGCACCTATGTTCCGCTGCAGCACGTCGCAAAAGACCAGGCCCCATTTACCGTAATCGATTCCATTCTCTCTGAAGAGGCCATATTGGGTTTTGAGTACGGTTATGCTTCGGCCGAGCCCAACACCTTAACCATCTGGGAAGCGCAGTTTGGTGATTTTGCCAACGGTGCGCAAGTAGTGATTGACCAGTTTATTGCCTCGGGTGAAGTGAAGTGGGGCAGGGTCAATGGCCTTGTCATGATGTTGCCGCACGGTTATGAAGGCCAGGGGCCAGAGCATTCCTCAGCACGCCTCGAGCGTTTCATGCAGTTGTGCGCCGATACCAATATGCAGGTGATTCAGCCAACAACGGCAGCGCAGATTTTCCATGTGCTACGTCGTCAAATGATTCGCCAGTTCCGCAAGCCCCTTATTTTGATGACGCCCAAGTCCTTGCTGCGCAATAAAGAAGCGGCGTCTCCCTTGATTGAATTTACAAAAGGGGCGTTCCACACGGTTCTGCCTGAGCGCGATGAATCCATTGATCCTAAAAAGGTCACTCGGATCATCATGTGTTCTGGCAAAGTCTATTACGACCTTGCCAAAGCGCGCGCCGATAAGTCGATTGGTGATGTTGCGATTATTCGCATCGAGCAGCTTTATCCATTCCCGCACAAAGCTGTTTCTACTGAAATGAAAAAATACCCAGCACTAGAGGAAGTGGTGTGGTGTCAGGATGAGCCGCAGAACCAAGGCGCTTGGTTCTTTATTCAGCACAACATTTTGGAAAACATGAGCGAGGGAATGCGCATGGCCTATGCCGGTCGTCCCGCCTCAGCCTCGCCGGCGGTGGGTTATGCCCACCTCCATCAAGAACAACAAAAGTCGCTAATTAATGCGGCCTTTGCCAAACTCAAGGGATACGTCGTTACTAAATAAGTACCGGCAAACTCACATCGTATTATTTATTAGGAAGAATCATGGCTATTTTTGAAGTTAAAGTTCCCCAGTTATCAGAGTCGGTTGCTGAGGCAACCCTATTGCAGTGGAAGAAAAAGGTGGGCCAAGCGGTTGGTCAGGATGAAATCTTGATCGAAATTGAAACCGATAAGGTGGTTTTAGAGGTGCCATCCCCATCGGCCGGCGTGCTAGTTGAGTTAGTGGTTGGTGATGGCGGTACCGTAGTTGCTGATCAAGTGATTGCGAAAATTGATAGTACGGCTACTGCCTCTGCTACCGCAGCGCCGGCAATTGCAGTAGCAACTGCTGCTGCAGCTAGTAGCGCAGCGCCTGCCACCAAACCCGCTGCCGCTCCCATTGCGAGCGTGAGTGCTGCACCCTCCGCCGCCAAAATGATGGCAGAAAAGAATATAAGCGCAGCGCAGGTTGCCGGCACAGGACGCGATGGCCGTATTACTAAAGGCGATGTGATTGGCGCTGCCGCTGGCGGATCCAAGCCTGCAAAAGTAGCTTCACCTGCTTTACCGGGCGTTGCAGTACCCATGGGCGATCGTCCAGAAGAACGGGTGCCGATGAGTCGTTTACGAGCGCGGATTGCTGAGCGCCTGCTGGAGTCACAAGCAAACAATGCCATTCTGACGACCTTCAATGAAGTCAATATGGGCCCAGTGATTGCGATGCGCAATAAGTACAAGGACGTATTTGAAAAGACCCATGGCGTCAAGCTGGGTTTCATGTCCTTTTTTGTCAAAGCAGCAACCCATGCCTTAAAGAAATTCCCCTTGCTGAACGCATCGGTCGATGGCAATGACATTGTGTATCACGGCTATTTTGATATTGGTATTGCAGTTAGCTCGCCACGCGGTTTAGTAGTGCCGATTTTGCGTGATGTGGATCAAATGAACCTAGCCGATATCGAAAAGAAAATTGCGGAGTATGGCGCGAAAGCCCGTGACGGCAAGTTGTCGATTGAGGAGTTAACTGGCGGCACCTTCTCCATCTCCAACGGTGGTGTTTTTGGATCAATGCTGTCGACGCCAATCATCAACCCGCCGCAGTCAGCGATTCTGGGTATTCATGCCACTAAGGAGCGCCCGGTTGTCGAAGATGGGCAAATTGTGATCCGCCCCATTAATTATTTGGCCTTATCGTATGACCACCGCATCATTGATGGTCGTGAGGCGGTACTTGGTTTGGTTGCCATGAAGGAAGCCTTAGAAGATCCTTCGCGCCTCTTGCTTGACCTGTAAGGAGTAACACATGAGTCAAGTATTTGATGTGCTCGTTATCGGTGCGGGTCCCGGTGGTTATATTGCAGCCATTCGGGCTGCTCAGCTGGGTTTTAAAGTGGCCTGTGCAGAATCCAATGCCTACGATGATCCGAAGGGTGAGCCACGCTTAGGCGGCACCTGTTTGAATGTGGGATGCATTCCTTCTAAGGCCTTGCTTGCTTCGTCAGAGGAGTTTGAAAAGATCAGCCACCATGTTGCTGATCATGGCATTACCGTCGGTTCGGTTAAGCTCGATTCCAACAAAATGCTGGCTCGCAAAGATTCGATCGTGACGAAGATGACGGCGGGCATTCAGTTTCTGTTTCGCAAGAATAAAATCACGACCCTCAAAGGTCATGCCTCTTTTGTTGGAAAAACGGCGGATGGGTATCAAATCCAGATCGACGGCAAAGATGCCGGCACGGTGACTGCAAAGAATGTGATCATTGCAACCGGATCAAAGGCGCGTCATCTGCCAAATATTCCGGTGGATAACGTCCTGGTTTGTGACAACATTGGTGGACTCAAGTTTGATTCCATTCCCAAGCGTTTGGGTGTGATTGGTGCTGGTGTTATTGGATTAGAGCTGGGATCGGTCTGGCGCCGGGTTGGCTCTGAAGTAACCGTCTTAGAGGGCTTGCCTACTTTCTTGGGTGCCTGCGATGAAGGCATTGCGAAAGAGGCCCATAAGATTTTTGTCAAGCAGGGCCTCAGAATCAATATGGGCGTCACGATTGGTGAAGTCAAGGCCGATAAAAAAGGCGTTGTGGTTCAGTACCAGGATGCTGAAGGTAAAGCCCAAAAGCTCGAGTGCGATCGTTTGATTGTGTCGGTAGGCCGTGTACCCAATACCGACAAACTCAACTTAGAGTCGATTGGCCTTAAGGTCGATGAGCGTGGTTTCATTCCCATCGATGACCATACTTGCGCCACTGCAGCTCCAGGAGTCTATGCGGTCGGTGACGTCGTGCGCGGACCGATGCTCGCCCACAAGGCGGAAGATGAGGGCGTACTGGTTGCTGAAATCATTGCCGGTCAAAAGCCCCACATCGACTACAACTGCATTCCCTGGGTGATTTACACCGATCCCGAGATTGCCTGGGTAGGTAAAACCGAGCAGCAATTAAAAGCCGCTGGTATTGCGTATAAATCAGGCCAGTTCCCATTTGCTGCCAACGGACGTGCCCTTGGCATGGCCCGCGCTGAGGGATTTGTTAAGTTTTTAGCGGATGCGAAGACCGACGAAATTCTTGGCGTCCATATTATTGGGCCAAATGCCTCGGATCTGATTGCAGAGGCTGCGGTTGCGATGGAGTTTAAGGCCGCTGCAGAAGACATTGCACGCATTTGTCATCCACATCCCAGTCTGTCGGAGGTAATGCGTGAAGCGGCATTAGCAACGGATCAACGCGCATTAAATATGTAAGTTGAGCACACTCGCGTTTTACCGAAAAGAGCTTGAGGCGCGCGGGTTTCATTCCGACCCCGCGCAGGAGCGCGCAGTGGAACGCCTGCAGCGCTGCGAGGACGAGTGGGTAGCTTACAAAGACGTCCGTAGTAATGCGCTCACCAAAAAATTATTTCATCCAGCGCTCCCCATGGGGGTCTATCTTTGGGGTGGCGTAGGTCGCGGCAAATCCTTTTTGATGGACTGCTTTTATGCGGCCTCGCCACTGGAAAAAAAGATCCGCATTCATTTTCATGAGTTCATGCGTGAAGTGCATCGGGAGTTGCATGAGCTCTCTGGCATGGCTGATCCACTAGATGAGCTCTCCAAGCGCATTGCCCAGCGTTACCGTTTAATTTGCTTTGATGAGTTTCACATTAACGACATTGCCGATGCCATGATTCTGTATCGGCTATTGAGTGCGCTCTTTGAGGATCGGGTGCAGTTCATCATGACTTCCAATTACAAGCCCGATCAGCTTTATCCGAATGGCTTGCATCGGGATCGCTTATTGCCTGCGATTGCCTTGCTTGAGAGTAAGCTCGATGTGCTCAACGTGGATGCAGGCACTGACTATCGACAGATGCAGATGGCGCAAGTGCAAGCCTACTTCGAGCCATTAAATTCAGTGAACGATGTGCTGATGATGCAGACCTTTCGCTCGGTGTTAGGTAAAGAACCCGAAGAAAAGAATCCCGTCTTACGGATTGAGTCCCGTGAAATCAGGCCGATGCATCGTGCTGCGGGCGTCGTATGGTTTGATTTTAAAACCCTGTGCATGGGACCGCGATCACAGAACGATTATTTGGAGATTGCCAATCTCTTTCATACGGTTTTTTTATCTGGGGTGCCCTATATGCCACCCCGCATGACCAATGAGGCACGGCGCTTTATCTGGCTAATCGACGTGCTATACGACCATAAAATCAAACTGATTATGAGCGCTGAACTGCCGGCAGATCAGCTGTATACCGAGGGGCAGATTGTGGGTGAGTTTGCACGAACCGTGTCTAGGCTGGTTGAAATGCAGTCCCGTGACTATTTAGATGCGCCGCGCCGTGTGGTTCACGCCGGCTTGACCTAAAATAGGGGCATGACAAGCCCTTTTATTCTGAATGCCGATTTGCACTGCCATTCTGTGGTTTCGGACGGCACCTTGACGCCAGAGACCTTGGCACTCCGTGCATTTGAAAATGGGGTTCATTTATGGGCCTTAACTGATCATGATGAGTTGGGTGGCCAACTACGGGCTCAAAAAGCAGCGCGCGACTTAGGTATGGATTACCTTTCTGGTGTTGAGATTTCGGTCACTTGGATGGGTCATACGATTCACATTGTGGGTCTTGGCATTGATGCTGAGCACATTGGGATTTTGGAGGGCTTGCGCCGCACACGCGATGGCCGTCAAAACCGTGCCAAGATGATGGCCGAGCAATTAGCCAAAGCGGGTATTGCGGGTAGTTTTGAGGGCGCACTCCTGTATGCCGGCAACCCCGAACTAATTTCACGTACCCACTTTGCGCGCTTTTTAGTCGAGCAGGGCGTATGCCGCGATACCGACCAGGTGTTCAAAAACTATTTAGTTGAGCACAAGCCTGGCTATGTTCCGCATCAATGGGCCAGCTTAGATGACGCAGTGGCGTGGATCAAAGCGGCAGGGGGCGTTGCAGTGATTGCGCATCCAGGGCGTTATAAATTAACGGCCATGCAACTCGATGAGCTCTTCAAGCACTTTAAAGAGTTGGGCGGCCTCGCCATTGAGGTGGTTACTGGAAGTCATAGCCCTGCGCAGTATCAAATCTATTCAAAAGCTGCCGAGCACTATGGCTTCATGGCTTCGCGGGGCTCTGATTTTCATGATCCGCAGGAGAGTTACATTGACCTGGGTAAATTGCCGCACCTACCAGAGCACTTAACCCCAGTTTGGTCAGTGTTCCATTAGACTCTGTATTGCTATTTACTAAAATGCCGAAGAAGGCCACTTAATTATGTTTGCTCAGCGCGTACTATCCGGAATGAGGCCAACGGGTCATTTGCACTTAGGCCACTACCATGGTGTTTTAAAAAACTGGGTCCAGCTGCAATCCCAGTACCCCTGTTTTTTCTTTGTGGCCGATTGGCACGCACTCACTACCCATTACGAAACCCCAGAGGTGATCGAGGCATCGGTGTGGGAGATGGTAATTGACTGGCTCGCTGCTGGCGTCGATCCAAAACAAGCCACCCTTTTTATCCAGAGCCGCGTACCCGAGCATGCTGAACTGTTTTTGTTGTTATCCATGGGCACGCCCCTCGGATGGTTGGAGCGTGTTCCAACCTATAAAGACCAGATTGAAAAGCTCAAGGAAAAGGATTTACAGACCTATGGCTTTTTAGGTTACCCCTTACTGCAATCGGCTGATATTTTGATTTACCGCGCACAGCACGTTCCCGTTGGTGAGGATCAAGTGCCGCACGTGGAGATGACCCGCGAAGTGGCTCGCCGCTTTAACAATTTATATGGCCGCGAACCTGGCTTTGAAGTCAAAGCCCAAGAATCAATCCAGAAGCTGGGTGGTAAAGCAGCAAAGCTCTATACCGAGTGTCGAATTGCCTATCAAGAACGGGGTGAGGTCGATGCGCTAGAGCGCGCCAGGGAATTGCTTCAGCAAGCCCAAAGTATTTCCAACGCCGATCGGGAGCGCCTCTTTGGTTACCTTGAGGGGTCTCGCAAAGTCATTCTGCCCGAGCCGCATGCTTTGCTCACCGCCGCATCGCGTATGCCGGGTTTGGATGGGCAAAAGATGTCCAAGTCTTATGGTAATACCATCGGTATTCGGGAAGAGCCTGCTGTAGTCGAGCGCTCGATTAAAACCATGCCCACCGATCCAGCGCGTATTCGCAGAACCGATGCGGGCGACCCAGCGCGCTGCCCACTATGGCAGCTGCATTTGGTTTATTCCGATAAACCAACACAAGAATGGGCTGAAAAAGGCTGCAAATCAGCGGGCATTGGCTGCTTAGAGTGCAAGCAACCCGTCATCGATAGCATCTTGCGTGAGCAGCAGCCGATGTTTGAACGAGCCCAGCAATACCTCGATGACCCGAGCTTGCTGCGGGCGATTATTGCCGATGGTAACGACAAGGCCCGCGCCGTCGCACAAGAAACCATGCGGGATGTGCGCGAGGCCATGGGCCTTGCCTATAGCTGAGTTACGTTAGCGCTCCTGAATTGTTAGGTTCAACTCCAACACACGCTAGCATTGCCAATCCATCGGCGTGGGTTACGCGTTTTTGCCCTTTGATCGCTGCGGGTGGAAAGGTACTGGATTTGGCTGCAGGATCCGGGCGCCATAGTCTGTATTTGGCTAAGTTAGGATTTTCGGTATTGGCAGTGGATCGGGATGCCGGAGCACTCGAGCTGCTTACGCAATCGAAGTCGGGTCTAGCGATTCAAGTCGAGCAGTTGGACCTGGAAGGATCGACATGGCCCTTGGCAGATCGATCGGGGCTTTTTGATGCCGTGGTGGTGACCAACTACCTCTACCGACCCTATTTAGATCGGTTACCCGATCTCCTGGCTGAAGGTGGCGTGCTTATTTATGAGACCTTTGCCCATGGCAATGCCGCTTTTGGCAAGCCGAGTAACCCGGATTTCCTACTGCAGGCAGGGGAATTGCTTGATTTTGCAGCGCGCCAGGGCCTTCATATCCTTGCTTACAGTGATTTATATCAAGCCCAGCCCAAGCCTGCCATGGTGCAGGGCTTATGCGCCGTAAAGGGGGCGCTAAAAGAGCGCCATCCGTTACAATTTCAAGGATGACTATAGCGCAATCCCAAGCCCATCCTGCGAGGTGCTCCCATGCCTAAATCGAAGCCGATGCACGGCAGCATGGTGGCCATTGTCACCCCCATGCTCGAGGATGGAAGCCTCGATTACCCTGGCTTAAAAAACTTACTTGACTGGCATGTTGCCGAAGGTACGGATGGTATTGTCATTGTAGGTACTAGCGGAGAGTCGCCCACGGTTTCGGTCGAAGAACACTGTGAGCTCATTCGAGTTACCGTCGATCATATTCATGGTCGTATTCCGGTCATTGCTGGAACGGGGGGCAATTCCACCCTCGAGGCAATCGAGCTCACGGAGTTTGCTAAAAAAGTCGGGGCCGATGCCAGCCTTCAAGTCGTTCCTTATTACAACAAGCCAACGCAAGAAGGCATGTACCAGCACTTCAAAACGATTGCTGAAAAAGTCGATTTACCCGTTATCTTGTACAACGTACCTGGCCGCACGGTAGCGGATTTGGCTGGTGAGACAACGGTACGTTTAGCTGGTGTCCCGGGCATTATCGGCATTAAAGATGCCACGGGCAATTTAGAGCGCGGCAGTATCCTACTTGCTGAATTAAAGGCCGCAGGGTATGCCGATTTTGCGGTGTTGTCTGGCGATGATTTAAGTGCCATATTGCTAATGTTCATGGGCGGCAAAGGAAATATTTCAGTGACTGCCAACGTGGCCCCGCGCTTAATGCACGAGCTCTGCGCTGCCGCAATGGCAGACGATGTTGCAACGGCGAGGGCAATTCAGTATCAGTTACTCGGGGTACATAAAGCCATGTTTACCGAGGCTAACCCAATTCCAGTTAAATGGGCCCTACATGAAATGGGCAGGATTACCGCAGGCATCCGTCTGCCTTTAACCCCACTCAGTCCCGCATTGCGCGATCCGCTCAAAAAAGCACTCATCCACGCTGGACTATTATGAAAAACGCTTTTCTGTTGACGCGCCGCACTTTAATTGCCGCAAGCATTTCCAGCTTGCTTGCTTGCACTTCGGTTTCAAAAAACGATACGGTTGACTACAAATCAGCCGGGGCAGTACGCGGACCTAACCTAACTTTGCCGCCAGATTTGATTACGGCTCAGGCTGACCGCCGTTACATTGTGCAAGATGGCACCGCAACCATGTCGGAGTTCAATGCCGCGTCCAAAAAAATCAGCCAGACTCGTCAAAACGTGCTTACCGGAATTCCGGGCATGCGGATTGCGCGGGATAATGAAAAGCGTTGGCTGGTTGTCGAACGACCAGCGCCTGAACTCTATCCCCTGATCAAAGATTTTTGGCAAGAGAATGGCTTCCTCTTGGTGGTTGATTCACCTTCCACCGGCATCATGGAAACCGATTGGGCTGAAAATCGCTCCAAAATTCCGCAGGATTTCATTCGCAAGACCTTAGGTAAGGTACTGGATTCTCTCTATGACACTGGGGAGCGCGATAAGTACAAAACCCGCCTCGAAGTACCTAGACCTGGTGAGACCGAGGTTTACATTACCCAGCGTGGCGCCTTGGAGAAATGCGTAACGGATTCCACGGGCTCATGTTTATCCACCGTCTGGACGCCACGTCCCAATGATCCGGAGCTCGAAGCTGTTTTCCTAGCGCGTTTAATGGAACGTTTGGGAGTGTCCCAAGAATCAGCGCGCGCCCAAGTTGCAGCTGCCACCCTTGCTCCAGCAAAAACCCCAAAAGCAACGTTTGTTCAAGAGGGCAACAACACGGGCCGCATTGATATGAGCTCTAGCTTTGATCGTGCCTGGCGTGATGTTGGCCTTGCGTTAGACCGCTCTAACTTCACGGTAGAGGATCGCGATCGTTCCAAAGGGATTTATTTTGTTCGTTACGTTAATCCCAAAGAAGTGGGCGAATCGAAAGGATTCTTTTCAAAGCTCTTTAGTAGTAGTGATGACTCGAGCCTGAAAGCAAAACGCTATCGCGTGGTGCTGAGGTCCAGTGGCGATAATTTGACTCAGGTTTATGTTCAAGACGATGCGGGCAAACCAGAAAATACCCCTGCTGGATATCGGCTGCTGACTTTATTGGATGAGCAACTGATCAAGTAAGCTAGGATAAAGATGTGAAAAAAGCCGCTATGCAGCGGCTTTTTTCTTTTCAGCAGGGAATTACTTGCCGGCTGGTGCTGGGGCAGCAGCAGGAGCAGCAGGAGCGCCAGTAGCAGGAGCGGCTGGAGCAGCTGCAGGAGCTGCATCAGCAGGAGCAGCAGGTGCTGGAGCGGCAGCAGGTGCTGGAGCTGGCTTTGCTTCTTCTTTTTTGCCACAAGCAGCTAAAGTAACTGCAAAGAGGGCTGCGAGTACGAGGGAGAGTGATTTTTTCATTTAATTGATCCTTTAATAATGAATGACTGGTGGCCTTAGCCTGAATGCAACTCGAAAAAAGTGCGGGTTTCCCCGCACAATATTCACCTTTTATTATAACTACCCTTCGTTTTTTCCTGTGATTAATAACCATCCCGAGCAGTAGGCATCGTAAAGGGAGTTATTGCCAGCAGCAATATCAGCCAAATAGGCACTATTTTCAGCGCCGAGTGCCGGCAAGGCATGCCGTTCAGAAAGTACATTCCAGCAGAGTTTTACGGCCAAGGATTCACCTTCCGTTTGATTTTCGCCATTGCAAAAGATAGCGTTATTCAGTCGCATGAGCCGTGTATGCGGGTGCAACTGAAGGGGGTTTTGCTTGAGGTAATGCGCAAATGCCTTGGCGGACAGCGGCCGATCCGGGCCACTAAAAAAAGCATGTGGCTTAGGCTCACTCAAGTACGATGCAATCCCTGGCAGCATGGTGTCGGCGGAGTCGAGCTTCAAGCTCTTCAAGTGCGTACGTAACTGTTTAACCAGCTCTGGCGGCAGGGTATCTGGTTGATCGGTTGCAGTTTGCTGTGGATCTTGGTAGCGCTTATCAAGTAGGGGTAGGGCATCCAATGATTCTGCTAGGCGCCATAAACCTTCTTGGAGTAATTCTCGGTAGGAGGCAGCCCGAAATCCAACGGACCAGGTTTGACAGCCTGCATCAAGTGAGATGCCTTCGTGCGCCACATGCGGAGGCAAATAGAGCATGTCGCCTGGCTCCAAAACCCAGTCTTGGGTTGGTTCAAACTGCGCCAAAATCTTGAGCGGTAAATTGGGCTTTAGGCTTAGGTCATCTTGCGTTGATATTTTCCAATGCCGACGGCCTGACATCTGAATCAAAAATACATCATAGGAATCCACATGGGGGCCAACGCCACCGCCTGGGCCAGCTATGCTAATCATGAGGTCGTCGAGCCGAACATCGGGGATAAATCGGAACCACGACAAAACGGTTTTGGCTGCTGGGTGGAGCGTATCTGCACCCTGCAGTAATAGCGTCCAATTGGCTTGGCTGATGGGTGGAATTGATTTCTTGGAAAAGGGGCCGCGGGCCATTTTCCAGGGTTTACTTTGAATCAGGCGGGATTCGCTATCGGGATGGCCTGCCAGGACAGCCAAATCCGCTGCAGAAATTGGGCTTTCAAGTGGCTCGCCAGCAGCCTTCGCAAGCGCAAATGCAGGAATGGCGGCGCGCACCAATAAGGGCTTTTTATGCCAGTACTGCTGCATAAATTGCGCAGGACTAATCCCACCCAATAGAGCCCAAGGCGCCTTTATGGGTAAGGGGTAGGGTGGTGTTGGCGGCTCGTAGGGCGTGCTCAAGTAAAATGATTTCATCTGCAGTTCACAATTAATCTGACTATAGGCTTTTCAACCAACGCGCATGAAGATCGAAAAAAATACCGTCGTGTCGCTTCGCTATAAATTAACCGATGCGCAAAACAACCTCATCGAAGAGCCTGATTCTCCGATGGTATACCTTCACGGTGGTTATGATGGCACTTTCCCAAAAATAGAAGCGTTATTGGACGGCCACGAACTGGGTTTTGAAACCACAGTGCAACTTGAACCTGGCGATGCATTTGGGGAATACGATCCCGAATTATTAAAAATTGAGCCCCGTGTGCGTTTTCCGGAGCCCATTGAAATTGGGATGCAGTTCGAAGGGATACCCGAGGCCTTGAATGAGCAAGGCGAGATCGTTGCCAGCGACGATGATGCGGAAGACGACGATGATTTGCAGCCTTTAATCTATACCGTTACGGACGTTGCTGACAGCCAGATCGTTCTTGATGGTAATCACCCCCTTGCTGGCATGGCCCTGCGTTTTACCTTGCAAGTAACCGACATCCGCTCTGCCACCGAAGAAGAGATTCAGAATCGCCACCCAGAAGGCGTTGACGCCATTACCTTTGGCATGCCAAACGACGATGAGGACGATGTTGATTTAGACCAGTTAATTGATGCAGCTTCAGGTACGGGAAAAAACAATCCGCGCACCTTGCACTAAATCGGCTTTACTCTTTTAACCATTGCTTGATGGTATCAAGGTCGTGTTTGGTCTCTAGGCCAGTATTTGATTTCGATTGATCCCCGTTATCCAAGACCGCGGTACCGCTGAGTTTGGCTAATTGAGCCTCGAGCAGCTTGATTTTGGCTTCTTGTTCTAGCGTGGCATCAATCAAACCCTTGAGCGCCATTGATACCGGATCATCGACATTGGGCGTGATTCCATAGGCAGAAAAGTAGGCCTTTTTGTCATTCACATCGCTGCCATTTTCGCTAGAAGGGAAGTCGGGATGCAAGATGCGTGCAGGTACTCCAACTGCAGTAGCGCCTGCAGGAATTTCTTTCAGAACAACGGCATTGGATCCAACGCGCGCACCATCGCCCACCGTAAAGCCGCCAAGTACCTTAGCGCCTGCGCTGATCACAACGCCTTTACCCAGAGTGGGGTGACGCTTAACACCCTTGTAGAGCGAAGTTCCGCCAAGAGTGACGCCTTGGTAAATGGTACAGTCATCGCCAATCTCGGTGGTCTCGCCAATCACAATGCCGAGGCCATGATCTAAAAAAACACGTCGACCAATTTTCGCCCCCGGATGAATTTCAATGCCAGTTAAGAGGCGAGCGAGCATGGACCAAAAACGGGCAACCCACTGTAAGCCACTATTCCATAAAAAGTGGGCAACGCGGTGAAGCCAAACGGCATGCAAACCGGGGTAGCAGGTAATGACTTCCCAGCGGTGTCGGGCCGCAGGATCGCGGGCAATAATGGAGTCAACTTCGTCAAAAAGGGCGTTCAACATGCCTTCAGTTTAAAGCGAAAGCTTATTTTCTAAGTAGCATCTGTTTTGCGATGCCCCGAAGCAAGTCAATTTCCTCGGTTTGCAGTTCTGCTCGGGCAAAAAGGGCTGCAAGTCGCGCCATGAGTTTCTTGGGATTTTCGGGGTTCAAGTAGCCAATCGACTCCAGCCCTTGACGCAAATGCTCCAGCATAGCGGCCACAGCCGCGGGATCGGCTCGGTCTTCGGGGCTTAAGTTCAGGGGCAAATTAGCTCCAGCAGTGCCGAGCGCCTTGATAAGACCCTCTCGCAGGCTATAGGCGCACACCATAACCGCTTGGGCTAAATTGAGGGATGGGTAGGCTGGGTTAGCCTCAAGCCAAACCCGGTGAGTACACAAGGCCAAATGGGTGTTATCAAGACCCGTGCGCTCGGGTCCAAACATCAAGGCAACCCGCTTTCCTTGGCTTAATTGCGTAACAATGCGCTCACGCGCTTCTAGCCAATCGAGGCCAGGCGGCCCAAACTCACGATCGCGGCTGGTTAATCCCAGTACCAAGGTGCAGCCGGTAACGGCAGCATGCAGGTCGGCCTCTTCTGAGCTTGCTTCCAATACATCCACGGCGCCACTGGCCAAGGCTACCGCCTCCGGTTCGTGTGCCATCCCCGGCGTTTTGGGCTTAACTAAACACAGATCATGAAAGCCCATGGTCTTTAATGCCCGCGCTGTGGACCCTACGTTGCCGGGGTGGCTGGTTTCTACCAAGATCGTTCGAAGCTGGGTAAATGCATCTGCTGCGCGCTGATCGTGGGGTAGTACTGGGGTCATGGCGTCCTTGTTTTTCATGGGATGGCTATCACATCGTTTAGAATCAAGCCGTTAGCTCAGTTTTAGCGTTGGGCTTGTTCTTATTTAATTTGTTCACCACTATATATGCACCCCATGTTAAATGTGGCCATCAAGGCCGCCCGTCGTGCCGGAAACGTGATTAATCGCGCCTCTCTGAATTTAGAGCGGCTGCAGGTTGACCGCAAGCAGCACAACGATTTTGTAACAGAGGTAGATAAAGCAGCGGAGGAAGCCATTATTGAAATCCTCAGCGATGCTTATCCAACGCATGGTTTTTTAGCAGAAGAAACCGGTGAACATAATCCTGGTGCAGAGTCGGTTTGGATCATTGATCCGCTGGACGGCACCACCAATTTCATTCATGGCTTTCCGCAATACGCGGTATCGATTGCTCTTTCTGTTGCCGGCGTAACGCAGCAGGCGGTGGTGTACGACCCGAACCGCGATGAGCTCTTTACGGCAACCCGTGGAAGCGGCACCTACTTGGATCGCCGTCGCTTGCGTGTAGCAGGTCAAACCCGTTTAAGCAGTTGTTTGCTGGGCACGGGCTTTCCGTATCGCGAAGACCAAGACCTGCAAACCTACTTAAAGATGTTTGCCGATATGACGGCGCAGTGCGCGGGATTACGTCGCCCGGGTGCTGCTTCGCTGGATTTGGCATATGTTGCAGCAGGGCGCTACGACGGTTTTTTTGAGAGCGGTTTAAAGCCGTGGGATATGGCTGCGGGTGCATTGTTAATCACCGAAGCGGGCGGTTTAGTGGGCACCTATCGCGGCGAAGAAAACTACCTCAATAGCGGCGAAATTATGGCGGGCAATCCCCGCATCTTTGCTCAGCTAGCGCAACACTTGGCGAAGTACAGTAAAGCCGAATAGTAAAACCGAACAGCAAATCGAGTACAGAACGATTTAGTTTTTCACTAAATCCAAGTAACGCACGCCGTGCTGATCAATCCGCAATGCACTTGCTTTAGGCAAGTAGGCTTCAGGATGATCTAAATCCCAATCGGATAGAACCCAGCGTTGCCAATCTAGTTCGAGCAGACTCTCGTGATGGCGGGCGGGCAAGTGGGTATGACCATGAATCAATTTCTGGCTTGATTGCGACCGAACCAGCGCTGCACACGCCTCTAGCGTGACATTGCCTTTTACATTGACGACATCGAGACTAAGGCGCGTGTCACGGCGATATTGCGCCTTACTATTTTTTCGTAGGCGATCGGCAATCGCATGCCGCCAAGACAGAGGCAGACGTAGAAACCATTTTTGAACCGATGGTTTGCGCGTCCAGCTGCGATACAGCTGGTAGCCACTATCAGCAGTACATAAACCATCGCCATGACTTAAGGTGTATTGATCGCCGGCAATTTGAACCGTGCATGGGTCGGGTAATAAGGTCATGCTTGTTTTTTTCAAAAAACTATTACCGACTAAAAAATCCCGATTGCCATGCATGTAATACGTTTTGACGCGGCTTGATAGGGCTACTAAGGCATTCTTGACTTCGCTGTGGAAGGGCGATTGCGCATTAGCATCATCGCCCACCCAGTACTCAAATAAATCACCCAAGATAAAAACGGCTTCGACTTCGCGCGCTTCTTTTTCACAGAAGTCAAAAAAGCGCTGCGCCGTCAAGGGCATTGACGGCGTCAGATGCAAATCTGAAATCAGAAAGGCGCTGGCGTGACTATGCTGCATCAGACGCTTACGCCCAGCGCCGATTGATCAACAGTGTGCTGGAATTATTCAGCAAGAACGCTTGCTTTCTCAATCACCACATCTTCGGTTGGTACATCTTGATGAAATCCTGAACTACCGGTTTTCACTTTGCGAATGGCGTTGACTACATCCATGCCTCCGCTAACTGCTCCAAACACGGCGTAACCCCAGCCTTGTGCAGTCGGTGCAGTGTGATTTAAGAAGTCATTGTCATTCACGTTAATAAAAAACTGGGAGCTTGCTGAATGGGGTTCGTTGGTACGCGCCATCGCAACCGAGCCATTGATATTTTTGAGGCCATTATTAGCTTCATTCTCAATCTCGGCTTGGGTCGGCTTTTGTTTCATGCCGGGCGCCATGCCGCCACCCTGAATCATGAAGTTATCAATCACGCGGTGAAAGATAGTGCCATCGTAGTGGCCACTTTTAACGTAGGCTAAAAAGTTAGCGACGGTCTTGGGCGCTTTTGCAGCATCCAGTGTGAGGGTGATGTCGCCTTTATTTGTTTTGAGGAGTACTTGTGCCATTGCTAGGTTTGCTTTCTTGAGGGTTGGTAATGGGTTTGGGTGTGTTGCTATTGGTTTCAGGTGTTTTCAGAATACCCAGCAGTGCGGTGGCACGGCGTTGGTATTCGCGCTGGTTGGTGCGTTGTTTGGCTGCATCGATGTATGCTTTTGCAGCAAGGCGGGTATATACCTCACCCAAATTGGCAGACGCAAGTACGTAGCTGGGTTTGAGTTTGAGTGCGAGCTCTAAATAATCCCGAGCCTCAATCCACTGACCTTGGTTGGCGGCCAGCGCTGCTAAGTTGTTGTACGGCTCAGCTAATTCCGGAAACTGCTGGGTAATTTCAATCAAGGTTTTTTGTGCTGCCGGATATTGCTTTAACTCAATTTGCAAGCGGGCAAGCACAAAACGCAATTGCACATTACGAGGGGTTTTAAGCAGCAGTTCATTGATGCGTTTGATTGCTTCCGGATACTTTTGGGCTTTGACTAACTTTTCAATTTCAGTGGGAATGCCATTGCGAACCACGGGATCGGGTTCAATGATCAGAAAGGATAAGAATGGCAGGGCAACGGTTTCGGAGAGTTCAGGTGGTAGGGGATCAAATCCTGCGTTGGGGGACAGTCTGGGTGGCTCATTGGGTCCAAAGCCGCCTAAAAAAGGGGCGAGTACCGGACTGGGCTGATCCTGGACTGCTGCTGGATTACCAAAAGCCTGAGCGTTAGCCTGGCTAGGCAGTGCTAAGGCGATGAGCAGTAATCCTGACCATAAGCCCAAGGCAGATGCGTTCGCTTGCGGGGGTGTCTGCAATGGCGGGCTTGAGGTCATGGTGGCAGGGCTTAAAGGGGTAAAGAGGGGGCGTATTCGATATACTCAGCGCTCAGTCTAACAAATCACGCTTGTTTTATCCGACTTGCCCCTTCTTTAGTGCCTATGCTGCAAATTTATAACACCCTCAATCGCTCTAAACAGGTCTTTACCCCCTTGGTTTCAGGGCAGGTCAAGATGTACGTCTGCGGGATGACGGTATACGATTTTTGCCACATTGGCCATGCCCGAGTAATGATTGTGTTTGACATGGTGGCGCGCTGGTTGCGTGCTAGCGGGTATGAGGTGATTTATGTTCGCAATATTACGGACATCGACGACAAGATTATTCAGCGGGCGGTCGAGAACGGCGAGCCGATTGCAGTCCTGACGCAGCGTTTTATCGATGCCATGCATGCCGATTCGGATGCGCTTGGTCTAATGCGGCCCGATCAAGAGCCGCGGGCTACTGCTTATATTGAGCAGATGCAGGGCATGATCGGTCGTTTGATGGAGCAAGAGATTGCCTACCAGGCGGATGATGGCGATGTGAACTACGCGGTTCGCCTCTTTCCAGGTTACGGCCGCCTGTCCGGAAAATCCCTCGATGATCTCAATGCGGGTGAGCGCGTGGCAGTCGGCAGCGGCAAGCGGGACCCACTCGATTTTGTCTTGTGGAAAAGTGCAAAAGAAGATGAGCCCAGTGACACGCGCTGGCAATCCCCTTGGGGCGAAGGTAGACCAGGCTGGCACATTGAGTGCTCGGCAATGTCATGCGCACTATTAGGTCAGCACTTTGACATTCATGGCGGCGGCGCTGATTTGCAATTTCCGCACCACGAGAATGAGATTGCCCAAACCGAAGGGGCACTCTACGGCCAAGGGCGCAGCGATAGCGATACGCCTTGGGTCAATTACTGGATGCACAATGGCCATATTCGCGTGAATCAAGAAAAGATGTCCAAGTCACTGGGCAATTTCTTTTTAATTCGCGATGTCTTAACGCAATATGATCCTGAAGTGATTCGCTTCTTTATGCTGCGCGCCCATTACCGTAGCCCCATTAATTACAGCGATGTCCAGATTGATGAATCCCGCTCAGGCCTCGCGCGTCTTTACACCGCCTTAGCTCAAGCCAACACCATTACTGTGTCAGCGAGTCAGAACGCTGCGCTAACTGCACCTTGGGTCCAGCGCTTTCATGCGGCAATGGACGATGACTTCAATACGCCCGATGCGATTGCGGTTTTATTTGATCTCGCCAGTGAACTCAATCGGAAGCACGCTAGCGGCGAGCTTGATGCTGTCCGTGCCCTTGCTCAGGTAATGCAAGAGCTTGCCAGCGTTTTGGGTTTTTTGGAGCGTGACCCATCTGCTTTTCTGCAAGGTGGCAATTCCGGTGCATTGGATGCACCTGCTATTGAGGAATACATTGCCGCGCGGGCAGCAGCCAAACAAGCGAAAGCGTTTGAAAAGGCAGATGCGATACGCGCTGATTTACTGAAGCAAGGCGTTGTCTTGGAAGATAAGCCAGGAGGGGTCACCGAATGGCGACGAGCGTAAAAAAACCAGTAGTCAAAAAAATAGTAGCTAAAAAAACAGTAGCTAAAAAACTGCTGGCGCGCAAAACAGCCGCAGCAAAAACATCCGCAGCAAAAACAGCGGGCAAAGAAGCAGAGCGTGCGCTGCCACCCAATCAAGGTGAGCCCAGTCTAACGGTGATGGCCCCAGATTACTGGGATCAGGCCTGTAAAGAGCTCATGAAAAACGACCGCATACTGAAAAAGCTGATTCCCAAGTACGGCACTGGTTTTTTGGTAACGCGCGGAGATCCCTTCACTACCTTGGCAAGGGCGATTGTGGGTCAGCAAATCTCCGTATCGGCTGCGCAAGCGGTGTGGGATCGGATGCTGATTGCGGTTGGTAAAAAAGTAAGTCCCGCCCGCATTTTGGCTGCAACGCCAGAAGCACTTCGGGCTGCAGGGCTTTCCGGTCGCAAGGTAGAGTACATTCGCGATTTGGCTGATCACTTTGCCTCGGGCCGCCTGCATGCCAACCAATGGATCGATATGGACGACGAAGGCGTGATCCGGGAGCTCAGTACCATTCGGGGTATTGGCCGCTGGACTGCAGAAATGTTCTTAATATTCAATATGATCCGGCCGGATATCCTGCCTTTGGACGATATTGGGCTGATTAAGGCCATTTCCCTTAATTACTTCAGCGGCGAGCCGGTAAGTCGCCATGAGGCCAGGGAAGTTGCTGCTAATTGGGCCCCGTGGAGGACGGTTGCAACCTGGTATATGTGGCGAAGTATCGACCCCATTCCTGTGGAATACTAAAATCAAGCCATGAAGACTACTTTTTTGGATTTTGAGCAATCCATCGCCGAGTTAGAGGCGAAGATCGACGAACTGCGTTTTGTGCAGGACGAGTCTTCGGTCGACATCTCCGATGAGATCAAGACGCTTTCAGAAAAAAGTCAGCAATTAATTAAAGACATTTATGCAGCGCTGACCCCATGGCAAGTATCGCAAGTGGCACGTCATCCGCAGCGCCCCTACACCTTGGATTACGTCAGCGGTCTTTTTACTGATTTTCATGAGTTGCATGGCGATCGGACATTCGCAGACGATCAATCGATCATTGGCGGCTTAGCCCGTTTCAATGGCGCAGCATGCATGGTGATTGGCCATCAAAAAGGACGCGACACCAAAGAGCGCGCCTTACGAAACTTTGGCATGAGTAGGCCCGAAGGTTATCGAAAAGCAATGCGCCTGATGCGCCTTGCCGAGAAATTTCAGATTCCGGTATTTACATTTGTGGATACGCCAGGCGCATTTCCGGGCATCGATGCCGAAGAGCGCAATCAGTCCGAGGCGATTGGTCACAATCTGTATACCCAGGCAGAGTTAACCGTTCCCATTATTGCCACCATTATTGGTGAGGGTGGTTCGGGCGGCGCTCTGGCGATCGCAATGGGGGATGTGGTGCTCATGTTGCAAAACTCAACCTATTCGGTTATCTCGCCGGAGGGCTGCGCTTCGATTCTATGGAAGACCGCCGCAAAGGCGCCCGAAGCGGCTGAGCAATTAGCCCTGACTGCCCAGCGATTAAAAGGCCTAGGCTTAATCGATAAGATTGTGCCGGAGCCAACTGGCGGGGCGCACCGCGATTACGCCAGCATGATGGATAACATGCGTAAAGCATTGACTGAGTCACTTAAGGTGTTTCAGTCGATGGATGAAGTTACGCTACTCGAGCGTCGCCATGAGCGCCTGATGAGTTATGGCAAGTTCAAGGAAACCAATCCTAAAGCCTAAGCCCAAAGCAGGGCTGGCGCAAACCACCCAAGATGCTTTGCGTTTGGGGGCGGTTAATCCATCCACTAGTTTGCCTCGATTGGCGATTGCTTTAAGCGGAGGCCTTGATTCCGTAGTGTTGCTGGACTCCATTTGCCGACTGCACCAAACCCAAGCAAAAAAATCACCGAAGCCTGAAAGTAAAGAAGAAGCAGCGCCTCGCATCTTCGCATTTCACATTCACCATGGCTTACAAAAAGCAGCCGATGAATGGCTCTTGTTTTGTGAGGCACTCGCAAAAAAATACAAGATCGGTTTTGACTTTCGTTTACTCCACATCGATACCCAATCAAACTCCGGAAACATCGAGGCTAGGGCACGTACCGCACGCTATGAGGCCTTGACTGAGCTGTGTGTGTATCACGGCATTGAAGATCTCTTGCTCGCCCATCACCAAAACGATCAAGCTGAAACCGTATTGTTGCAATTGATGCGCGGTGCTGGAGTTGCTGGCTTATCGAGCATGCCGGAGAGTAGGGTTCTAGCGACATCGGCGGAGCAGGCCAGCAGCATTACGCTGTGGCGACCGCTACTGCGTTTAAGTCGCGAGGAGCTCGAGGCCTATGCCCGCGAACA
>JBIJAC010000020.1:0-30683 GCA_044345935.1 Polynucleobacter sp. | reverse complement strand
ACCCCCCATTTCAAGGCCAACGCCAAAGACCATCACAGCCGTCGTGGCTTGTTGAAGATGGTTTCACGCCGCCGCCGCCTTTTGGATTACCTCAAAGGCAAGGATTTGGCTCGCTATCGCACATTGATCGAGAAATTAGGTCTCCGTAAGTAAATCGTATCCGTATCGCCATGCCATCGTGTCTTGAGAATGACTCATTACTGATTCAGTCTTAGGGCGGTGGCATATTTTTTTGAGCGTTTTTAGATTACCCGTTTAGGGGATCGTGTCATTCCAATGAGTTTCTGGGCTCACGTGCTCAGTGCCTCCCTGGAATGGCATCCCTTGTAATCTGCAATCGCTCCAGTGGTGTCGTAGCGCTGATTTATCTGCGACGCAAGTAGCACGCACCTGACATTCATGTGAATGGGGTGTGAACTTAATTGGAAAAGATCAAAATGACCATGTTTAAAAAAGTAGTAAAAAGTTTTCAATGGGGCAATCACCAGGTAACCATGGAGACGGGCGAAATCGCGCGTCAATCCGGTGGTGCCGTAATAGTGAACGTCGATGACACCGTTGTGATGGGTACCGTAGTGGCAGCCCGCTCTGCTAAAGCAGGGCAAAACTTCTTCCCCTTAACAGTGGATTACATTGAGAAGACCTATGCTGCCGGCAAAATTCCAGGTGGTTTCTTTCGCCGCGAAGGCCGTCCATCGGAAGGTGAGACTTTAACGTCACGCTTGATCGATCGTCCGTTGCGTCCTTTGTTTCCAGAAGGCTTCCTCAATGAAGTTCAGGTTGTAATCCATGTGCTGTCGATTAACCCCGATGTGCCTGCTGATATTCCTGCACTGATTGCGGCATCGGCTGCTTTAGCTGTATCCGGCATCCCCTTTAACGGCCCGGTTGGCGCCGCTCGCGTGGGTTACCGCGATGGCCAGTATTTGCTGAACCCAACCCGTTCTGAGCAGTTAACCAGCCAGCTGGATTTAATTGTTGCCGGTACTCAGGCTGCTGTGTTGATGGTGGAATCAGAGGCGCAGCAATTGCCAGAAGACATCATGCTGGGCGCCGTTGTCTATGGCCATGAGCAAATGCAAACTGCCATTAACGCGATTCAAGATTTAGTGCGCGATGCCGGTAAGCCCGAGTGGGACTGGACTGCTGCAGCAAAAGATGAGCCCTTGATTGCGAAGGTAACGGCATTAGCCGACGCACCCTTGCGCGAAGCGTATCAACTGCGTCAAAAACAAGCGCGCTCCGATAAGTTAAAAGCCATTACCAAAGAGGTCATGGCTAAACTGGCTGCCGATGGCGCAGTCGATGAAGTTGCGGTTGGCAATATTTTGTTTGATATCGAAGCCAAGATTGTGCGTAGCCAAATTTTGAATGGCGAGCCACGCATTGATGGTCGTGATACACGCACCGTACGTCCGATTGAGATTCGTAATGGCGTATTGCCACGGACCCACGGCTCTGCTTTGTTTACCCGTGGCGAGACTCAGGCTTTGGTGATTGCTACCTTGGGCACTGCCCGCGACGAGCAAATCATTGATGCTTTAGAGGGCGAGTACCGCGATCGCTTCATGTTCCACTACAACATGCCTCCGTTTGCTACTGGCGAAACCGGTCGTGTTGGTACACCTAAGCGCCGTGAAATCGGCCATGGTCGTTTAGCCAAGCGTGCCTTGATTCCAGTGCTGCCAAGCCCAGAAGATTTTGCGTACAGCATTCGGGTGGTATCTGAGATTACCGAGTCCAACGGCTCTTCATCGATGGCCTCGGTTTGCGGCGGCTGCTTAGCGCTGATGGATGCTGGCGTACCTGTGAAGGCACACGTTGCCGGTGTCGCGATGGGCTTGATTTTGGATGGCAATCGCTTTGCGGTGTTAACCGACATCTTGGGCGATGAAGATCACCTTGGTGATATGGACTTTAAGGTGGCTGGAACAGCAAGCGGTATTACTGCGCTGCAAATGGACATCAAAGTACAAGGCATCACCAAAGAAATCATGCAAGTGGCATTGGCCCAGGCCAAAGAAGGTCGCTTGCACATTTTGAGTGAAATGCAATCGGCCATGGGTACGATCCGCACTGAGCTGTCCGAGCATGCACCGCGCATGGTGTCGTTCAAGATTCATCCCGACAAGATTCGTGAAGTGATTGGCAAGGGTGGCTCAACCATTCAGGCCTTGACGAAAGAAACGGGTTGCAGCATTGACATTAAAGATGACGGCACTGTCACAATCGCATCGACTAGTGCAGAAGGCATGGCAGAAGCCAAGGCCCGCATCGAAGGCATTACTGCTGAAGCGGAAGTGGGCAAGATTTACGAAGGCCCCGTAGTCAAATTACTTGAGTTTGGTGCCTTGGTTAACATTCTTCCAGGTAAAGACGGCTTATTGCACATCTCTGAGATTTCCAATGAGCGTGTAAAGGAAGTGAAAGACGTCCTGCAAGAAGGCCAAATTGTTCGCGTGAAGTTATTGGCTGCAGATGAGCGCGGTCGTTTACGCCTCTCGCTCAAAGCGGCAATGGCAGAAGAGGGCGGCACGAGTGCTCCTTTAGCTAGCGCAGAGCCATCGACCGAAGAACAGGCCTAAGCTTTTATTGGCGCTATTTAAATAGGAACCGTGCGATGCGCGTTGTTGAAATTCGTGAATTTGGTGCCCCCGAGGTATTGATTCCTACGACTCGCCCAGATCCCGCTCTACCCAGCGCAGGATCGGGTGAAATTTTGATTAAAGTTCTGGCGGCCGGAATTAATCGCCCTGATGTATTGCAACGCAAAGGGCATTACCCGGTTCCTGCTGGTGCATCGGATATTCCTGGACTTGAAGTGGCTGGCGAAATCATTGGCGGCGATTTAGCGCATCCCGATAATCAATTTGGACTTAAGGTGGGTGACAAAGTCTGCGCCTTGGTGCAGGGTGGTGGCTATGCCGAACTCTGCCTTGCCCCAGTCGCACAATGCCTGCCCTATCCAACGGGCTTTACTGATTTAGAAGCAGCTTCTTTACCTGAAACATTTTTTACGGTTTGGAGCAACGTCTTCATGCGCGGTGAGCTTGCCCCAGGCGAAACATTACTGGTTCAGGGCGGGTCAAGCGGCATTGGTGTGACTGCCATTCTGATTGCGAAAGCTTTCGGTCACCGTGTTTTTGTTACCGCAGGCAGCGATGAAAAATGCGCAGCGTGTATTCAGCTGGGCGCAGATCTAGCCATCAATTACAAAACCCACGACTTTGTGGAAGAAGTTAAGAAAGCCACTGACGGCAAGGGTGCGAACGTCATTCTGGATATGGTGACTGGTACATATTTGCAACGTGAGATTGACTGTTTGGCCGACGATGGCCGCATCGTGATCATCGCCATTATGGGCGGCTCTAAATCCGAAGTGAACACCGGACAAATTTTACGTCGGCGTTTAACGATTACAGGCTCGACACTGCGCCCAAGACCCGTTTCCTTTAAGCGTGAAATTGCAAAACAGCTGTTTGAGCGGGTTTGGCCGATCATGAATCAAGGGGCTTTAAAGCCCGTGATTTATAAAACGTATAGCCTCGATCAGGCTTCCGAAGCGCATCGCTTGATGGAATCAAGCGAGCACGTTGGCAAGATTGTTTTAACGGTTTGACATAGGCTTAGCGAAAGCATGCGTCCGATAACGGTGATTGGTAACTGGAAAATGCACGGCAGCCAAGCCGAGTGCCGCCACTGGATTGAAACGGTCTGTGCAGAAATGGAAAAAGGGATGCCAGCAGGTCGCCGTTTTGGTTTATGCCCACCGTATCCTTATTTGTCCGAGTGCAGCCAGAGAATTGCGGCATGCTCGTCCGCTACGCTTGCGCTGGGCGCGCAAGATGTCTCCGCCGAAATCGGCGGCGCCTTTACGGGTGAGGTGAGTGCGGCGATGCTCCATGAATTTGGCTGCAAATACGTGTTGGTTGGGCATTCTGAGCGTCGCGACCGGTTCAATGAATCCGATCGATTGATTGCAGAGAAAGCCCTGCAAGCATTGGATCAGGGCTTAACCCCGGTGATCTGTGTGGGCGAAACTGCGGATGAACGGAATTCAGGCAGGGCAGTTGAGGTAGTCAGGGCTCAGGTTGCCCGGCAAATTGCGATTTTGCAAGACCGTTTAGTGGATTCCTTGCTCGCTTACGAGCCCGTTTGGGCGATTGGTACCGGCAAGGTGGCAAGCGCTCAAATTGCACAAGACATGCACCGCGAGATTCGCTTGCAATTGGCTGAATTCAATGCCGATGTCGCATCGCACATCGGTATTTTGTATGGCGGAAGTGTGAAGTTTGACAATGCGGTCGAGCTATTTGGCATGCCAGACATCGACGGTGGATTAATTGGCGGCGCTTCCTTAGATCCGCAGGAATTCTTGGCTATTTGCCGAGCCTAAATTTTTTATTGGAGATAAACCATGGAATGGTTAAAAACAGCGTTGATGGTGGTGCAAGTGTGTTCTGCCCTAGCAATCATCTTATTGGTTCTATTGCAGCAGGGTAAGGGCGCCGATATGGGTGCTGCCTTTGGCTCAGGCGCCTCTGGAAGCGTCTTTGGTGCCAGCGGCTCGGCTAATTTCTTATCCCATGCTACCGCCGTGCTTGCTTTTGTTTTCTTCTCGGCGACGATTGCGATTACCTGGATTGGTAATAAAAAGCCTGCCGATGCAGGTGTTATGTCAGGTACTACTGCACCTGCGGCAAGCGGAGCAAATCCGCCTGCGGCCCCAGTGCAAGACCCATCGAAACCCGCTGTACCAAAATAAAAAAACAGATACAAAAAATAGCGAAATGACATCATTTTTTGTAGGAATTAAGCGCAGTACCAGTAGTCCTCATGCAGTAGAATTGATGGGTTTTACGAATGCCGACGTGGTGAAATTGGTAGACACGCTATCTTGAGGGGGTAGTGGCTTAGGCTGTGCGAGTTCGAGTCTCGCCGTCGGCACCAAGTGGTAACTGATTTGCTCTAAGTCAATTTTTAAAATTGGCTTTTAGTCCATAATCAAGTGTGTTTATTGGGATATTTTTAGAGTTAATTTAGGACTTAAAACTGCCTTCAGATCAGGATTATTTTGGACCTCGCTAATTACTTCCCCATCTTGCTTTTTATTCTCGTCGGCATTGCCGTCGGAATAGTGCCGATGTTTTTGGGTAAGGTCTTGGCGCCATCCCGTCCCGATGCAGAAAAACTCTCCTCCTACGAGTGCGGCTTTGAGGCATTTGAAGACGCGCGTATGAAATTCGATGTGCGCTATTACTTGGTTGCCATCCTCTTTATTTTGTTTGACCTGGAAACGGCCTTTTTGTTCCCTTGGGGTGTTGCTCTGCGCGACATCGGTTGGGAAGGCTACGCATCCATGGTGGTATTCCTATTTGTCTTCATCGTGGGATTCGTCTACATCTGGAAAAAGGGCGCTCTCGACTGGGAGTGATCGTTATGGCACTGGAAGGCGTACTCAAAGAAGGATTTATTACTACCTCAGCGGATCAGTTGATTAACTGGACTCGTACGGGATCCCTATGGCCGATGACCTTTGGTTTGGCGTGCTGCGCAGTAGAGATGATGCATGCGGGCGCTGCACGGTATGACTTAGATCGCTTCGGCGTGGTCTTCCGTCCTTCGCCGCGGCAGTCCGACTTGATGATTGTGGCTGGAACGCTGTGCAACAAGATGGCCCCAGCCTTGCGTAAGGTCTACGATCAAATGCCCGAGCCTCGCTGGGTCATTTCAATGGGCTCGTGCGCCAATGGTGGTGGTTATTACCATTACTCCTATTCTGTAGTCCGCGGTTGCGACCGCATCGTACCGGTTGATATTTATGTGCCGGGCTGCCCACCGACTGCAGAAGCCCTGATCTACGGCATTATTCAACTGCAAGCCAAAATTGGCCGCACCAGCACCATTGCGCGGAAAGCATAGGAATGTCTGATCGCCTCATTCAACTGCAGTCCCATGTCGAGCGCGCTCTGGGCGGGCGGGTGCAGTCAATTACATTGGCCTTGAATGAGTTAACCGTGGTGTTGCGCGCCGATACCTATTTAGAGTCTGCTTTGATTTTGCGTGACGACCCGGCACTGGGCTTTGAGCAGCTGATTGATTTATGCGGCATCGATTACCAAGATTACCTTGATGGTTCCTATAGCGGTCCGCGTTTTGCGGTGGTAACCCATTTGTTGTCAGTCAAGCACAATCTGCGTTTGCGCCTGCGTGTCTTTGCGCCAGACGATAGCTATCCCTTGGTTTCTTCACTGACTTCCGTTTGGAGCTCAGCGAATTGGTTTGAGCGCGAAGCATTTGACCTCTTTGGTATTTTGTTTGACGGGCATGCTGATCTGCGCCGCATCTTGACCGACTATGGTTTTATTGGTCATCCCTTCCGCAAAGACTTTCCGATTTCAGGCAATGTTGAAATGCGCTACGACCCTGAGTTACAGCGGGTCGTCTACCAGCCAGTCACGATTGAGACCCGCGAGGTTACGCCGCGCGTGGTGCGGGAAGAGCAATACGGAGGCCCCGTTTAATCATGGCCGAAATTAAAAACTACACCCTGAACTTCGGCCCACAGCATCCGGCTGCGCACGGCGTATTGCGCTTGGTGCTCGAGCTCGACGGCGAAGTCATTCAGCGCGCTGATCCGCACATTGGCTTATTGCACCGCGCGACTGAAAAACTCGCTGAAACGCGTACGTGGATTCAGAGTGTGCCGTACATGGATCGCCTCGATTACGTCTCGATGATGGTAAACGAGCACGCCTATGTGATGGCCATTGAAAAATTACTCAATGTCGAAGTACCGCTGCGCGCGCAATACATTCGCGTGATGTACGACGAGTTAACACGCTTGCTCAACCATTTATTGTGGATTGGTTGCCATGGCCTGGACGTTGGTGCGATGGCTGTTTTCTTGTATGCCTTCCGCGATCGTGAAGATATTTTTGACATGTACGAAGCCGTTTCGGGTGCGCGCATGCATGCAGCCTATTACCGTCCAGGCGGCGTTTATCGTGACCTGCCTGAGCGCATGCCCCAGTTTGCTGAGTCAAAGACCCGCAGCAGCAGTGCGCTCAAGCGCTTAAACGCAGACCGCGGCGGTTCCTTGCTGGATTTCATTGAGGCGTTTACCCAGCGTTTCCCCGGAAACGTCGATGAGTACTGCAATTTATTAACGGATAACCGCATTTGGAAGCAGCGCCTCGTCGGTATTGGCGTTGTCTCGCCTGAGCGCGCCTTGCAACTCGGATTCACCGGCCCAATGCTGCGTGGTTCCGGCGTGGAGTGGGATTTGCGTAAGAAGCAACCCTATGAGGTCTACGATCGATTGAACTTTGAGATTCCGGTTGGCGTTAACGGGGACTCCTACGATCGGTATTTGATTCGCATGGAAGAGATGCGCCAATCTAATCGCATTGTGCAGCAGTGTATTGCGTGGCTGCGCGCCAATCCTGGCCCGGTAATGAGCGATAACCATAAGGTATCGCCACCCGCCCGCGTAGACATGAAAACCAATATGGAAGAGTTGATTCACCACTTCAAACTCTTTACCGAAGGCATTCACGTTCCGGCTGGAGAGGCTTACGCAGCAGTGGAGCACCCCAAGGGTGAGTTTGGTATCTATGCCGTATCGGATGGTGCGAATAAGCCATACCGCTTAAAAATCCGTGCCCCTGGTTTTGTGCATCTGGCAGCGCTCGATGAAATGGCCCGCGGCCACATGATTGCGGATGCCGTAACGATTATTGGCACACAAGACATCGTGTTCGGCGAGATTGATCGCTAATCGCATTGGTAGCCAGGACTAATTCATGACACACACTCCAACCATGCAACTATCTGCCAAGACCCGCGCCGATATGGAACGCAATATAGCCAAGTATCCTGCTGAGCAAAAGCAATCTGCAGTGATGGCATGCTTAATTGCGGCACAAACCGAAGTGGGTTGGGTCTCGCCTGAGGTTATATCTGAAGTTGCATCGCTGTTGGGTATGACCACCATTGCAGTCGACGAGGTCGCCACTTTTTATAATATGTATGACACCAAGCCCATTGGCCGACACAAGATTGTGGTGTGTACTAATTTGCCATGCCAACTCAGCAATGGTGAACGCGCTGCCAAGCATTTAAAGCAGCAATTGGGGATTGGTTTTAATGAGACTACGCCCTGCGGCACATTTACCTTAAAAGAAGGTGAGTGCATGGGTGCCTGCGGCGACTCGCCGGTGATGTTAGTGAACAATAAAACCATGTGCAGCTTTATGAGCAATGAAAAAATTGATGCGCTCTTGGATGAGTTGCGCGCTTCGGCAAAAGGACTATCGGCATGACCAGTCTCCATAGCCGTCACATCAAGCCTTTAATTTTGGCTGGCCTCACTGGTGATAACTGGGGCATTAAGGATTATGAAAGCCGCGGCGGTTATCAGCAGCTGCGCCGCATTCTGAAGGATAAAGTCACGCCAGACGCATTGATTGCCGAGTTAAAAGCATCGTCATTGCGCGGTCGTGGGGGCGCAGGCTTTCCGACTGGGCTGAAATGGAGCTTTATGCCCCGTCAATTCCCTGGTCAGAAGTATTTAGTTTGCAATAGCGATGAGGGCGAGCCCGGCACATTTAAAGACCGTGACATCATGCGCTATAACCCGCATGCACTGATTGAAGGCATGATCATCGGCGCCTACACCATGGGCATTAGCGTTGGCTATAACTACATCCACGGTGAAATCTGGGAAGTCTATACCCGCTTTGAAGAGGCGCTCGAAGAAGCCCGTGCTGCTGGTTACTTGGGCGATGGTATTTTAGGTACAGAGTTTAATTTCCAGTTGCATGCATCTCCAGGTTGGGGTGCTTACATTTGCGGCGAAGAGACCGCATTGCTCGAATCCCTTGAAGGTAAAAAGGGTCAGCCCCGTTTCAAACCACCGTTCCCTGCGAGCTTTGGTTTGTATGGCAAACCCACCACGATTAACAATACCGAAACCTTTGCTGCCGTGCCATTCATTTTGGCCATTGGTGGTGAAGCGTATTTACAACTCGGCAAGCCCAATAATGGTGGCACCAAGATTTTCTCGGTCTCGGGTGATGTAGTGCATCCCGGCAATTACGAGATTCCACTCGGTACGCCGTTCTCAGAGCTCTTGCAGCTCGCTGGCGGCATGCGCGAAGGAAAAGCATTGAAAGCGGTAATCCCAGGCGGATCATCAGCGCCAGTTATTCCGGGCGCCATGATGATGGATCTGACGATGGACTATGACGCCATAGCCAAAGCAGGTTCAATGCTGGGTTCAGGCGCGGTGATTGTGATGAATGACACCCGTTGCATGGTGAAGTCCTTGCTACGCCTTTCGTATTTTTATCACGAAGAGTCGTGCGGACAGTGCACCCCATGCCGTGAGGGTACTGGCTGGTTGTGGCGCATCGTTAATCGCATTGAGCATGGACAAGGGCGCCTAGAAGATTTGGATTTGCTCAATGACGTTGCGGCGAATATTCAAGGAAGAACGATTTGTGCTTTGGGTGACGCGGCAGCATTGCCAGTGCGCGGCATGCTCAAGCACTACATGGATGAATTTGTGTACCACGTTGAGCACAAGCGTTGCATCGTGCCTGAATACGTTTAATGGCTAGTAGAAAAGAGAAGGATTTGTTGACGTGAGCATGGTTGAAATCGAATTGGACGGCAAGGCAGTCGAAGTTCCGCAAGGTTCGATGGTGATGCACGCCGCAAATAAATTGGGAACCTACATTCCTCATTTCTGCTATCACAAGAAATTATCAATCGCAGCCAATTGCCGCATGTGCCTAGTTGAAGTAGAAAAAGCACCCAAACCAATGCCCGCCTGCGCAACGCCAGTAACCCAAGGCATGAAGGTCTTTACGCATTCTGCAAAAGCAGTCGAAGCGCAGCGTTCGGTCATGGAGTTTTTACTCATTAATCACCCGCTGGATTGCCCGATTTGCGATCAAGGCGGTGAGTGCCAATTGCAGGACTTAGCCGTCGGTTACGGTAAGTCATCATCACGCTACAGTGAAGAAAAGCGCGTGGTGTTTCATAAAAACGCAGGGCCACTCATCTCGATGGAAGAGATGACGCGTTGCATTCATTGCACCCGTTGCGTTCGCTTCGGTCAAGAAGTTTCAGGAATTATGGAACTCGGCATGGTGAATCGCGGCGAGCATTCTGAGATCACAACGTTTGCCGGCCAAACGATTGATTCCGAGTTATCGGGCAATATGATTGATATTTGCCCAGTCGGCGCTTTAACGAGCAAGCCATTCCGTTACGCCGCACGCACTTGGGAACTGGGCCGTAAGCGCTCATTGAGCCCACACGATAGCTTGGGCACGAACACCACAGCACAAACCAAAGCCAACCGCGTGATGCGGGTCGTGGCCCTGGAAAATGAAGCCATTAATGAATGCTGGATTAGTGACCGCGACCGCTTTGCCTATGAGGGTGTGAATAGCGCAGAGCGCCTCACCGTGCCGATGGTCAAGCAAGAAGGCAAGTGGCTCGAGACAGACTGGGAGTCTGCTTTAGAGTACGTCACCCGTTCCTTGAAAACCATTACAACAGATCATGGCGCTGACGCACTTGCAGCCATCGCTCACCCCATCTCGAGCGTAGAAGAGTTGCATCTCTTGCAAAAAGTCGTGCGTGCAATGGGTTCTGATCGTATAGAGACGCGCCTGCGCCAAACCGATATGCGCGGCGCTGCAACTGCCCCATGGCTGGGCATGCCGATTGCCAATCTAAGCCAACTGGATCGCGCGCTCGTGATTGGTAGCTTTTTGCGTAAAGAGCAGCCGCTGATTGCTGCTCGCTTGCGTAACGCCAGTAAACGGGGTCTCCAGGTTTCGCGCATTGATGCGGGTGGAGATGACTGGTTGATGCCCGCGCTTGGTATTGCTGCGGCGCCTAGTCGCTGGACAGGGTTTCTATCTGAAGTGGCAAGCGCGGTTGCAAAAGCAAACGCAAGTACATTACCAGCAGGCATTCAGGGTGGGGCGGTTTCTAAAGAAGCACAAGCCATTGCGGATAGCCTTTTATCTGGATCCAGTAAAGCAGTTCTCTTGGGCTCTGCTGCAATTGCCCACCCCCATGCTTCCAATCTGCACGTGCTAGCCCAATTTATTGCCGAGCAAACGGGCGCTACGTTTGGATTTTTGCCGGTCGGCGGTAATGCCGTTGCTGCACCTCTGCTGCAGGCGGTTCAGCAAAAAGCCAATGCCGGTATTGATTCAATCTTGGACGGCAGCGCTCGCGCAGTCCTTTTGCTCAATGTCGAGCCACTCTCGGATTTGCCTAACCCTGAACAGGCCCGCTTGGCATTGGCTAAAGCTGATACCGTTATCGCGCTGAGTGCCTTTGCAAGCAGCGAACTATTGGAATTGGCGGATGTGTTATTGCCCATTACGCCATTCACGGAATCGGTCGGTACTTTTATCAACGCAGCAGGAACAGTACAGACCATACAACCATCGGTACGCCCCTTAGCAGACGCAAGACCAGCATGGAAAGTATTGCGTGCCATAGGAAGTTTATTGGGCCTGAATGGCTTCTTGCTCAACACGCCAGAAGAGGTCAGTGGCGAAGCCTTGGCGAAGTCAGTAGACGAGCGCTTGAATAACCGATTTACTGCAGCCCTCAGCCTCACGCCAGAGGAATCCAGCAATGGACTTGAGCGGGTAAGTGATTTGCCGATTTATGGCGTTGATCCGATCGTACGCCGCGCTCCCGCGTTGCAACTGACCCGCGATGCTAAAAATGCCCATCGCCTAGGCTTCAATGCGAAAACGTTCGCAGACCTGAATTTGAAAGAGGGCGACTTAGTTACTATTACGCAGGGTGGCAATACAGTACAGATGCCTGCCATGCTGGAAAGTCAATTGGCAGCCGGATGCGTGCGTATGTCAGCAAGCACACCGGCGAGTGCTGAGCTTGGTGCGATGTTTGGCCCAATTACAGTGAGCCGAGTCTAGGAATCGCCATGACAGAGCTACTTAATACCGTGAACGCCTTTGGATCTGAGTTGCTTGGATCCTTTTGGCCGCTGGTGTGGACATTACTAAAGATCGTCGCGATCGTCTTGCCGATGTTTGCTGCGGTTGCCTATATGACCTTGTGGGAGCGTAAGCTGATCGGCTGGATGCACATTCGTCTGGGCCCGAATCGAACCGGCCCCTTGGGTTTGTTACAACCGATTGCCGATGCGATTAAGCTGCTGCTCAAAGAAATCGTTTCACCGACCCGCTCTAACAAAGTGCTGTTTATTGTTGCGCCGGTGATGGTCATCATGCCCGCATTCGCATCTTGGGCGGTCATTCCATTTCAGGCGGATTTAGTCCTGGCCGATGTCAATGCTGGCCTCTTGTACATCATTGCGATTTCGTCGATTGGGGTATATGGGGTGATT
The DNA here is from genome assembly GCA_044345935.1 of Polynucleobacter sp. Classification (GTDB taxonomy): domain Bacteria; phylum Pseudomonadota; class Gammaproteobacteria; order Burkholderiales; family Burkholderiaceae; genus Polynucleobacter. Next base: position 18,271 of record JBIJAC010000020.1, on the reverse strand, counting down.
CTGGCGGGCTGGGCATCGAATTCTAAATACCCATTCTTAGCGGCGATGCGCGCCTCAGCGCAAATGATTTCCTACGAAATCGCCATGGGCTTTGCGCTGGTTACCGTGCTCATCATTTCAGGCTCACTCAATCTGAGCAAAATCGTACTGCTGCAAGATACCGGCATCTTTGCTGACATGGGGCTGAATTTCCTCTCGTGGAACTGGTTGCCTTTGTTGCCGATGTTCTTGATTTACTTTATCTCTGGCGTTGCCGAAACCAATCGCCATCCGTTTGACGTGGTGGAAGGGGAGTCGGAGATTGTGGCTGGCCATATGGTGGAGTATTCCGGTATGGCGTATGCCATGTTCTTCTTGGCGGAATACGCCAATATGATCATGATTGCCGCGCTGACCTCGATTCTGTTTTTGGGTGGCTGGTTGCCTATTTTGGATTTGCCCATCCTGCGCGATATCCCTGGATTCTTCTGGTTGTTTGCCAAAACCTTCTTTATTTTGTCCTGCTTTATTTGGCTGCGCGCGACCTTACCCCGCTATCGCTATGACCAAATCATGCGCCTAGGCTGGAAGATTTTTATTCCCTTGGCTGTTTTCTGGGTGGTGTTGGTGGGCGCTTGGGTTGTCTCCCCATGGAATATTTGGAACTAGGTCACGATTATGTTGAAACGGATTAATCAGTTCTTAAGTAGCTTAATGTTGAAAGACATTTTGACCGGCATGGCAATTACCGGGAAATATCTTTTCAAGCCGAAGTTTACGGTGCAATACCCCGAAGAAAAGACGCCACAGTCTCCTCGCTTTCGTGGCCTGCATGCGTTACGCCGCTATCCGAATGGGGAAGAGCGTTGCATCGCGTGTAAATTATGCGAAGCCGTTTGCCCGGCACTTGCGATCTCGATTGAATCGGATCAGCGCGAGGATGGCACACGGCGTACTACGCGCTACGACATCGATTTAACCAAGTGCATTTTCTGCGGTTTCTGTGAAGAGGCATGCCCGGTTGATGCGATTGTGGAAACCAATATTTTTGAGTACTTTGGAGATAAGCGGGGCGATTTGTATTTCACCAAAGACATGTTGCTAGCAGTCGGCGACCAATATGAAAAAGACATTGCCGCCAACCGCGCTGCCGATGCCCCTTATCGCTAAGTAATTGCTATGACATTCGAACCCGCAACCCTCTTTGCTATTTTCTTTTATGCCTTTGCCGCCATTTTGGTGCTTGCTGCGCTGCAGGTGATTACCTCGCGTAATCCAGTGAACTCCGCCTTGTTTTTGATGCTGTCCTTCTTTTGCGCATCGGGACTGTGGATGTTAATGCGTGCCGAGTTTTTAAGCCTTGTACTCATTTTGGTGTACGTGGGCGCAGTCATGGTCTTATTCCTATTTGTGGTGATGATGCTGGATTTGGATTTAGCCCACCTGCGTCGGGATTTCAAAAAATACTTACCCGTTGCCTTTTTAATCGGCGCTGTGATTGTGATGGAGTTATCGATTGTGTTGATTCGTGGCTTTATTGGCACGACAACCCCCTTACAACCGATGATGGAAGAGATGGGCGGCGTTTCCAATACCCAAGCCCTTGGACGCTTGGTTTTTGTCGATTATGTTTACGCTTTTGAAATTGCCGGACTAATTCTATTGGTTGCCATCATTGCAGCCGTTGCGCTGACCCTGCGTCGCCGCAAAGATTCTAAATCCCAAATCATTGCTGATCAGGTTGCAGTGAACCCCGCTGACCGCATGCGCATGGTGAAGATGGATTCAGAAATGGATGCGAAGCAAGATCAACGCGGTAAAACGGGGGGAGAACCAAAATGACGGTAACCCTTGCCCATTTCTTAGTCTTGAGCGCCATCCTGTTTGCAATTAGCGTCGTTGGTATTTTCTTAAATCGCCGCAACATTATCATTTTGTTGATGGCCATTGAGCTCATGCTCCTGTCTGTCAATATGAACTTCATTGCCTTCTCCTATTACTTAGGGGATATGGCCGGTCAAGTGTTTGTGTTTTTCATTTTGACCGTGGCCGCTGCCGAGGCCGCAATTGGCCTGGCTATTTTGGTTGCCCTGTTCCGTAAATTCGATTCGATCAATGCTGAAGAGCTTGATCACCTCAAAGGCTAGTTTAAAAAGACCCTGCAATGGAACTGACCCTCACTATTCCCGTCCTCTGCGCCATACCCCTTGCGCCATTAATCGGTAGCATGTTGGTGGGATTTTTTGGCACTGGCTTTTTAGGCAAACAACTGAGCCGCGGTGCCTGCCAAACCATTGCTATATTAGGCGTAACGATTGCGTTCGTTTTGTCTTGTAATGTGTTGTTGCAAGTAATGGACGGCTTTTACTTTAACGGTTCGGTTTACCGCTGGATGGAACTCGGCGAACTTAGTTTTGACATTGGTTTTTTAATTGATCCCCTCAGTGCCATCATGATGGTAGTGGTCACCTTTGTTTCCTTGATGGTGCACATCTACACCATCGGTTATATGGCAGAGGAGGAGGGCTACAACCGCTTCTTCTCCTATATCTCCTTGTTTACGTTTGCCATGCTGATGCTGGTAATGAGCAATAACCTGCTGCAGCTCTTTTTTGGCTGGGAGGCAGTGGGCGTTGTTTCCTATTTATTGATTGGCTTTTACTACGAGCGCCAAAGCGCTGTCTTTGCCAATATGAAGGCCTTCTTAGTGAACCGCGTCGGCGACTTTGGATTCATTTTGGGCATTGGTTTGCTCTTGGCTGGCACTGGTTCCATGAACTACGATGCGATTTTTGCCCAAAATACAGTCCTTGCCGCACAAACCTTGCCAGGCACCGATTGGAATCTGGTTACGGTTGCCTGCATTTGCCTCTTTATTGGTGCCATGGGTAAATCAGCGCAGTTTCCCTTGCACGTCTGGCTGCCCGATTCAATGGAAGGCCCAACCCCCATTTCTGCCTTGATTCATGCGGCAACCATGGTGACTGCCGGCATTTTTATGGTGAGTCGCATGTCGCCTCTGTTTGAGCTATCAGACGTGGCCCTCAGCTTTATCTTGGTGATTGGCTCCATTACGGCGCTATTCATGGGCTTCTTGGGCATCGTGCAAACCGACATCAAGCGGGTGGTTGCGTATTCCACCTTATCGCAATTGGGTTTCATGACAATCGCCTTGGGCGTGTCGGCATATCCGATTGCCATCTTCCATTTAATGACCCATGCCTTCTTTAAGGCCCTCTTGTTCTTGGGGGCTGGTAGTGTGATTTTGGGCATGCACCATGAACAAGATATGCGCAAGATGGGTGGACTGTGGAAATACATGCCAGTAACTTGCTTGATGATGCTCTTAGGCAGCTTGGCCTTGATCGGTACGCCATTCTTTTCGGGCTTTTATTCCAAAGATTCGATTATTGAGGCGGTTGCTGCCAGCACCATTCCTGGCTCTGGCTTTGCTTTGTTTGCGGTGATGGCCAGTGTCTTTGTCACTGCCTTGTATTCCTTCCGCCTGTATTTCTATGTTTTCCATGGCAAAGAGCGTTTCGGGCATGCCGACCATGATCACCATGCGCACGACGATCACGGCCATGACGACCATGCCCACCACGGTTTAGCTCCAGGCCAAAAGCCACACGAATCGCCTTTGGTCGTGACCATTCCGCTCATCCTCCTGGCAATACCATCAGTCATCATTGGTTTTTATACGATTGACCCCTTGCTTTTTGGCAGCTTTTTTGGCGATTCGATCTTTATTGATATTGCTAAGCATCCCGTCATGAAAGACTTAGCGCAAGCATTCCATGGCCCGGTTGCAATGGCGATGCATGCATTCAGTACGCCGGTATTGTTACTCGTGGTTTTGGGTGTGCTGACCGCGGCGATTGGCTATTTGTGGGCACCTAGTTTGCCTGCGAAGGTATCGGAAGCATTGGCCCCGATCAAGAAATTGCTCGATCACAAGTACTACCTCGATGAATTGAACCAGACCGTCTTTGCAAAAGGCATGTTGTGGTTTGGTGGCATTTTTTGGCACCGCGGTGACGAAAAAATCATCGATGGATTTTTTGTGAATGGTAGTGCCCACATGGTTGGCCGTTTTTCGGGGCTCGTGCGGCGCCTGCAGTCGGGCTACCTCTACCACTATGCATTTGCCATGATCCTAGGCTTGATTGCCTTACTGACCTGGGTCTTGTACACCTATATTTATATTGCCTATTAAGTTGAAGCTTTTCTCATGATTCTTTCTTACGCCATCTGGATCCCGATCATTTTTGGTCTGATCATCTTGATTTATGGATCGGAGCGCCCATCCTCTGGTGTGCGCTACTTGGCCCTGTTCGGATCGGTGCTGGGTTTTATTGCAACCCTCCCTCTGGTTTTCCGGTTTGATGAAACAACGGCAGGGATGCAGTTTGTCGAGAAGTTCAGTTGGATTGAGCGCTACGACATTAACTACCATCTGGGCGTAGACGGCATTTCAGTTTGGTTTGTGGTTCTGACTGCTTTTATCAATATTTTCGTTGTTGTAGCAGCCTGGGAAGTCATTACCGAAAAGGTATCGCAGTACTTAGCCTCCTTCCTAATTTTGTCGGGCTTGATGATTGGCGTGTTCGCTGCCCTAGACGGCATGCTGTTCTATGTCTTCTTTGAGGCGACTTTAATACCGATGTACATCATCATCGGCGTATGGGGTGGCAAGAACCGCATTTATGCGGCGTTTAAGTTCTTCCTCTACACCTTGCTTGGCTCACTGCTTACCTTGATAGCGATGCTCTACCTGTATAACGCTACCAATACCTTTGATATTCAGACTTGGCATCACGCCCCCCTGGATATTGTTGAGCAAATCCTCATTTTCTTTGCCTTCTTCATGGCCTTTGCGGTCAAAGTACCAATGTGGCCTTTGCATACCTGGCTGCCTGATGTGCACGTTGAAGCGCCAACCGGTGGATCGGTTGTGCTGGCGGCCATTATGTTGAAACTCGGTGCATATGGTTTCTTGCGTTTCTCTTTGCCGATTGCGCCGGATGCCAGCATGTACCTCGGCCCCTTTGTGATTTTTCTTTCCTTGGTTGCCGTTATCTATGTCGGTCTAGTTGCCTTAGTCCAAAAGGACATGAAAAAACTGGTGGCGTATTCGTCTGTAGCGCACATGGGATTTGTTACCCTCGGCTTTTTCCTCTTTAGCCCGCTTGGCATTGAGGGCGGCATTATTCAAATGATTTCCCATGGCTTTATTTCGGGGGCGATGTTCTTGGCGATTGGGGTTCTCTACGATCGTATGCACACTCGTCAAATTTCGGATTTCGGTGGGGTTATTCACCGCATGCCGAAGTTCTCTGTTTTTATGGTCTTTATGGCAATGGCTAATTGCGGTTTACCAGCAACCTCCGGTTTCGTTGGGGAATTCATGGTGATTCTTGCTGCGGTTGATTATGACTTTTGGATTGGTTTATTGGCAGCTACTGCGCTAATGCTTGGCGCGGCCTATTCCTTGTGGATGGTGAAGCGCGTCTTATTTGGGGCGATTGCCAATAAAGAAGTCGATGCTTTAACCGACATCAATGGCCGTGAGTTTCTGATGATGGCAGTACTCTCCATTTGTGTGTTGTGGATGGGTGTTTATCCAAAACCATTTACCGACATCATTCACCCAGCGGTCATCCATTTGCTGGAACACATTGCGATTAGCAAACTGTAAGCTGAGATAAGAATATGGAAATCCTTGACCTCATTGTTCTTTTGCCCGAGCTGGTAATACTGCTGTCGGCCTGCTTATTGCTCGTTTTGAGTGCTTTTGTAAAAGAAACGCCCCTGGCAGCGGATGGTGTGGCGCGCGAGGTATTTGATACGCCGCGCGGTGCCAACTTGGTATACAACGGCGCGTTGCTCTTGTTGCTGGTGATGGGAACGGTATTCGCTTTGCGCATTCCCGACTTGCCAATCTACGCCATGATGGGTTTGTTCCAAGCCGATCCCTTGGCTAATCTCTTAAAGTCTGCTTCCTGCTTTGCATTGCTCATCAGCTTGATCTACTCCCGCCAGTACTTAGTAGACCGTGGCATGTTTAGGCCTGACTTCATGGTCTTGGCCTTGTTCGCCTTGCTCGGGCAGTGTGTCCTTATTTCGGGTGCAAACTTGCTCACTCTTTATCTTGGCTTAGAGCTGATGGCGCTCTCGACCTATGGATTGGTTGCGATGCGGCAGGACAATGCGCAGAGCACCGAGGCGGCAATGAAGTACTTTATTTTGGGTGCTTTGGCATCCGGCTTTTTGCTCTACGGCATGTCGATGCTGTATGGCGTGACCGGCTCACTGGATCTGATTGAGATTTTTAAAGCCGTAGCCGACCCTCGGATTAATCACTTGATCATGGCCTTTGGCCTCGTCTTCATTATGGCGGGCGTGGCTTTTAAATTGGGCGTTGTGCCTTTTCATATGTGGGTGCCAGACGTCTATCAAGGCGCCCCGACTGCGGTTACCTTGTTGATTGCAGCCGCGCCTAAATTGGCAGCATTTGCCTTGCTTTTCCGTTTGTTAATTAATACCTTATTGCCGCTGTTTAGTGATTGGCAGCCAATGCTCATCATGCTAGCGGTATTGTCGATGGTGATTGGTAATGTGACGGCGATTGCGCAAACCAACATTAAGCGTATGTTGGCGTATTCAGCGATCGCCCAAATGGGGTTTGTCCTGCTCGGTATGTTGTCGGTATTTGATGACCATGCGTATAGTGCCGCGCTATTTTATGCAGTAACGTATACCTTGACGACCTTGGCTAGCTTTGGATTCTTAATGTTGCTGTCAAAAAAGGGCTACGACTGTGAGACCCTCGATAGCCTAAAGGGTTTGAATAAAAAGCACCCGTGGTTTGCATTTATGGGTCTCGTGATGATGTTCTCCTTGGCCGGTATACCTCCGACGGTTGGCTTTGCCGCTAAATTATCGGTGCTAGAGGCCTTGGTGGATGCGGAGTACACCGCATTGGCAATCATTGCTGTGATGGCCTCTTTGGTTGGTGCTTTTTATTACTTGCGGGTGGTGAAGGTGATGTATTTTGATGCACCACTGCGAGAACATGAAATTACCGGCTCTAGCATCTCGCGTGGCATATTGGGCATCAATAGCATTGCTATTCTGGTCTTGGGCATCTTTCCAGGCGCTTTAATGGCCTTGTGTTTGGATGTGATGCGAAACACCTTACTCGGCGGCTAACACCACCAACCCAGCTAATTAGCTGGGTTTTTTATGGATATTCTTTCATGACTGAAAAATCACTGCACGATTTACCGCAAGGCGACGCGCACCTGAAAGAAGAGTGCCTTGAAAGCCGCGATCTGTACAGCGGTATTTTCTTAGAGATGAAACGCGATACCGTTCGCTTGCCCGATGGCGGTGAAGCAGTGCGTGAGTACCTCACACATCCCGGTGCGGTAGCCATCGTTGCGTTACTTGACGATGGACGTATTCTGCTAGAGCGTCAGTACCGCTATCCGGTAGCTCGAGTATGTATGGAAATTCCGGCGGGTAAATTGGATTTGGGCGAGGATCCCCTCAAGTGTGCTCAGCGCGAACTGCAAGAAGAGACTGGCTATACCGCCACCAAATGGAGTTACATTCGGCGTATTCACCCGGTGATTTCCTATTCGACCGAATTCATTGATATTTATTTGGCAGAAGGCTTAAGCAAAGGCGAGTGCCAGCTCGACGACGAGGAATTTTTGGATGTATTCGCTGCATCTTTGGATGAATTACTTGCTTGGGTAGAAGAGGGCGCCATTACCGATGTCAAGACCACGATTTCAGCATATTGGCTTGACCGCCACCGCCGCGGCTTAGTGCAGCCTAAAGCGATCCCATCGCTGACCTAAAACACCATTAAAATAAGTCATATTGAATTTAGCAGTTTTGCCCCCATCTACTTGGCATGAAAGTCTATAACCTATCCTGTTCCTTTGATCACCGCTTTGAGGGCTGGTTTGCTTCTGAGGAAGATTGCACTACCCAGCAGGCCAGTGGCATGCTTGCCTGTCCTTTGTGCAATAGCACTGCGATTACGCGGATGCCATCAGCACCCCACATTGCGAAGTCACATACAAAAGAGGACAAAGGGGGAGCTGGGCAGAATAGTGAGGCCTCAGCGCTCACCACGGTAAGCCCTGCGCAAAATCAGCCCAGCCAAAATGAAGTTGCCGCAGTCACGCGCACAGACCATAGCCATTTGGAAGCCCAAGTACAAGCCGCCTTTTTAAATGGAATGCGTGAACTCATGAATCGTTCCGAGGACGTGGGCTCTGGATTTGCAGAGGAAGCGCGTAAAATTCATTACAAAGAGTCGCCTGAGCGCAGCATTCGGGGGCAGACTACTGCGGATGAGGCAGAGTCATTGCGGGAAGAGGGGATTGAAGTCCTGTCCTTACCAGCGATACCGCTTCTGAAAAATACCCTGCAGTAAAGAAAATAGCAACCCGAGGGTTGCTATTTCTAATTGAGGGCTGCCTAAGCGTTGGAGTCGGCAGTACCTTGATTACAAATTACTTGGACGTGGGCATCACAAACTCGGCGCCCTTAGCAATGCTCTCTGGCCAGCGCTGCATCACACTCTTTTGTTTGGTATAAAAACGCACGCCTTCTTTACCGTAGGCATTCATATCACCAAAGAGCGAGCGCTTCCAGCCACCAAAGCCATGCCAAGCCATCGGCACCGGAATCGGTACATTAATGCCAACCATGCCCACTTGGACGCGGCGCGCAAATTCACGGGCAATATTGCCATCGCTAGTAAAGCAGGCAACGCCGTTACCAAATTCATGGGCATTGACTAAATCCAGCGCTTCGGCAAAGTTGGTGACGCGCACGCAGGAGAGCACGGGCCCAAAAATCTCTTCCAGGTAAATTTGCATATCGGGAGTAACACCATCAAACAGTGTGCCACCCAACCAAAATCCCTTCTCTGATCCGGGAACGGAAAAATTGCGTCCGTCGACGAGCAGCTTGGCGCCAGCCGCAACGCCTTTATCGATGTAGCCGGTAATGCGATCGAGGGCGGCTTTAGTCACAATCGGACCCATTTCCGCATCGAGTTCCATGCCATTTTTAATCTTCAAGGTACGGGCACGCTCAATCAGTTTAGGCATGATTTTTTCGGCAGCATCGCCTACTAAAACTGCCACCGAGATCGCCATGCAGCGCTCACCAGCAGAGCCATAGGCCGCGCCAACGAGGGCATCAACGGCCTTATCAATGTCGGCATCCGGCATGACTACCATGTGATTCTTGGCGCCGCCGAGGGCTTGCACACGTTTACCAAAGTGCGCGCCGCGCTCGTAGATGTAGTTGGCAATCGGGGTCGAGCCAACAAAGCTAATCGCCTTGACGTCTGGATTTTCAATTAAGGCATCCACCGCTTCTTTGTCACCCTGAACGACGTTAAAGACACCTTTAGGTAAGCCAGCCTCAGTGAGTAATTTCGCCATCAAGAGGGAGGCAGAAGGATCAGTTGGGCTGGGTTTCAAAATGAAGGTATTGCCGCAGGCAATCGCTACTGGGAACATCCACATTGGCACCATCACCGGGAAATTAAACGGCGTAATGCCAGCAACCACGCCTAAGGGCTGGCGCATGATCCAGTTATCAATATCGGTCGAGACCTGCTCGCTGTAATCGCCCTTAAGTAGCTCTGGAATGCCAGTCGCAAATTCGACAATCTCAATGCCGCGGGTTACTTCACCTTGGGCGTCTGTAAATACTTTGCCGTGTTCAGCGGTAATGATGGCAGCCAACTCATCGCGGTGTTGGTTCAGCAGCTCTAAATATTTAAAGAGAATGCGCGCACGACGCAGGGGCGGGGTGTCAGCCCAGGCCGGAAAGGCTGCCTTAGCTGAGGCAACAGCCTCGTTGACATCGCCCTTACAGGCGAGCGCAACACGCCGGGCAACTTGGCCGCTAGCGGGATGGTAAACGTCGCCAAAGCGCGTATTGCTGGGCAGGTGCAGGGCGCCGCCAATAAAGTGGGCAATATCGTCTTTGGAATTAAATGGGGAGGTTTTATTACTAGTCATAGGGCCTTCTGCTGATCGACGGGAACAAGGTGGGTTGGGTGGTTTATTAGAGGTAAATGCGTTGATTTATAAGGTAAATCGGGTGTTTAGTCCCGCGATGCACCGAATGGATCCTGAATCCCATTATTCTATCGCTATCCCCTATATTTGGCTGTATTCCTCAATAAAAGGTTTTTTCCATGAGTCTGCTCTTTTCGCCTTATACCCTAGCATCCCCAAGGGGTGATTTGATCCTAGCAAACCGCATCGTGGTGGCGCCGATGTGCCAGTATTCGGCCGTGGATGGCTGCGCCATGGATTGGCACCTGATGCATTGGGGCAATTTACTTAATAGCGGCGCAGGGCTATTCATTATTGAGGCGACCGCCGTTACGGCCCAAGGGCGAATCACCCCGACTTGCTTAGGTTTATGGGATGACACGACTGAAGCCGCCTTAAAAGACAAGTTAGACCGGGCACGTGCTTTGGCGCCAGCCTTGCCCGTTTTTATTCAGCTCTCGCATGCCGGCCGCAAGGCATCGAGCTCAACCCCATGGGAGGGCGGTCAGTTGTTGGCAGAAGAGCAGGGTGGCTGGGCTATCTGTGGCCCATCAGAGATTCCACAACTGCCCAATGAACGCGATCCGCATTCCATGAGTGCGGCTGAGCTGCAAGCGACGATCGATGCATTTGTTACTGCAGCCAAGCGTGCCGATCGCATTGGTATCGACGGAGTGGAATTGCATTGTGCGCACGGGTATTTACTGCACCAATTTTTATCGCCAATTGCAAATCAACGCAGCGATGAATACGGCGGTTCATTTGAGAACCGCATTCGCTTTCCGCTGGAGTTGTTTAAAGCAGTCCGCGCGGCGTATTCAGGCGTGTTGGGCTTGCGTCTTTCGGCTTCGGATTGGATCGATGGTGGCTGGACCGTCGAAGAGTCAACCGAGTTTGCTGCGCACTTAAAGGCGGCAGGCGCCAACTTTATTCACGTTTCATCGGGCGGTATTTCCCGGCAGCAACAGATTGCCATTGGACCGGACTACCAAGTGCCTTTTGCAAAAGCAATTAAAGCGCATGCAGGCTTGCCTACGATCGCTGTGGGACTCATTACCAGTCCGCAGCAAGCCGAGGCCATTTTGGAGCGCGGCGATGCGGATCTGATTGCCCTTGCTAGGGCTTTTCTGTATAAGCCGCGTTGGGCCTGGGAAGCAGCAGCAGTCCTTAAAGGCGAAGTCCATGCCAGCGAGCAGTATTGGCGGTGTTTACCTGCCGAAGCACAGGCGGTATTCGGTGCTGTGCGTATTGGTCAGCGTTAGGCTTGGGCGCGCGAAGCAGGGTCCGCCAGCGCCTGCACAAAAGCCTTTGCGGTACTGAGTAATAAGCGGTCGCATCCAAGTCCGGCAACCAGTTGCACGCCCACGGGCATGTGATTGGGTCCTGTGCTGACATTGATGTTGATGCAGGGATAGCCCAGCACCGACCACGAGCGGCAAAAGATGGGATCGCCCGTGTGGGACTTGGTAGCAGGAGCTTCGCCGATGGCGCTGGGGGTAATGATGACATCAGCGTGGTCTATAAAAAACTGATCCATCGCTTGCCGCGCTTGCGCAACGTAAATTAAATCGGCGGTGTAGGTTTCATACGGTATCGCTGCGCCATCTTTGAGTTGGGCCGCTATCTTGGTCCCCAATAGCTTGGGATAATGCACCCGCTCAAATAGCAAACTGCGGGACATTTCGGAAGTCATGATGCGGCTTTGTGCATCGGCTAAACCGTCAAATAGGGCGGGCAAGCTTGCTTCGGCAATGCCACGGTGGCTGATGGCATTAGCCGCAAAGCGAGCCAAGGTCATTGCCGTAATGGTTTCTTTTTGCGCCAAGGGCCAATGCACGGTATTCGCAAGCACAATGCGTGGTTTGTGGTGCAAGGCATCGATCGTGGCTAAACCGTGATCGCCGCTCATCGCTGCTACGCCCAAGGCAACATCGCTGACGGTTCTACCAAAACAGCCCAAGGTGTCCATGGAAATCGAGAGGCTTTTAACGCCTGCAATACTGACCTTGCCATAACTGGGTTTATAGCCAACCACACCACAAAAGCTCGCAGGGCGAATGATCGATGCGGCAGTTTGTGTGCCAGTAGCCAAGGGAACCATGAAGTCGGCCACGGCAGCAGCAGAGCCGCTAGAGGAGCCGCCGGGGGTGTGGGCCGTGTTGTGGGGATTGGCCGTAGGACCACTTTTAAAGGTCGCGAATTCCGTGGTCACGGTTTTGCCCAAAATAATGCCGCCTGCTTTGCGCATTATGGCAATCGAAACAGCATCCGTCGCTGGTTGGTGCTGGCGGTAGATTGGCGAGCCATAGGCCGTGGGTAGATCGTAGGTATCAAACAGGTCTTTGACGCCAATGGGTAGCCCATGCAAAAGGCCAGTCGATGCACTGCGATCCAGTTGCCGTGCACGCACGATGGCATTTTCTTTACCAAGGCTTACCCACGCCTTGATAGTGCGTTCGCGCTGCCCAATGCGGTCCAAACACGCCAAGACCAAATGCTCTGCCTTGATCTTTCCTTGAGCAAGGGCGAGGGCGGCATCAGATGCACTAAGACTTTCAAGATCATTCATAGGGCTATTCTAGTGGCGCTGGCGTATGATCGCAATTCAGCTCAGTTCCCCTGTTTTTTATCACCCCCCTTTTTTTACTTTTATGGCCATTCCCCACAACAGCAACCGCGAAGCCTGGTTACAAGAGGCAGTTCGACGCCTTGAGCCAATTTTTTCAAAAGCAGGGTATGCGATTCCGCCGGTTCGCGTGTCTTGCGGCTTTCCCGCTTCTAGCAGTCCGCGAACCACCTTGGGGCAGTGCTGGCCCCGCGAGCGCTCAGGCGATGGTGTGAATGAGATTTTTATCTCTCCTAAGCTTGATGAGCCGGTTCAGTTACTAGACACCTTGGTACATGAGCTCTGCCATGCGGTGGATGACTGTTTTAGTGGCCACGGTGAGGATTTCAAGGGGATAGCGCAGGCATTGGGTCTAGAGGGCCCTGCACGCATGGCCCATGCCAGCGAAGCCTTGGTAGTCCGCTTGATGATGATTGGTCAGGAACTGGGGCCATACCCCCATCAGGCAATTGCCTTTCCTCCCCCGCAACCCAGCAATGCCAGTCGCAATAAAGCCAAGTGCGGGCAGTGCGGTTACGAAGTGACCTTACTAAAGCGTTGGGCCAGCTACGGCGCGCCAATCTGCCCTAAGGACAATATCCGCATGCAGGAGTCTGTGCCCGAAACGATTGAAAACACCTCTAATGCTGACTCAGACTCGATTGCCGAGGGTAAGCCAGGGCGCGATACGATTCGCCGCGCTATCAGTTAGTGGCAGGAGTCTATTTCCCCACAGCAAGGCTTGTAAAATAAACCCCATCAGTGCGCTGCCCGGCACACCATCTAACTCACTCTCTATCTCAACTTCACGAAGCCCGCCATGAAAGCACAGAAAATAATTCAGAATCCTAAAATTGCCGTCATTCCAGGCGATGGTATCGGTAAAGAGGTTATGCCCGAGGGCATACGTGCCTTAGAGGCGGTTAGCAGAAAACTAGGCATTCCGATGCAGTTTGATCACTTTGACTTTGCAAGCTGCGATTACTACCTCAAGCACGGCAAGATGATGCCGGATGATTGGTTTGATACCTTAATGCAATACGATGCCATTTTCTTCGGCGCTGTTGGTATGCCAGACATACTTCCAGACCACGTATCGCTCTGGGGAAGTTTGATTCAGTTCCGCCGCGGCTTTGATCAATACGTCAATTTACGTCCCGTGCGCTTATTACCTGGTGTGCCTTGCCCACTCGCGAATCGCAAACCCGGTGACATTGATTTCTTTGTCGTACGTGAAAATACCGAAGGCGAATACTCCAGCGTGGGCGGCAAAATGTTCCCCGATACCGATCGGGAATTCGTCTTGCAAGAATCTGTATTTACTCGCCACGGAGTCGATCGCATTCTGAGGTTTGCCTATGACTTAGCCCAGAGCCGCGATAAAAAACACCTGACGTCGGCAACGAAGTCCAATGGCATTGCGATCACCATGCCGTATTGGGATGAGCGGGTTGAGGCAATGGCCAAAAAATATCCCAATGTCAAAAGTGACAAGTACCACATTGATATCTTGACAGCGCAGTTTGTGATGAACCCAGACCGCTTCGATGTCGTCGTTGCTAGTAATTTGTTTGGCGATATTCTGTCGGATTTAGGTCCCGCATGTACCGGTACGATTGCAGTAGCGCCATCCGGCAGCATTAATCCCGAAGGATTATTTCCATCGCTGTTTGAACCTGTGCATGGATCTGCACCCGACATCTTTGGCAAAAAGATTGCGAACCCGATCGGCCAAATTTGGAGTGCCTCGATGATGATGGATCACTTGGGCTACCCTGAGGCGGGCAAACGCATCTTTGCAGCGATTGAAGACGTGCTCTCGGCAGGTCCAGGCCACGCACCACTTACACCGGATGTGGGTGGTACCGCAAAGACCGATGATTTGGGTAAGGCGATTGCTGCAACAATCGAGCGCTAATCTCGTAAACTAAAAGCAAGCATTGGAATGCAATAAAGGGGGATTGATCCCCCTTTATTCATTTAGACCTACATAAACACAGACACCCTTTACTGCACTGTGTTTAGGGCGCGATCCCACACTGGATCTTTTTTACTCGCCTTGGCAATCTCGGCCAGGATTTGTTCATGCAAGGTGCAATCATCGGCGCTGGCAGCCAAAACCATCAAATTACTCGGCAGTGGCTTGGATTGCCCCGATGCATCGAGATTGGCTGAGTAGTCAATTAAATCAATCGTGAGGTCTTCCTGGCCCCGCGTCATTGCAACATAGACTTCTGCTAACAGCTGTGCATCCAATAAAGCGCCGTGCAATGTACGGTGGGTATTGCTAATTGCAAATCGCTCACAGAGGGCATCCAAGGAATTGCGTTTACCCGGGAACATTTGGCGTGCATTGACGAGTGTGTCAATCACATTGCTGGCATGGGCACGAAACGGGGTTCGTTTGAGAAGGGCAAACTCACTATCCAAGAAGCCCAAATCAAACGGTGCATTGTGAATAATCAACTCAGCATCCGCAACAAACTCAATCAGATCTTCTGCGATCTGTGCAAATACGGGTTTATCCGATAAAAAGGCGCGCGAGAGGCCGTGAACAGCATAGGCGCCCGCATCGATGTCGCGCTCTGGGTTAATGTAATGGTGAAAGGTGCGCTCAGTTAGTCTGCGGTTAACCAGCTCAACACACCCAATCTCAATCACGCGATCGCCTGTCGCTGGATTAAGGCCAGTGGTTTCGGTATCGAGTATCACTTGACGCATTAGGCGGCTCCTTCCAGGTCTGCGGGGCTAATTTGCAGTGGGCCATTACCGGCATATTTATCCAGGTAGAGGTAGATTACGGGGGTAATAAAGAGCGTCACAAATTGCGACACAATTAAACCGCCGGCAACCGAGATACCTAGGGGTTGACGCAGTTCAGCCCCCGCGCCTAAACCCAGTGCAATGGGCAGGGCGCCCATTAATGCAGCAAAGGTGGTCATCATGATGGGTCTAAAACGCAAAATACAGGCCGTCCGAATCGCTTCCTCAGGACTCATGCCCTGATTACGCTGCGCATCGAGGGCAAAGTCAATCATCAAGATGGCATTCTTCTTAACAATACCAATCAGCAGCAAAATTCCGATGATGGCGATGATGGAAAGCTCTAAATTAAACATCCACAAGAAGAGGAGGGCGCCAATGGCTGCAGAAGGCAGTCCAGCCAAAATAGTCAGCGGATGGATATAACTCTCATACAAGACGCCGAGTAAGACATAGATCACGGCCAGTGCTGCCAAAATTAAAATAATTTGCCCGGATTGATTTTCTTTAAAGACCTTGGCATCGCCACCATAACTGGTAATGATCGAGCTTGGCATTTGAAGCTCTTTCACGAAGCCATCGATTGCTTTGGTTGCATCACCCAGCGGTACGTCCGGCGCCAAATTAAATGAAAGGGTAATTGCAGGAATTTGACCTTGGTGATTGACTGAGGTGGGACCCACTTCGCGCTTAAAGGTCGCAAGTCCCGAGAGTGGGATGAGTCGGTCGGTGGCGCGCCCCCGGACAAACACCTTGCTTAAATCAGTTTCAAATTGGCGCTGATCATCGGCGGCTTGCAAAATAACCGAGTAGGTATTGACGTTGGTGTAGATCGATGACACTTGGCGCTCGCCAAAGGAGTTATAAAGCGCTTGACGGATATCGGCTACCGTAACACCCGCAGTAGCAGCTTTTTCGCGGTTAATGTCAATCTTGACATTAAGGCCACGCAATTGCGAATCAGTATTCACGTCGCGAAAGATCGGGTCTGCACGCATCTTTTCTAGAATCTTGGTGGACCATTCATTAATGCCATCAAAGCCCACGCTTTGCAGGGTAAATTGATAGCGGCTTTTGCTCGAGCGCCCACCCAGCTGCAGGTTTTGAATCGGGCGCATAAAGACGGATAAGCCAGGTAGCTCCCTAAAGTCTCTGCGAAGGGACTCCAGGACCATTTTCATATTCTCGCGCTCACTTTTGGGTTTGAGAACAATAAAAATCCGGCCGGTATTCGTGCCTGCGCTAAGTCCGCCACCCAAGATGGAAACCGAATTGGCTACATTGGGATTATTCATGACGATTTGCGCAGCTTTATCTTGCATTTCCAGCATTGCTGGAAATGCCATATCTTCGGAAGCTTCCAATGTTGCAATGATCTGCCCGATATCTTCCTCTGGAAAAAATCCTTTTGGACTGTAAATAAACATGACGATGGTCAGAATGATCGTAGCAACCGAACCGACTAAGACGGGCTTACGGTAAATCAAGGCTTTATCGAGGTAGTGAATATAGCGCTCGGTAGTCCAAGAAAAGAGCTGATCAAAGCGGCGATTGATAGCAAATTCTTTCGCGACATGGCCAGGTTTTGGTAAAAAACGACTGCACAGCATAGGGACTAGCGTGAGGGAGACTACCGCCGATACCAAGACCGCCAAGGAGACCACTACTGCAAACTCTCTAAACAGTAATCCAGTCGGGCCTTGCATAAAAAAGAGGGGGATGAAAACTGCTACCAAAGACAGGGAGATCGACACAATCGTAAAACCAACTTCCTTACTACCCTTCAGGGCTGCTTTTAATGGCGACATCCCTTGTTCGGTGTAGCGCACAATATTTTCAAGCACCACAATCGAATCGTCGACCACGAGTCCAACCGCTAAGGTGATGCCCAGCAAGGAAATATTATCCAGGCTGTAGCCCATGAAATAGAGCAAAGAGAAGGCACCAATCAGGGAGATTGGCAAACTCAGCGAAGGAATAATGGTTGCGGAGGCATGTTTTAAGAAAAGGAATATAACCAGGACGACCAACGCAATCGTGAGCATCAAGGTGATATTGACATCGTGAATCGCTTCACGAATGGAGATGGAGCGATCGTTGACCGGAATTAACTTGATGGAGGCGGGCAACTGTTTTTCAAACTCAGGCAGCAAGGCTCGAATGGAATCGACTACCTTCACCGTATTAGCATTGGGTTGCCGTAATACGGCAATCGCAATTGAGCGCTCACCATTGGTGGTAGAGAGCCAGCGGACGTTTTCATAGCTCTCGACCACATCAGCCACGTTGCCGAGGTAAATGGGTAGGCCATTGCGCTGGGCAATGATTAAGTCGCTAAAGTCCTTGGCTGTGACCAACTGTTCGTTGGCATAAATGGTCATGGCTTGACGGGGGCCATCTAAAACACCAACGGGGGTATTGCTGTTTGCTTTATTTAAGGCAAGCGCAATGTCTTCCATCGTCAGGTTATTAATAGCCAAGGCATCTGGCCTTGCTTTAACGCGAATGGCGTAGCGCTTTGCGCCATAAATCTGAATCTGTGCCACACCATCGATCGTTGATAGGGTGGGTGAAATTAAATTCTCCGCGTAATTATTTAAATCAGAAAGATCGAGTGAAGGCGAGGTCATGCCGATAATTAAGACCGGCGCGTCGGCGGGATTGACCTTCCGATACGACGGCTGAATGGTCATCTCAATCGGCAAACGTCGCTGCGCTCGCAGCAATGCGGCCTGCACATCGACTGCAGCCTTATCAATATCCCGATCATTATTAAATTCCAGAGATATGCTGGTGCTGCCGAGGGAATTTACCGAGCTAATGAGCT
>JBIJAC010000019.1:0-31734 GCA_044345935.1 Polynucleobacter sp. | reverse complement strand
TTGCGCTTTCCAACGCCGTATCGCGATGAGCTCACTCCCATCGCCCGTCAGATTGATCTCAATTTAGCCTGGGCTTATGGATTAATTCGGCAGGAGTCACGCTTCATCATGAATGCCACCTCTTCCGTGGGTGCATCGGGTTTGATGCAAGTTATGCCGAATACAGCGAAGTACGTTGCCAAGAAAATTGGCATGACCTCCTATACGCAAGAAAAATTAAAAGATACCAATACCAACCTAACCTTAGGAAGCAATTACCTCAATATGGTCCTGGTGGACTTAGATGGATCGTGGGTATTGGCATCAGCTGCCTACAATGCGGGGCCATCGCGCTCTAAGTTATGGCGCGAGCGCTTAAACGCCCCCGTTGAGGGCGCAATTTTTGCAGAGACAATACCCTTTCATGAAACAAGAGTCTACGTTAAAAATGTAATGTCCAATGCCAGCTATTACTCGGGTGTGATGACGGGTCAAACCATTTCTTTAAAACAGCGCCTTGGAACGATTGCTCCCAAGGCTGCAATACAAAGTGAGTTACCATGAAATACGACGTACTAGTCATAGGCGGTAATGGATTTGTTGGTAGTGTGCTGGTGCGCAGACTGCAACGCGAAGGCTATTCGGTCTTATTACCAACCCGCCATTTGGCGGCAGCGCGGGATTTTCGGTTACTGCCAAGCGTCCATCTGCTTCAAGCTGATGTGAATGATCAAACCACCTTAAATGACTTATGTAGTCAAGTTAAGCCAAATGGCACCGTTATTAATTTAGTCGGCGTGTTACACGATCGTCCAGCCAAGCCCTATGGCAAAGTATTTGAGCGCGCCCACGTTTTGCTACCAACTCACTGCATCGCTGCAATGAAGGCCAATGGCATCAAGCGCTATTTGCACATGAGCGCTTTGGGTGCAGACTCGCACGGACCATCGATGTACCAACGCAGCAAAGGCGATGGCGAGGCCGCGGTCCGAGCCAGCGGATTGGATTGGACTATTTTTAGGCCTTCCGTCATTTTTGGACAAGAGGATCAATTCATCAATTTGTTTGCTAACTTGGCAAAAGTGTTTCCAGTGATTCCCTTAGCAAATTCACAAGCGCTGTTTCAGCCGGTAAGCGTCAATGATGTGGCCGCCGCTTTTGTTGCCTCCATCACGATGAAGCAAACCATCCACCAAACCTATTCCTTAGTAGGCCCTGAAGTGCTGAGCATGGCAGAGCTGGTTCGTTTTGCGGCTTTAAAAGCACAAACTACAACCCGCGTCATTCCAATGCCGGCTATCGTCGGTTATCTACAAGCATTGATGTTCGAATTCTTGCCCGTGCCCACATTAATGTCGCGTGACAACATTGCATCCATGCAGTTGCCCAATGTATTGCCGCCTACAGCCGCAGACGATCTGATCACGACCTTTGGCATATCGCGCCAATCCATTCGGAGTCTATTGGCTTGAACATATACGCCGTTGGCGGAGCAATACGGGACGCTGTTATGGGTATCCCGGTGAATGACATTGATTATGTCGTGGTCGGAAGTAGCGCTGAGGAGATGATTGCGCTCGGCTACCAGCCGGTTGGCAAAGACTTCCCAGTCTTTTTGCATCCCCAGACCCATGCCGAATACGCCTTAGCTCGGACCGAACGAAAAACAGGCGTTGGTTATCAGGGATTTCATTTTTATGCCGATCCTTCGGTCACCTTAGAGCAAGATTTACAGCGGCGTGACCTCACCATTAATGCCATGGCCCAGCGCATTGATGACAATGGGGCACGAGTAGGTCCCATCATCGATCCCTATGGCGGGCAAAACGACATAGAGGCCAAGGTATTTCGCCACGTATCCGCTGCATTTGCTGAAGACCCCTTGCGTTTATTGCGTATTGCGCGGTTTGCTGCGCGCTTTCCACAATTCACCATTGCAGCCGAAACACAAGAGGCACTGCAGGCCATTGTGCAGTCGGGTGAGTTGTTAGCATTATCACCTGAGCGCGTATGGCAAGAGCTGGGTCGAGGCATGGGTTCAGCAGATCCGCTGCGCATGATTGAAGTGCTTTTAGAGACTGGCGCTGCAGACCAATTCTTGCCGCAGCAATTGATTGCAGTTTGCAAGAATCCGCAACTCAAAAAACAGCTGGCTAGTAACCTTCATTTATTAGCGGCGAAAAATAAAACAGACGTGGATTTAGTTTGTGCGGTCTTGTTAGCGGATCTCAGTGAAGAAGCGATACGCCAATGGTCCGAAACAATCCGCATGCCACACGCTACTCGTGATTTTGCTGAACTCTTTTCAGCGCTTAAAAAACGAGTGACAAAGCAAGTGTGTAGCGCGGTTGATATTCTGGCTTGGTTTAATCGAGCCGATGTTTGGCGTAAGCCCGAGCGTGCTGAGAAATTAATCACGCTGGCCAGTGTTTTAGAATTACAGGTAGAGCGAATCACCTCCGCCCTAGCAGCAGCGCTGGCTATTGATAGTCAGGCGGTTATTCAGAGTCTCTCTAGAGCAGAGCAGCAGCAGGGTGAACGTATTCGCTTCGCAATCGATGCTGCACGACTACAGGCTGTGGAGTCGGTTACGGCCACCTAAGCCTGGAAGCATGTCGAGCGAGAGTACGGGCAGATTCTTTTTGAACGCAAAGACTTTAAACAGCTCCCCCATCTCCGCTTCCGATAACAATTTTTGTAAGGCATTGGAGACCGGTAAAAAAGCAGTCGCGTTAGCTGGATCCATTTTCTCCAAAACCAAATCACCAATACCGGCCTCTAATAAGAAATTGCCTTGATTGTTGAAATAGATTTCGTCCGCTCCGGCAGCAAGAGCCGCACTCGAAATGGAAGACCATTCCACATGGCTGGTTAGATCGCATAAACCAGGCAGATACAGTGGATCGGTAATGGCATGATGGCGGTGGTGGGCCATCAGTGTCCCATGCTCACGCTGCGGGTGAAAAAACTCGCTCGCCGGAAATCCATAATCCAGCGTAATAAAAAGACCGCTCCTTAGCGCCTGAGTTACAGCCGTAATCCAGGCCACACTTTGTGGATTGATTTCGGTGGTGTAGCCTTCGGCGAAGGAGTGCGTCAGAAGATGGTCTGGTAATAATTCCCGATCGACAACTGGTCCGATCTCCAAAGCAAGGGCGCCATTCTGAATCGCCACCCCTTGCAGGTGCCATCCTCCATTTTGGTAAACAATGCGTTCACATGGCATCGCATCGAGTACTTCATTTGCAATGATCACCCCCTCAAACTGGCTTGGCAGGGCGCTGAGCCAATCGATTGCGGTTGAGCATTGCAGAGTATTTTTCGTTTCTTCTAACAAGGTGCGCTGACGCTGCGCTAAATCGGGGGCGATTTCGAGAATGCCATAGTGGTCTAAGGGAAAATCCAACTCCCTTAAGCGATCTAGGATGGACGCTGCTAACTTTCCTGTTCCAGCACCAAATTCGAGGATGCGGGTTGGTTTACCTTGGGACCGACATGCCTCTAAGACCGGCAGAATGGCATTGGTCAGTGCCATACCAAAAAAAGGACTAATCTCTGGGGCGGTAGTGAAGTCTCCGCCGCTTCCTAATTTATGTGCGCCGGCGCTGTAATACCCACTGCCGGGCTCGTACAAGGCCATCTCCATGTAGCGCGAAAAAGGTAAGAAACCCCCGTGCGAGGCTACTTCTACAGCAATTTCTGCGCTCAAGCCTGCGCTATGCGCCTTTTCGGTGTCGGTCAAGGTAATATCCATAACTCGCTAGTCTAAGAGAAAAACGTGAATTCAATCTCCACCACCGCACCCAAGGCCAAAAAATGCGTTTTGGTCACCGGCGCTGCAAAGCGCGTGGGGCGGGCTATTGCTATCCATTTTGCGCAGCAAGGCTGGGATGTTGCCGTGCATTATGGGCAATCTAAAGCAGAGGCGGATGAAACGGTTGCTGCGATTCAGAAACTAGGCGCAAGGGCAATGGCGTTTCAAGCTGATTTAGCGAGCGAGTCAGAGATTACTGCTCTTTTTCATGCAGTTACAGCTAATCTGGGCGCGCTGGATTGCATCGTCAATAGTGCCTCACAGTTTGAGTATGACCGGGCTAGCGCAGAGCCTGAGCTCATCAATACCGCTTTTTTTCAGAAGATGATGCAGGTGAATGTTCTGGCACCAGTCCTCTTGGCGCAGTTGCTCTACCGACAGCAAAAATCTAAGGCAGTCGATCCTTCCTCTGGTGGTGATATTCCAGCGGTGATCCAGTTGCTCGATCAAAAGCTCATTAATCTCAATCCTGATTATTTTTCATACACCCTCTCGAAGGGTGCGCTGGAGTATGCGAGCCAAATGATGGCGATGGATTTCGCCCCCTATCTGCGCGTTGTTGGATTGGCGCCCGGCATTTCCTTGCCATCTGGGCCGCAGTCTGAGGATGGCTTTAAGGCAGCCCATACAATGACGCCATTAAAGCGCTCTTCCACCCCAATTGATATTGCGAGAGCCGCGGTTTTTATTGCAGAGTCGAATGCGATTACGGGCACCACAATTTACGTCGATGGAGGGCAGCATTTAATGCCATCCTCACGCGATGTTATGTTTAAAATTGAATAGGCTTTACAGAATGTTAGATTCTATGCCGCACCCCTCCCTGCTCGATTGCCGCCGTTTATTTTTGCGGGATTACGAGATTTACATCAATATCGGCGTACATGACTTTGAAAAAAAAGCAGAGCAGCGGGTGATTCTGAATATTGATCTGTACATTCCGCTTGAACTCAACACCCCAACAAAAGATACCTTGGATGAAGTGCTCGATTACGACTTCATGCGCGAGACCATTCGGAATCGAGCCCAGAAAGGCCACATCCATTTACAAGAAACCCTCTGCGACGATATTGTTGCGGCTATGTTGGCTCATCCCAATGTAATGGCAGCCCGTGTTTCCACTGCGAAGCCAGACGTATATGCGGACTGCCACTCGGTGGGGGTTGAGGTGTTTCGCATCAAAGATTCAGTGACGGTAAGGTAAGCCTGTGAACGATCCACGTAAAGCAGCGTTTGAGGAAAACAAACTCGAGAAAAAACTATCTCGCTTAGTTGGCCAGGCGATTGGTGACTTTGGCATGATCGAGGATGGTGACAAGGTGATGGTGTGCGTATCAGGCGGTAAAGATAGCTACGCCATGCTCGATATTTTGCTCAAGCTGCGCGAGCGGGCACCAATTCAATTTGACATCGTTGCGGTGAACTTAGATCAGAAGCAACCGAACTTTCCAGCAGAAACACTGCCAAACTATTTAACCAGCTTAGGCGTGCCTTTTCACATTGAAGAGCAAGACACCTACAGTATTGTGAAGCGCGTGATACCAGAGGGCAAGACTACCTGCGGTTTATGCTCTCGCCTACGGCGCGGTATTTTGTACCGCGTTGCCGATGAATTGGGCGCCACGAAGATTGCCCTTGGCCATCACCGTGACGATATCCTCGAAACCCTATTGCTCAATCTGTTTTATGCCGGCAAATTGAAGGGCATGCCACCCAAGCTGCGATCCGATGACGGTAAGCACATCGTGATTCGGCCGCTCGCCTACGTCCCTGAAAAGTTACTCGAGCGATATGCAGACGATATGCAGTTCCCTATCATTCCATGCGATTTGTGTGGCAGTCAGCCTAATCTTCAGCGCGGCGCGATGAAGCAAATGCTGCGCGACTGGGAAAAGAAATACCCCGGCCGGGTAGAAAATCTCTTCCGGTCGATGCACCATATCGTGCCATCCCACTTAATGGACCGCGAGGCATTTGATTTCACCAATTTAGAGATCGACGGCAGTGTCGGGGGAGCCCTCGGCAATTTGGGGGCCAGATCCCCAGGTGATCGTGGAATCGATGAGGCCGAACTCGATGAATTAGCCTGCGGTACTTTGATTCGCGGTGTTTATAATTAACAGCATGAATATTGTCATACTGGCTGCAGGACAGGGAAAGCGCATGAAATCCGCTTTGCCAAAGGTGTTGCAAACCCTTGCCGGTAAACCCTTGCTAGAGCATGTTCTGGTCACCGCCAATCAGCTCGTCAGTAAAGCCAAAACAAAACCCATCGTTGTGATTGGCCATGGCGCAAGTGCCATTACCGCTTACCTAGAGCAGACTCAAAAAGATCGTCCCGGATTTGCTGATGCAGTGACGGTGATGCAAAAAGAGCAAAAAGGGACCGGCCATGCGCTGCTGCAAGCGCTGCCTAAACTTGATCTAGATGAGCCCACCTTAGTGCTTTATGGCGATGTTCCCTTAATTTCAAAAAAAACGCTGATGCGTTTAGTAACCTTAGCCGATGGTAAGCGTGGAAGTGATTCCGCTCTTGCCTTGCTGACGCAGCAAATGGAAAACCCAACAGGGTATGGTCGCATCCTGCGTGACGCCGAAGGCGCTGTCACAGGCATTGTTGAAGAAAAGGATGCCGATCGCCAACAAAAAAGCATTACTGAAATTAATACCGGCATCATGGTGTTGCCAAGCGGCCGACTCAAGAAATGGCTAAAATCATTGCAGGCGAGCAATGCGCAAGGAGAGTATTACTTAACGGATGTGATTGCAATGGCTGCGCGAGACCATGTTCCCATTCGCACAGCCCAAGCGGATTTTGATTGGGAAACTGTTGGCGTCAACAGCCGTGATCAATTGGCAGCTTTAGAGTGCACCCATCAGCACGTGATTGCGATGCAATTAATGGAGGCGGGCGTCACTTTGCTTGATCCAGCACGAATTGATGTGCGCGGAAGCCTGAGCTGCGGCTCTGATGTGGTCATTGATGTCGGATGTGTTTTTGAAGGCAATGTCACACTGGACTCTGGTACACGCGTGGGGCCATATTGCATTGTGCGCAATAGCGCAATTGGCAAGGCGGTTGCGATTCAGGCATTTAGTCATTTGGATGGGGCGGTGGTTGGGGCCAATTCGATTATCGGGCCCTATGCCCGTTTACGGCCTGGCGCCGATTTAGCGAATGACGTACACATTGGTAATTTTGTCGAGGTTAAGAACAGCCAGATTGATTCCAATAGCAAGGCAAATCATTTGGCCTATGTTGGTGATTCGATTGTGGGCGCGCGCGTCAATATCGGCGCTGGCACCATTACCTGCAATTACGATGGCGTCAATAAACACCAGACCATTATTGAGGACGATGTCTTTATTGGTTCCGATACACAGCTTGTTGCTCCTGTGCGAGTCGGGCGTGGAGCAACTTTAGGTGCGGGAACAACCTTAACCAAAGATGCGCCTGCCAATCAATTAACGGTATCGCGCGCAAAGCAACTATCAATCCAGTGGCAGCGTCCCGTTAAGCAAGAAAAGAAAGCAGCAAGTAAAAAGGGGACTATCAAAAAAGCCACCGCTAAAAAAGCAACTGCCAAAAAAATGGTAAAGGCCAAAAAATAATGTGCGGTATTGTTGGCGCGGCATCACGCAAGAATATCGTTCCTATCCTGATTGAAGGATTGCGCCGCTTAGAGTACCGTGGCTACGACTCGTGCGGATTTGCTGTGATTGATGCGGCAGATGCAAAGCGCCCCATCGAGCGGGCCCGGACAACTGCGCGAGTTTCTGAACTGGCTGAACAGGCTAATCAGTTTCAGGGCACCTTGGGTATAGCCCATACACGCTGGGCAACCCACGGCAAGCCGGATAACCAGAACGCCCATCCTCATATATCCAATCAGTTGATTGCAGTGGTGCATAACGGCATTATTGAAAACTACGATGTATTGCGCACCGATCTGATAGCCGCAGGCTATGTATTTGAGTCAGAGACCGACACCGAAGTCATTGCCCATTTGATTCACCAAACCTATATTGCACAGCCTAGTCGCAACATTGCGCTTGCAGTACGTGCGGTACTACCGCGCCTGCACGGCGCCTATGCGATTGGTGTGATTGCGCAAGATTGCCCTGATACCTTAATTGGGGCGCGTGTTGGGTCTCCACTGGTGATTGCTTTTGGTGATCATGAAAACTTCATCGCATCCGACGCTTTAGCGCTGGCGGGCCATGCAAAGACCATGCTGTATTTAGAAGAAGGTGATGTTGCCGTTTTAAAAGCGGACCAGGTCAGCATTACCGATGGCAATAACCAATTGGTTCAGCGCGTGCAAAAACCAATGCCAGCCCAAGCGGACTCGGTCGATTTAGGCCCCTATCAGCATTACATGCAAAAAGAAATTTTTGAGCAACCTACAGCAATTGCCAATACGCTTGCCAACATTGCGCATTTTGGACCCGATCTTTTTAATGCGGATCCACAGGCATGGCAGGATTTTGATCAGATTTTGATTTTGGCGTGCGGCACTAGTTATTACTCGGCTTGCGTTGCCAAGTATTGGCTTGAATCGATTGCAGGAATGCCGACGCAAGTGGAAATTGCCAGCGAATACCGCTACCGTACTTCGGTGCCGAATCCTAAGACACTGATTGTGGTGGTATCGCAGTCGGGTGAGACCGCGGATACTTTAGCTGCCTTGCGCCATGCTAAAGAACTCGGTCATACGATGACCTTAGCGATTTGCAATGTGGCCAGCAGCGCCATGATTCGCGAAACCAATTGGCGCTTTCTAACCAAAGCAGGCACCGAAATTGGTGTGGCTTCAACCAAAGCATTTACTACCCAATTGCTTGCGCTCTACCTATTGACCATGTCGATTGCCAAACGCCAGGGTTGTATTAGTGAATCAGAAGAAAAAAATGCACTAAAGGCATTG
The DNA here is from genome assembly GCA_044345935.1 of Polynucleobacter sp. Classification (GTDB taxonomy): domain Bacteria; phylum Pseudomonadota; class Gammaproteobacteria; order Burkholderiales; family Burkholderiaceae; genus Polynucleobacter. The sequence continues at coordinate 23,013 of JBIJAC010000019.1, read as the reverse complement.
CGGCACTTGCCCAAGGCCTTGATTGCAGTGTTGGCCTTGGAGCCACAAATTATTGCCTGGAGCGCAGCCTTTGCGCAGTGTGAAAACGCGCTTTTCTTGGGTCGAGGTCTGCACTACCCGATTGCCCTTGAAGGCGCTTTAAAGCTCAAAGAGATTTCTTATATTCATGCAGAAGCCTATCCAGCCGGCGAGTTAAAGCATGGCCCATTGGCATTGGTTACTGAAAAAATGCCAGTAGTGACGGTAGCGCCAAACGATGCGCTGCTTGAAAAACTCAAATCCAATATGCAAGAAGTGAAAGCCCGCGGCGGTCGCTTGTATGTATTTGCAGACCAAGATACCGAAATTGTCAGCAGTGATGGGATTGCCGTCATTCGCTTGCCTGAACACTATGGTGATTTATCACCCATTTTGCATGTGGTGCCACTGCAGTTGCTGGCGTATCACACGGCTTGTGCTCGCGAAACGGATGTGGATAAACCAAGAAATTTAGCGAAAAGTGTGACGGTCGAATAAAGCCCAATAGCTTGATTAGTTGGTAGTAAGTAAAAGCCCTTATCTGTGTTCAAATAAGGGTTGCCATGCGCGAATCACTATTTAGCCCATCATTCTATATGCAAAGACGTGCGCACTTCGTTCAGCGTACACTAGTCGTACTCTTTGCGGCTAGCTTAGCCGCCTGTGCTGCAGGGCCCGATTTCAAGGAGCCGGATGCTCCAAAAGTAGCCCGCTTTACTGAAAAGCCAACTGCCACCACATTGGCGACTTCGCCAAATGTCGCTGGGGGAACAGAGCAGCAGATTATTCCCGATACGGATATTCCGGCGGAGTGGTGGACCTTATTTAAATCACCTGAGCTTGATAAGCTAATCAAAACAGCCTTGGAGCAAAATCCCAATCTGGCTGCTGCAGATGCGGCCCTGCGGGTTGCACAAGAAAATGTGAATGCACAAATTGGCGGCCAGTATTTTCCGAGCGTTGGTTTAGGAGCGAATACCACTCGCCAACAACAATCCCTAGCAGCATTTGGCATACCGAGTCAAAACATCTATAACGTGTACAACACCTCCATTAACGTGGGTTACCGCTTGGATGTATTTGGTGCTGCGCGGCGAACCGTGGAGAGCGCTCGTGCACAAGCAGAGATTAGTCAATTTCAGCTCGAAGGGGCATACCTTGCTTTAACCGCCAATATTGTGACAGCGGCCGTTCGCGAAGCCGCACTGCGCGCCCAATACGCTGCTACATCCGAGATTCTCAAAGCCCAGCAAAATTTTGCAGACGTAACCGAGCGCCAGCTTGCCATCGGGACTGTATCGCGGGTAGATCTGACATCGCAGCAAACCTTAGTGGCGAATTCCCAGGTGGATTTATTGACCTATGAACGCAATCTTGCTTTTGCACGCAATCAACTTGCTGTTTACACTGGGGCATTTCCGAGCAATGCGCAGATCGCCGAATTCGAGTTAGCCAATTTGCATTTACCCGATAAGCTCCCGCTCTCTCTGCCATCGAGCTTAGTGCGGCAGCGCCCGGATATTCGGGCAGCCGAGGCATTACTCAAATCAACCAATGCCTTAGTGGGCGTGGCTACGGCCAATCTGTTGCCACAAATTAATCTCAGTGCCAGCGTAGGCTCAGTTGCGCTTTCCTCAGGGGCCTTATTTGGGCCCTCTGCAGCAATTTGGAGCGTTGCTGGCGGAGTGTTTCAGCCTTTATTTCAGGGCGGACAACTTTTAGCGCAACGGCGCGGCGCTATTGCGAGCTATGAACAGGCGGTGTTTCAGTATCAAGCCACGGTTCTGACCGCCTTCCAAGAGGTGGCCGATGCCCTGCGTGCACTAGAGACCGGCGCCCAGTCTTTAAAGGCCGCTGCCGATGCCGCGCGCTACTCTAAAGAAACCTTAGATTTAGTACAAGAACAATACAAGTTAGGCACCAGTAGCTACTTAGCCGTGCTCTATTACCAAAACCTATATCAGCAGGCTATGGTTAAGTTTGTTCAAGCTCAGGCAGTGCGCTTTGCAGATACTGCAGCATTGTTTGCCGCGCTAGGCGGAGGTTGGTGGAACCGAGATGGTCCAGCCTATCAATCGAATATTGCAAGGAATACGCAATGAAATCATTGCAAGAATTTATTCAAACACTGAAGTCCAAAGTACATGAGTGGAAACTAATGGAATACGTCAATAAGGCATGGAATGCCATAAGTCAATTATTCAGTCGTATTGGCAATACGCTGCGTCTGCGTGCACGATTCAAGAACACAAAAGCCTATGCCAAGCTCATGGCAATGACACCGTTGCGTCGCCGCATGACCGTTATGCTAATTTCGGTTTTTATATTGCTTGGACTACTGGTTGGTTTCAATACGCTTAAAACAGCATTATTTGGCTACTTCATTTCAAGCATGGGCTTGCCGCCTGCAACGGTATCGACGATGGTAGTAGAGGAAGATGAGTGGCAGCCGACTTTGAGTAGTGTTGGCAATATTCGTGCGTTTCGCGGAGTTGACTTAAGTGCCGAGACTGGCGGCGCAGTATTAAATGTATTCGTTAAATCCGGAATGGATGTGAAGAAGGGCGATTTGTTAATTCAGCTTAATGATGCAGCGGATATTGCACAGCTCAATTCCTTTAAGGCGATGGCTGATTTAGCCAAGGTGATTAATGAGCGCGATAAACAGCAGCTAGCCATTCAGGCCATTAGTAAAAACGTCTTCGATACTAGCGCGGCGGATGCTAAATCAAAAGCGGCTCAGGTTGAGCAGCAGGCTGCATTGGTTGCAAAAAAGAGTATTAAAGCGCCGTTTAGTGGCCGTGTCGGCATCATTGCAATTAACCCAGGCCAGTATGTCAATGCAGGCGATAAGATGTTGACCTTGCAAACGCTGGATCCAATTTTTGTGGATTTCACCTTGCCACAAAGTACTGCAGGCATGATTCAGGTGAGCCAAGAGATTGAAATGAAGACCGATGCATTTAAAGATGTTGGGTTCAAAGGCAAGATTACGGCAGTCAGCCCAAAGGTTGAGCTGAGCACACGCAATATGCAAATTGAAGCAATGGTGAGTAATCCGGATAAAAAAGTATTGCCGGGGATGTTTGCAAACGTCACCATCAACTTGGGTGACCGCGTTAAATACCTAACCCTGCCCCAAACGGCGATTACCTACAATCCTTACGGCAGCACCGTTTTCATAGCGCGCAAAACCGATCGCAAAGATAAGCAAGGTAAGCCACTGATTGAGGCTGAGCAAGTATTTGTAACAACGGGCCTCACCCGTGGCGATCAAGTTGCGGTTGTTAAAGGGCTTGAACCAGGCGTAATGGTGGTTACCAGTGGGCAGCTCAAGTTAAAAAATGGCACGCCATTGATTATTAATAATAAGATCCAGCCCGGCTTTAATCCCAATCCAAAGCCCCAAGAACAATAAATAGAGCGAACTGACTAATTTATGAAGTGGACTGATCTATTTATTCGCAGACCCGTCTTGGCGCTGGTTGTAAGTGCGCTCATTCTGGTGTTTGGACTGAAGTCCGCTAGCACCTTACCAGTTAATCAGTATCCGCAAACCCAAAACGCGATTGTTACCATCACGACGGCGTATTTTGGTGCGGATCCTGAAACCATTGCGGGCTTCATAACGCAGCCATTGGAGGCCGCAATTGCACAAGCCCAGGGAATTGATTACCTCTCATCGACCAGCATTAGCGGCATCTCCACCATCATTGCCACCTTGCAACTCAATTACGATGCCAATAAAGCGCTGACGCAAATCAATACGCAAATCAGCTCAGTGCGTAATCAATTGCCACCGCAGGCTCAGCAACCCATCTTAACGGTTCAGGTTGGTCAATCCACCGCAGCAATGTATCTGGGTTTTTACAGTGACGTAATACCCAACAACAGCACAACCGACTACCTGTTGCGCGTAGTAAAGCCAAAGCTTGACTCGGTAGCCGGCGTTCAAAATGCGGAGATCTTAGGCGGCCGTAAGTTTGCGCTGCGTGCCTGGCTGGATCGTGATCGCATGGCTGGTGTTGGCGTAGGGGCAGATGATGTCTATAACGCACTCGCAGCCAATAATTACCTCTCTGCCGTTGGTAGCACCAAAGGTGAAATGGTGGCCGTCGATTTGGTGGCAGGGACCGACCTGCATACCTTAGATGAATTCCGTAAATTGGTAGTGAAGCGCAATGGTGCCGATATTGTTTACTTAGATCAAGTGGCCACAGTTAGCCTGGGTTCGGATGACTACAACACCAATGTCGCATTTAGCGGCAAGCAATCGGTATTTATTGGTATCAAAGTGGCCCCAGATGCGAATTTGCTTGATGTTGCAGAGCGCGTTCGCGCAGTTTTGCCGGATATTCAGAAGCAATTGCCAACGGGTTTAGTTGGCAATATTGTCTATGATTCGACTAAATTCATTACAACCTCCATCGACGAGGTCGTAGCTACCTTACTTGAGGCGCTCCTCATTGTGACCGTGGTTATCTTCTTGTTCTTAGGAAGCTTTCGCGCAGTAGCAGTGCCTGTCATTGCGATGCCACTATCGCTCATCGGTACATTCTTCTTAATGCAGGTCTTGGGTTATTCCATCAATTTGCTAACGCTTCTTGCCTTAGTATTGGCGATCGGCTTGGTAGTAGATGACGCCATCATCGTGGTGGAAAACGTCGATCGCCACATGAAAGAGGGTAAATCACCGCTCGAGGCATCCTTAATCGCCGCACGCGAACTCGGCAACCCGATCTTGGCAATGACAGTAGTACTCATTGCTGTTTATATTCCGATTGGCTTTCAGGGTGGCTTAACTGGCGCACTATTCACTGAGTTTGCGTTTACCTTGGCCAGTGCGGTAGCGGTTTCTGGGGTAGTAGCTTTGACGCTGTCGCCCATGATGTGTTCCCGTATTTTTACCGAAGGGCAAGAAACTACCCCCTTTGTCAAAAAGATCGATGCGATTTTTGAACGAGTGCACCACCGCTATCAAACCCTCTTACGAGACCTCTTGAGTACCTGGCAGGTCATTATTGTGATGGGTGTATTTCTGTTGGGCGGGGTTGCGTATCTTTATGCAACTGCCCATTCTGAGTTGGCGCCCGTGGAAGATCAGGGGATCGTACTGATGCAGGCCTCCGGCCCACCCAATGCCACGGTCAATCAAATGCAGACCTATGCTGATCAGATTCAAAAAATCGCTGCAGCCGAGTCGGAGTATTTGCAGATGTTCCAAATTACCAGTGCAACCAGCAGTTTTGGCGGCGTGCTAATGAAGGATTGGAATGAGCGTAGTCGCAGTGCATCGGCTTTTCAGCAAGACATGCAGAATAAGTGGAACAGCATCGCTGGTGTGCGGGTAGCCGCCTTCCAATTTCCTGCTTTGCCCGGTGCTCAGGGCTTGCCAGTGCAGGTGGTTATTAACACCACGGAGTCGTATGAAAACCTCAATGAGGTATCGCAGGCCGTACTCGATAAAGCACGCAAGAGCGGCATGTTTTTCTTCGTTGATAGCGACTTAAAAATTGATAAACCACAAAACGTCTTAGAGATAGACCGTGAAAAAGTAGCTGCCTTGGGAATGACCCAGCGCGATGTGGGTAATGCACTTTCAGCTGCGCTGGGCGGTGGCTTTGTAAATTACTTTTCAGTTGCTGGTAGGTCGTATCGGGTGATTCCGCAGGTTAAACAAGTCGATCGACTCAACCCAGATCAAATACTGGATTACTACATTCGCACACCGAGCGGCGAGATGATTCAGGCACGGACCATTGCCAGCATTAAGCAACGGGTAGTTCCGCAATCGATTAACCACTTTCAGCAGCTTAACTCGGCCACGATTATTGGCGTCAGTACGCCATTCGTATCCCAAGAAGAGGTCCTCAAGTTCATAGCGCAGTCATTAAAAGAAGTGGCACCAAATGGCTACTCCATCGATTACGCTGGACCATCACGGCAGTTTATGAATGAGTCTGGCGGTTTCTTAGTCACGATGTTCTTTGCCATTTTGATTGTCTTTTTAGTATTGGCTGCTCAGTTTGAAAGTTTCCGTGACCCAATTGTGATCTTGGTTTCAGTACCGCTCGCTTTATTTGGTGCGCTGATATTTATCAATCTCGGCTTTACCACGCTCAATGTCTATACCCAGGTTGGTCTTGTTACCTTGATGGGTCTGATTAGCAAGCACGGCATTTTGATTGTGGAGTTCGCCAATGAGCTGCAGGCGGCAGGACGAAGCAAGCTCGATGCCATTGTCGAAGCCAGTAGCGTGCGTTTGCGCCCCATTCTCATGACTACAGCAGCGATGGTATTAGGCGTTGTCCCATTGGTAATTGCATCGGGCGCTGGCGCTGCAGGGCGTCAATCGATGGGCATCGTGATCTTTACAGGTCTTTCGATCGGTACTTTATTTACCCTGTTTGTCGTGCCTGCGATGTACCTCTTTATTGGCGCCGATCACCAAGCCAAGAAGTTTAAGCAAGCATAAGGGCATGCTGCCCTTATTTGCTTACGCCACCGTGAGATAAGCGGTTTCGCTCTCTAAACGCTTCATCCATGCCTCAATCCCCGGATACGATGTACGCTGACCTACACGCTCAGGAAACTTCTCCGCCAGCATGATCCAGCGATTGACGCAGAGACCCAAGGCAATATCGGCCAGACTAAAGCGATTACCAGCGCAATACAAATGGGATTCCAAGGCCTGGTTTAGGATTCTGAGGTGGTCGCTGGCCGTTTCATAGCCTTTGCGAATCAAATCATAGTTGCGTTCATTTTCAGGGATTCGTGTCAGACCTAAAAATGCGGGACGTACGGCTGGCCAAAACGTAGTGAGTTGCCAGTCCAGCCATTTGTCTGCAGAGGCTTGACTATTGATGTCGGCCGGAAAGCGGCTTTTCTGATCGTATTTCCGAGCAAGGTAACGCAGAATGGAATTGGATTCCCATAGAACAAAGGAGTCATCTTGTAGTGTGGGCACCAAGCCATTGGGGTTTAACGCCAAGAATTCCGGAGTGTTGACCACGCCAAATTGCAGTCCGGCATCGATGCGCTCATAGTCAGTGCCTTCCTTAAGCCCAAGCTCATTAAGGCACCATAGAATTTTTTGGACATTGATTGAGCTCGCTCTACCCCAAAGACGCATCATATAAAATCCTTTATTCGATTGGGGCGCCCTTAGGCAGGCTGAGCGCCCATAAATTGACTGCGTGAAAAAATCAGTGGATCACGCTCTTCGTGGTACTGCATGTTGATAATGCGCGCAACAATAATGCGGTGGTCCCCACCCGGATGAACGGCGATGGTTTCGCATTCAAAGTAAGCAACGCAATCCGGCAGTGTTGCCAGACCAGAGGCTGCAGTTACAACATCAATCCCTGCAAATTGATCGCCAGTACTTTTGGCAAAGCGCATGGCAATGTCTTCTTGTGACCGCTCTAAAACATGAATCAACTGTTTTTTCCCAACTGAAAATGCGTCTGTCAATATGGAGCGCTCAGACAGGCTCCAAAGTACTAGGGGTGGATCTAAGGAGACCGTATTAAATGAACTAATAGTGACACCAACTGCTTGATTGTTATTTCCAATGCCGGTGATGACCGTTACCCCCGTAGCAAAACTAGAAAATGCTTTACGTAACTCGGTGGGCGAAGCTGAACTCATGAAGGACTTTATTTTTAACTTATTTATTTGGAGCAATGCTGGTGCCCGGAATGGGTGTCAACACTTCATTTTCTTCAGCACGTACGCATTTGAAACGGTATTCATTCGATGCTTTTGAGATGAAGCTGGCGCCCAGATAAAAGTCAGCCTGACAGGCCTTCGTAGCGAAATTCATCACGTCTTGCGGCGCGGCAGAAGACTGGATTAGGCGCATATTCCCCATCGACATCTTGATGTCAGTGGAAGAGCAGCCGGTTATAACTAAGGTAATCAGCCCAAGAGAGAGTAGAATTTTTTTCATGGAACGCTCCATAATTCGTAATGCTTGTTAGGATAAACGGTTTACGGCCTGCGGGTGAAAATTAGCGGTTAAGCTCTGTATTGAAAGGAAAACGATGTTTAAGGCAATTGTTATAAATAAAGACGACAAAGGCTACCGAGCGGAGCTGGGCCAGCTTGAGGAATCAGCACTGCCGGCGGGGGATGTGCATGTTCGCGTGCAGTATTCCACGCTCAATTACAAAGATGGCTTGGCAATCACAGGCAAAGGCCCCGTGGTTAGAAGCTTTCCAATGGTTCCCGGGATCGATTTTGCAGGGGAGGTGCTGGAAAGTACGTCGCCTGAGTTTAAGGTGGGGGATACCGTTTTACTCAATGGCTGGGGCGTGGGCGAGGGCCACTGGGGTGGTTTAGCCCAGCAGGCAAGGGTAAAGGCAGAATGGCTCATTCCATTGCCAAAGGGCTTTACTGCCAAACAGGCCCTAGCCATTGGTACTGCGGGATATACCGCCATGCTCTGTGTCATGGCGCTGCAAAAGCATGGCGTCAAGCCCGCTGATGGTGAGGTGCTGGTAACCGGGGCTGCTGGCGGCGTAGGTAGTTTTGCAATTGCCCTGTTGTCTAAGCTCGGCTTTACAGTGGTTGCCAGCAGTGGCCGCACTCAAGAGACTGAATACCTCCGGTCTTTGGGCGCAGCTGAGGTAATTGATCGGAGTAGCTTATCGGAGCCAGGTAAGCCATTGGCGCGGGAGCGCTGGGCTGCCGTGGTTGATAGCGTAGGCAGTCATACCTTAGCCAACGCTTGCGCAGCAACCAAGAGTGAAGGCGCGGTAGCCGCCTGCGGGCTTGCGCAAGGCATGGATTTTCCAGGTAGTGTGGCGCCCTTTATCTTGCGTGGCATCACCCTCTATGGCATCAATAGTGTGACTGTGCCGAAAACTAAGCGCATTGCGGCGTATGAACAGCTGAGCGCCTTGGTGGACCTCAAAACATTGGAGGCGATTTCCCATGAAATTAGTTTGGGAGAGGCAATTCAGTATGCCGACGCCTTAATGAAAGGCAATGTGCGTGGACGTGTGATTGTGGACGTGAATCGTTAAGGCAGTGCGCTTAACGATGGGCTATCGCTTTTCGGTGTCTTGCGCAGCGGGAGCTGAAGATTAATTGCACGTTGTTCGTCGTCCGATAAAGAGGACCAGCGTGCGATTTCATCCAGCGTGCGAAAGCAACCCAGGCAATAACCGGTTTGTGGATGCATTTCACACCAATTGACGCAAGGCGATTTGACCACTGAACTATCCTTTTATAAAACCAAGCAAGCGATGAAAACAGCACCCACTACAAACGCAACTGATCTTAATTCAATTCAATACCCCTGGGGCGATCAGCTGCCTGATAAAGCCGTTCCATTGGAGCTGCTACCGGGGGTGCGTTGGATCAGAATGCCTCTCCCCTTTGCTTTGGATCATATCAATCTCTGGTTAATTCGGGATGAGTTTAATGGCAGAGCAGGCTGGACCATCATTGATTGTGGCATTGCGAACGACGAGACCCGAGCCATTTGGGAAGAAATTGAGCGAACCCAGCTCGATGGATTGCCTGTGTTGCGGGTCATTGTGACCCACATGCACCCCGATCACGTTGGCCTGGCGCAATGGCTTTGTGAGCACTGGCAAGTGCCGTTATGGATGTCAATGTCGGATTACCTCACGGCGCAGTGGCTCAGCCATGATCACGGTGGGGCTGCGATTGGCGCCACTCCTGGCAGTGGCGGCGCGGCAGATCATTTTCAACGGCATGGCCTTTCCAGTAGCGACGATCTGGAGAAGCTCCGCGGCCGAGCAGACTATTACAAGCGCATGGTGCCTGGTGTGCCAAAGCGCTACCGCCGCATCATGGAGGGCGAGCACATTGAGATAGGGGGGCATCAATGGCAGGTCATCATGGGATATGGTCACGCCCCCGAACATGCCAGTCTTTATTGTGCAGAATTAGGCTGTTTCATTTCTGGGGATATGGTGCTGCCACGCATCTCGACCAATGTGAGCGTCTACGATGCCGAGCCTGACGCTGATCCACTTGGCCTGTATTTGGATTCCTTACTAAAGTACACAGCGCTGCCTGAAGATACCGTGGTGCTGCCCTCGCATGGCAAACCCTTCAGAGGTTTGCACTACCGCATCAAGCAGTTACAAGAACACCACGTCGACCGCCTAGCTGAAACCTTGGGTGCATGCAGTGTTCCGCACCATGCTCGCGATATTGTTCCGGTGTTATTTAAACGCAGCCTAGATACCCACCAAATGAGTTTTGCGATGGGCGAGGCGATTGCCCACCTCAATCACCTGTGGCGTCAAGGAAAGTTGCGCCGCGTGCTTTCTTCCGACGGGGTGTGGATGTTTTCCGCGGTTTAGCTGAATTGGTTTCTTTGCTAGACCCAGCGGTGTCGTCAGACTTCGGCGTCATCGCCTCTCCAAAGGATTTGAGTGCTAATAGGGTTGCATGCTGTACCTCAAGGCCCTGAATCGTCGTTTTCAGGATGCTGTGGTTCATGGAGAGCCAATTTTCAACACTTTTTAAGTCCTTAATCCGCTTTTCAAGCTCATCAATATCCACCCCTGGAAAGCCAGCAAATCCAGCAGGACCTTTTGATGGGTCAGCCGCAAAGGGAAACTGCCCAGTATTTTGGCCAGCAGCAACCCCTTGACCCCACATGGTCTTAAGCATTTCCATGCTTTGATTAAATTCAGGAATGGTTCCAAACATACGGTCTCCAAGTCAGCTTGATGCCGATAAAGTCATTAGAATAGTGGGTTACTAAGATTAACCCCTCTATTTAAACAATGCAATCAAACGGTTCCAATTTGGTATTTACCCGGGGCGGCGAATTACCAGCGCTGCTAAACGACCGCATCCTGATCTTGGACGGCGCCATGGGAACCATGATTCAGCAATACAAGTTAAGCGAAGCCGATTACCGTGGCCTGCCTGGAAATGCCCGTTTTGCCGATCATCCCGGCGATCTAAAGGGTAACAATGAGCTCTTAGTGTTAACGCAGCCCCACATCATCCAAAAAATCCATGAAGACTATTTGGATGCGGGCGCAGACATCATTGAAACCAATACCTTTGGTGCGACTTCGGTGGCGCAAGAAGACTACAAAATGCCGGGTTTAGCACGCGAAATGAATGAAGCGGCTGCGCGTTTAGCGCATGCTGCCTGTGCCAAGTTCAGCACCCCTGAAAAACCGCGTTTTGTGGCTGGTGCCATTGGCCCCACGCCCAAGACGGCCAGCATCTCGCCAGACGTCAATGACCCGGGCGCACGCAACATTAGCTTTGATGCCCTACGCGATACCTACCGTGAGCAAATTGAAGGTTTGTATGCGGGTGGCGTCGACCTTTTCTTAGTCGAGACCATTTTTGATACCTTAAATGCCAAAGCAGCAATGTTTGCCCTCGATGAATTTTTTGAGGACACCGGTGTTAAGTTGCCGGTCATGGTTTCTGGAACAGTGACCGATGCATCGGGGCGAATTTTGTCTGGGCAAACGGTCGAGGCATTTTGGAATAGCTTGCGCCACATCAAGCCACTGACATTTGGTTTAAATTGCGCGCTCGGGGCAGCGTTGATGCGCCCTTACATTGCTGAGCTGGCCCGCATTTGCAATACCGCGGTCTCGTGTTATCCCAATGCAGGTTTGCCAAATCCCATGAGCGATACCGGCTTTGATGAGACGCCCGAAATTACTTCAGCGCTGGTCGATGGTTTTGCCAAAGATGGATTAGTCAACTTGGTCGGTGGTTGCTGTGGAACCACTCCGGATCACATCCGTGCAATTGCCAATGCAGTTGCAAAGCGTAAGCCACGGGTGTTTTATCGCGAGCCCCAAGCAGAGGTAGCAGAATGAGCAAACGCGTGATTGCCCCTATGCGCTTGTCTGGCCTTGAGTCCTACAACATCAGTCCAGTGGTTGGCTTCGTCAATATTGGTGAGCGTACCAACGTGACGGGATCTAAAGCCTTCTCGCGCATGATTTTGAATAATCAATTTGATGAAGCCTTGGCCGTAGCACGGCAGCAGGTTGAAAGCGGCGCGCAGATTATTGACATCAATATGGATGAGGCCATGCTCGATTCAGAGGCGGCCATGGTGCGCTTTCTGAATCTGATTGCATCTGAGCCCGATATTGCTCGCGTGCCCATCATGATCGACTCATCCAAGTGGAGCATTATTGAAGCGGGTTTGAAGTGCGTCCAAGGTAAGCCCATCGTCAATTCAATTTCTTTAAAAGAAGGTGAAGACGCATTTCGGCATCAAGCCAAGCTGATTCGTCGTTATGGAGCTGCCACGGTAGTGATGGCCTTTGATGAAAAGGGGCAGGCCGATACCTATCAACGTAAAACGGAAATTTGCCAACGCTCGTATCAAATCCTGGTTGAGGAAATTGGATTTCCTCCGGAAGACATTATTTTTGATCCCAATATTTTTGCGATTGCTACCGGGATTGAGGAGCACGACAACTATGCGGTTGATTTTATAAATGCAACACGCTGGATTAAAGAAAATCTACCGGGCGCGAAAGTCAGTGGCGGCGTTTCCAATGTGAGCTTTTCATTTCGCGGCAATGATCGTGTTCGGGAAGCCATTCATACGGTGTTTTTGTACCATGCGATTCAGGCCGGCATGGACATGGGGATTGTTAACGCTGGCCAGCTTGGGGTCTATGCGGACTTAGACCCAGAGTTACGTGAGCGAGTCGAAGACATTGTGCTCAACCGCTTCAAAGAGAAAGATGGCCAAACCCCAACCGAACGTTTATTGGCAATCGCTGATCAATTTAAGGGCGATGGCATCAAGCAAGTCGAGAATCTGGTGTGGCGTGAAGCACCGGTACGCGATCGCTTAACGCACGCTTTGGTGCATGGCATTACCAACTTTATTTTGGACGACACTGAAGAGTTGCGCGCTGACATCATGGGCTCCGGCGGCCGTCCGATTGAAGTGATTGAGGGTCCACTCATGGATGGCATGAACGTGGTCGGCGATTTGTTTGGTGAAGGCAAAATGTTTTTGCCGCAGGTCGTAAAGAGTGCGCGCGTGATGAAGCAGGCAGTAGCACACCTGATTCCCTATATAGAAGAAGAAAAGCGTTTGCACGTTGCTGCTGGCGGTGAAGCCAAGGCCAAGGGCAAGATTGTGATGGCGACGGTCAAAGGCGACGTTCACGATATCGGAAAAAACATTGTGACCGTTGTTCTCCAATGTAATAACTTTGAAGTAGTCAATATGGGCGTGATGGTGCCCTGCGCTGAGATTCTAAAAGTAGCTAAAGAAGAGAAGGCAGATATCGTCGGGCTGTCTGGTTTGATTACCCCGTCGCTTGAAGAGATGACCTACGTTGCTCAAGAAATGCAGCGCGATCCGTATTTCCGTGACCAGCAATTGCCCCTGATGATTGGTGGGGCAACCACATCGCGTGTGCACACTGCAGTCAAAATTGCGCCACACTACGATGGCCCAGTCGTCTATGTGCCGGATGCGTCACGCTCCGTCTCCGTTGCATCCAGTTTGCTATCGGATGAAAGCGCCAGCAAATTTATTCAAGACTTACGCGATGACTATGAGCGCATACGCTTACAGCACGCCAATCGCAAAGTAGCGCCAACGATCTCCATTGAGGCAGCACGCCAAAACCGCGAGAAAATCGATTGGAGCAGCTATACACCCGAGAAGCCTAAATTCATTGGTCGCCGCGTCTTCAAAAACTTTGCGCTCAGTGAAATTGCTAAGTTCATTGACTGGACTCCATTTTTTCAAACCTGGGATTTAGCGGGGAAGTTCCCTGCCATCCTAGAGGATGAGGTGGTTGGCGTAGAGGCGAAAAAAGTATTCGCTGACGCACAGGCGCTTTTGGATAAATTAATCAAAGGCCAGTGGTTGCAAGCCGATGGGGTAGTCGCGTTTTATCCTGCTAACGCCATTGGCGATGACATTGTTTTTTATAGTGATGAAACGCGCGAGCATCCCGTATTTGCTTGGCATAACCTGCGTCAGCAGTCAGAGCGGCCGGTTGTAGATGGGGTAAAGCGCCCTAATCGCTGCTTGGCAGACTACGTTGCGCCGCGCGATTCTGGGGTAGCCGATTACGTTGGCTGTTTTGCCGTCACTACCGGACACGGCGTTGAAAAGAAAGTCGCTGAATTTCAGGCAAAAAACGACGACTACAACGCCATCATGCTCAAGGCTTTAGCAGATCGTCTGGCCGAAGCATTTGCTGAACTTATGCACCACCGCGTGCGTACTGATTTGTGGGGCTATGCCAGTAATGAGGCCTTAACGAATGAGGCCATGATCGATGAACAATATCGGGGTATTCGGCCGGCACCCGGTTATCCAGCCTGTCCAGCTCATGAGGTTAAGCGCGATATGTTGCGCATCGTTGGCGCTGAAGATATTGGCATGACCCTTACGGAGTCATTTGCGATGGATCCGGCATCCAGTGTGAGCGGATTTTATTTGGCACACCCCAATGCGCAGTACTTTAACGTGGGTAAGGTAGCAGCCGATCAAGTCGAAGATTTCGCCAAGCGCCGTAATGAATCGATTGAGACGGTACGCCGGTCCCTGTCGAGCTCATTGGAATAGCCACCCCTATTTACAAAAAAAGGGGGGAGATAGACCTTACTCTAGACGCCCCACACGATGGGTTCATTTGCAGCCCGCGCTTGTTTCATGAGCTCCAAAAAGGGGAAGGCGCGCTGTCCTAGACGATCGGCAGTTGGTTTTTCTTGGTCGGAGTCTGATGGCGTATCGGATGCACTACTTTTGGAGGCTACATCGGCCGCAATAGCAGATTCAAGGCGAGCAATAAACTCCGCCAAACGCTCTGCGACCAAAATGCCCCGTTTCTCTAGGGGATGCTCAAGGATGTCAAAAATACGTTGGCTCAAATCCGAGAGCATGATGACATCGGGGCCTGCTTTGGAATGAAATTGATAGATCATAATTTAGCTTACCACCTTTAAGAAGCCCCTATTCATAATCGGCCACTGCGCCTGATAAACTCACCTTCTATGCTGTTAAATCATAAAAACCAATTAATTGCATCCTTACGCGCCGCCCTGAACGCCGTTGCAAATAGCCGTGGTATTGCACTGGATGCGACGATTGAGCCGCGACTAGAGCGGCCAAAATCGGTGGACCATGGCGATATCGCTTGCAACATTGCATTGCAAATCGCCAAAGCATGGAAGATGAATCCCCGTGAGTTGGCTCAAGCTATTGTGGATTCTTTGGGGTCAGATCCCAGTTATGCAAAGTTGATTGCATCGAGCGAAATTGCAGGTCCTGGATTTATCAATTTCCGCTTAAGTAATGCGGCTAAAACCGAAGTAGTGCGAGCGGTATTGGATCAGAAAAAAGCATTCGGCAAACAAACACAAGATGGTTCGTCGCGGGCAATGGTCGAGTTTGTTTCGGCCAATCCAACTGGCCCTTTGCACGTTGGCCATGGCAGGCAAGCGGCGCTCGGTGATGCTATCGCCAATCTGCTGGACACCCAAGGGATTGCAGTGCACCGTGAGTTTTATTACAACGATGCTGGGGTACAGATTACGAATTTAGCGGCATCAGTGCATGCGCGCCTGAGTGGTCTAAAGCCTGGCGATGCGAGTTGGCCTGAGCTGGCTTACAACGGCGATTACATTGCTGAAATTGCGCAGGCATATAAGGCCTCCCCTGAATGTAAGGGTATTGATGATTTAGCGGCGATTCAGCAGTTTGCGGTTGCTTACCTACGCAATGAGCAGGACATAGACTTACGCACCTTTGGTGTTCAGTTTGATTGCTACTACCTTGAATCATCTTTGTATACCGACGGCAGTGTGGGTCAGATCGTTGCTGATCTGGGATCGGTAGGCAAAACCTATGAAGCCGATGGCGCGCTGTGGCTCAGGACAACTGAAGATGGCGATGATAAGGATCGCGTCATGCGCAAGTCCGATGGTACATATACCTATTTTGTGCCTGATGTTGCATACCATGCGAGCAAGTGGCAGCGTGGCTTTGCCAAAGTAATCAATGTCCAGGGCAGCGATCACCATGGCACTATCGCCCGCGTCCGCTCTGGCTTACAAGGCGTGGCGCAAAAACGCGGCTGGACTATTCCAGCGGATTACCCCGACTATGTTCTGCACAAGATGGTGACGGTAATGCGGCATGGGCAGGAGGTTAAGATTTCAAAACGGGCCGGCTCCTATGTGACCGTTCGTGACTTAGTGGAGTGGTCTGGCGGCGTTACCGAATCGATGAATGTGTCAGAGCGCGAGTTGGCTTTGCAGCGGGGTCGTGATGCAGTGCGCTTCTTCTTAATTTCACGTAAAGCCGATACGGAATTTGTATTTGATGTTGATTTAGCATTGCAACAGAACGATGAAAACCCCGTTTTCTATGTGCAATACGCACATGCACGCATTTGCTCGATCTTGCTGCAATGGAGTGGTACTGAGGCAGACCTACTCAATGCCAATCTTTCTCTTTTAGATAGCAAGGCTTCCGATCATTTGCTGCGCCGCCTTGCCGAGTACCCTGAGATGCTAACCACTGCCGCTGCCGAGTTATCCCCACACGCAGTCGCCTTTTATCTGCGTGATTTAGCTGGGGATTTCCATACTTTTTACAATGCCGACCGGGTTTTAGTAGACGATATCAATCTAAAATTAGCTAGGCTAGCTTTATTGTCGGCAAGCCGACAGGTGATTGAAAATGGACTGGCTTTATTGGGTGTATCGGCACCTAGAAAAATGTAAGATAAGGGAAATGATGAAAAAAGCCAGTCGATCCTCCGCAACTCCAATACAGCTTATCGCCCAAAGCGATGGGGAGTTTGGCGGCACTATTTTGGGCTTAGTGATTGGCTTGGCGATTGGCCTCAGTCTTGCCTTGGCAGTGGCTTTCTATATTTCTAAAACACCGCCGCAAGAGCGGACTGGAGTGAAAGCCCCTAATCTTCCTTTATCCATTAAGCCAGCCGTACCAGCAGACACGGAGATTAGCGAAGAAGAAAAGCCAGCAACTCAAATTGATTTAAATAAACCGCTGCAGGGTAAATCTCCAGCCGTCCCCAGCGGCAGCGCTGACCCGATTGCCGACATTGCGGCCGGTAAATCAGCGGCGGACGCTGCGACGAGCGCAAAGGCAGATGCTAAGGCAGAGGTTGTCTTTTTTGTTCAAACTGGGGCTTTTGCAAGCCAATCCGAAGCCGATGCACAAAAAGCCAGTTTAGCCATGCAGGGTATGCAATCTCAAATTAGCGAAGGGCTGATTGATGGAAAATCGGTCTGGCGGGTTCGAATTGGTCCCTTTGCTAATGTCGATGACAGCGGTATTGTGCGTAGCAAGTTAACCGGCATGGGCATTAAGCCGGCCGTCATTAAGGTCAATAAATAATGAAACCATTTTCTCGATTAATACAGCTAGTACTCGGCACCCTGTTTGCGATGAGCTGCTTCATGCCGGTTTCACATGCTCAAGGACCTGCAAAGATAGAGCCTGGATTTGATTACCGTATCCTGCCGGTGGCCCAGCCACTCGACACCAAAGGCAAGGTAGAGGTCATTGAATTCTTTTGGTACGGCTGCCCACATTGCTTTGATTTTGATCCCGAAATCATGGCATGGGAAAAGCGCCAAGCAAAAGACGTGGTATTTCGTCAGGTGCCGATAGCCTTTCGTGAGGAGTTAATGCCGCACAGCCAGCTTTTTTATGCGCTCGAAGCCTTAGGTAAAAGTAATCTGAATTCCAAAGTCATGTTTGCCATGCACCGCGAAAACAAACGCCTTCTCAATGAGAATGACATTGCGGATTGGGTTGCTAGTCAGGGCGTCGATCGCAATGCATTCTTAGCCGCATACCGTTCATTTGCGGTTGTTTCAAAAGCAAGGGCCGCGCGGCAGCTGGGCGACGCATACCGCATTGACGGCGTTCCTACTGTTGCGATTCAGGGAAAGTACATTACTTCACCGTCGATTGCCGGTACCCGTGCAAAAGCCATCGCGGTGATGGATCACCTGGTCGACAAAGTCAGAAAAGAGAATTACAAATAAACGGCGGAGCAGTGTATTCGGCGTTAAATTTTGACAAAACGCCGTAAGATCCAGAAGTAAATTGGGTAAGGCAGTAGGCGTAAAAACTTTAAGAATCCAGAAAACCGTTTCGGAAAATGGATATCAAACTCACCCTCACGTATGCCATCCAGAATGTGTTTGGCCGCCTCTTCAGAGCTAATTAAGGCAGGCATTTCAAAATCATTTTGTGCGGTAGCCTCGGTCTTTACAAAGCCCGGAGAAATCATGTGCACCCCTATGCCTTGGGGTTGCAGATCATAAAAGAGGGTTTCGCAAAAATTAATCATGGCCGCTTTGCTGGGGCCATAGGCTAAAGCCTTAGGCAGGCCGCTATAGCCCGCTACGCTACCGACAATGGCGATATGACCGCTGTGCCGTTCTAACATATTGGGCAAGACTGCAGCAACCGCGCGCATCGGACCCAATACATTGGCATTGATGGTTTTCTCGGCCGACGCCATTTCAAAGTTATCGGCACGTAGCGGTATGTATATCCCAGAAACAAAGAGCAATAGATCAAGCTGGCCCCACTCTCGCATTAGGTTTTGGTACGCCTCTGGAATTGCCTTGGGCTCGGTTACATCTAAAGGCAATATCAGGCTTTGATTGGGCTTGGCATGCTGCGCAACCGCTTGAAGATTGTGTAGGCGACGCCCAGACAGTGCAACTGAGGCACCCGCTGCGAATAGAGCAATCGCACAGGCCTCGCCAATTCCGCTGCTGGCACCGATCACCCAGACACGTTTGCCTACAAAACTCTCCATTCCAATCTGTTTCATGGACGTAAGCTATCCCCGCTAATGTGTTCGTGAACCAGGGTGAATTGCACTACATCGATATTGCGCTCTGAAAAGCCTGCAGCGCAGTACATGAGGTAGAAGTTCCAGAGGCGGATAAAGGCCTCATCAAATCCTAGCTGACTAACCTGATCAAGTTGGCTATTGAATGACTCATACCAAATGCACAGTGTCTTTGCATAATCAGCACCAAATGCAAATTCGTCATCAACGCTCAAGCCGGCGCGAGCTGCATATTCTTTAAAGACCGATTTGGATGGCAACATACCGCCCGGAAAAACGTATTGCTGAATAAAGTCGGTGCTACTTCGGTAGCGCTCAAATAATTCTTCTGCAATCACAATGGTTTGGATGCACGCTTTGCCACCGGGTTTGAGGGAGGATGCAATCGTCTTGAAATACTGCTCCCAATGGTTTTCACCAACGGCTTCAAACATTTCGATCGAGGCAATGCCGTCGAATTGCTCTTTGCAATCACGATAGTCCTGAAGCCGAATTTCAGAAACAAGGCCTTGTTGCGCAAGACGCTCTTCGGCAAATTTCTTCTGTTCTCGAGATAAGGTAAGTCCAGTCACGTGACAGCCTGCTTGTGCCGCCTCCTCAATAAAGCCACCCCAGCCACAGCCAATTTCAAGAATGTGTTTTTCTGGAGTGGCATCGATGGCCGATAGGATGCGACGGTACTTATTCGATTGCGCCTGGGCCAATGGAATCTGAAGATCACCACTAAACCATGCACTGGAATAAGTCATGCTGGGATCAAGCCACAAAGAATAGAAGGGATTGCCTAAGTCATAGTGCGCATGAATGTTTTTGCGGCTACCCGATTTCGAATTGTTACGCATCCGATGTTTGAGGCGGTAGAACAGGGAACCAAACCAACTGCCATAGATTGCTTTTTCAAGAAGAGTCCGATTTCGAATCGCTATCTCTAATATGGCTTTCAAATTGGACGTGTTCCATTGGCCGCGAATATAGCTTTCCGCAAAACCAATATCACCATGCTTCAGAACGTCTTTAAAAACATCCCAATCAAGGACATGCAAGTCAGCGTGTAAGTCATCACTGCTAGCGCCAAAATATTCTGTTCTACCGTCCGGCAGGGTGAGTGCTAAATGCCCGGATTTAACATTGCTTAGCAAGGCGAGAAAGGTTCGTGCCGCTAGCGGAACCGAGTGGGCTGACTGTCGATCGGCAGAGCGTGAAAAACTGAGTCGCGATAGCAGGGATTGTCCAGGTCGATTCATCTACTAACTTCAAAGTCGGGTGGTTTGGGTTTGGAGTGATACGGGACGCCCTTGGCCCAAAGCCTCAGTGCTTGCCAATGAATCCGTCCGATCACCCCAATGCTCATGAGAGGATATCGTAATATCGAAAAATACAGGGAGGCACGCGTCAATGGGCGTGCTTCGCCACTAATGCTGGTGTGTATCAAGGCCTCTCCATCCTCATGCAGCTCAATCCGGTTGACGGTGTTCCGTCCAGATTGGCTTTCTTGGGGAAACAGGAAGCGAAAGCGGTATTCGCCGCTGACATCGCAAAAGGGCGATACATGAAAGACCTTGTTTGTTGTAAGGGTTTCTCCAGACCGCAGCGGCTCACCGGAGTCTTTACTTAACAAGTAGCAGTGACGCTCCCCAAAGGTATTGTTTACCTCTGCAATCACGGCACGTACTTGCCCGTTTGGTTTGGTACAGATCCAAAAACTCACGGGATTAAAGACATAAGCCAACACCCGTGGAAAGGTTTGTAACCAGATTTCGCCATCGGGATGTGCAATGCCATACGAGTCTAAGATTTGTTCGGCCCAAACAAGGCTATCTTCATCACCGCGGCCATGGTCTTTATCAAAAAATGAAAAGAAGCGAAATCGATTGTCACCCAGGCCATGCTGACTCAGTAAAGCCGGGTTACGTTTACGCTCTCGCATGGGAACGCTAATCGTAAACACCGAATACGCAAATGCATTCTTTGCAGGGCGGAAGCGGCGGTGTTGAACAACTCCGAAATTGAGTTTCGGCGTTAAATCAGTTGGCAACATTAACCTCTGCTGCAGAAGTATGAAGACCAATGGATTGTTTGCTGCGTTCTAATATCGCTTCAGCAACCGTTTCTCCAGAGCGCAAGCCATCCTCATGAAATCCGAACCCGGTCCATGCGCCGCAATACCAAACCGATGACTTACCTTGAATCAAAGGCAGGCCCGCTTGTGCATCGGTAGCACGCATATCAAATACAGGGTGTGCATAGCGAATTTCCTGAAATACCTTACTGGGGTCAGGCTCGCGCAATGGATTGAGGGTGACGATGATGGGAATATCCTTGAGCGCTGGAGGCAGTGGCTGGAGCAGGTTGATCAGATAACTGACGCTAACCGTATCTTCGGCCACGTCCGCATTCTTCGCTTGCGCGGTGTAATTCCAAGCAGCCCAGCAGCGCTTACGCTCTGGCAAAAAAGAGGCATCGGTATGCAAGATGGCCCGATTGGCCTGATACGGAATTGCGCCCAGAATAGATTGGCTTGCTGAATCAATGCTACGTAACAGTTGAAGGCTTTGATCGCTATGGCAAGCCATCACAATCTCATCAAACTGCGCAGTACCACTGGCACTAATAACCTCGACTGCATCTTGTTTGCTATTAGTGGCGACATTAATCGCCGTCACTGCTTCGCGCACCCAGTGCACTCCGCACCGATCAAGGCTACTTACCAAGCGTTTCACGTATTCTCGTGAACCACCTTGTACCGTAAGCCACTGAGGTCGATCTTGTATTTTTAAGAGGCCATGGTTATGGCAAAAGCGCGCCATCGTTTGAATCGGAAATTCCAGCATTTGATCGACCGAGCAGGACCAAATTGCGCCAATCATCGGCAAAAAATACCAATCCCGAAAGGGCTTACCAAAGGCATGGCGATCCAGAAAATCAGCAATGCTTTCTTCTGGGGTTAATGCTTTGCTCAGGCTCGCATTGCTTGATTCCTGACTTAAGGCCAGGGTAGTAGCAAGCGCATTAAAGCGCATGATGTCACGCGCCATTTTCCAAAAAGAGGGACGGAGTAAATTACGCCGTTGACCAAAAAAAGAATTGAGATCATTTCCAGCCCACTCCAGTGGTGGAGTCGATTCGAGCTTAACGGAAAATGACATCTCCGAAGGAAAAATAGGTACGTTCAATTCTTCAAATAAGCGCACCAGGCGCGGATAGGTACGGCGATTGAAGACTAAGAAGCCAGTGTCTACGGCTTGCTGAACTGGCCCACTCGGCGTATCAATGGTGATATCAACCGTATTGCTGTGACCGCCAATGTGCTTGCCGGACTCGTAGATCGTGATATCAAAATCGGGATGCTGACGCAGTCGATACGCACAACCCAGTCCCGATATACCAGCGCCAATAATGGCAATGCGTTTTTTGGCCATTACTGCTTCCCTTGCAGCAACTTCTCAATCTGGGACGTTATGGTTCTACCGCTTGGATTAGATAGGCTGCTATACGCCTCAACCACATTACCATTGCGATCGATCAGGTATTTGTAAAAATTCCACTTCGGAGTTGTGCCCGTTTTTTCAATCAGGGTCTTGAATAAGGGATTCGGATTTTTACCAGACACGCTCGTTTTGGCAAACATCGGGAACTTGACGTCATAGGTATTTTTACAAAAATCAGCAATTTGCTTATTCGTGCCAGGCTCTTGTTGACCGAAGTCATTCGATGGAAATCCTAAAACAACAAAACCTCTTTTTTGATACTTCGAATAAATTTTTTCAAGGTCGTCGTATTGTCCAGTAAAGCCACAGTAACTCGCCGTATTCACCACCAAAATCACATCGCCTTGGTACTGGCATAAATTTTGGGGAACCTCGTCTTGCAAACGCAAAAACGTGTGAGAAAGGAGTGGGCTACAGGTGGGGGCTGCAGTCTGAGCAAATGCTGGGCTACTCAAAGAGAGTCCCAGCCAACAGGCTGCTAGAAATAAGAAATGCCGCATAAATTCATCAAGCAAAAAAAGAACAGGACTCCAGTCTAAGTCATTCCAGTTAAGATGTTTTATGAGCAAAAAATCCCCAACGGCCAAAAGCGCAAAGGGCAGTCAAACGACCCGTAATCTCATCTTGGTTTTGGGTGATCAACTGAACCT